>JBCNPI010000031.1:0-33050 GCA_039593415.1 Rhizobium sp. | reverse complement strand
AGAGTATGCCAGCCGTCGTCAAAACGCCCTGTCTCCTCCTTTGTTCACCAGCTTCACGCATGTGCATTCGCCGTCAAAGTCGAAAAGGAAAAATCATGCCTAAAGAGCTTGAAAACGAACATAAGAGGCTTTTTATTCAGCCGTCATGACAATAGCACGACTGTCCTACATGCCGTAATGAAGTTATCAGAGAGGAGGACGAGGCCCCTCGACCGCAAAAGACTGAGTTTTCTGCGTCAGATGTCCAGATCCTCGGCGAAAGCGGCGCGTTCCTGAATGAAGCGGAATCGAGCCTCGGCCTTGGTGCCCATCAGATTGTCGACGGCATCGCGGGTTCCCTCGAAATCGACCTCGTCGATCTCGATGCGCAGCAGGGTGCGCTTCGAAGGATCCATCGTCGTTTCCTTGAGCTGAGCCGGCAGCATTTCGCCCAGACCTTTGAAGCGGCTGATTTCGACCTTGCCTTTGCCTTTGAATTCCGTTGCCATCAGCTCCTGCCGGTGGGCATCGTCGCGGGCATAGATGGATTTCGAACCCTGCGTGATCTTGTAGAGCGGCGGTACGGCCAGAAACAGATGGCCCTGACGGATCAGCTCAGGCATCTCCTGATAGAAGAAGGTGATCAGCAGCGAAGCGATGTGAGCGCCATCGACGTCAGCATCGGTCATGACGACGATGCGCTGATAGCGAAGATCTTCCTCGCGATATTTCGTGCGCGTGCCGCAGCCAAGCGCCTGGACGAGGTCGGCAATCTGCTGATTGCCGGAAAGCTTCTCCCGGCCGGCGCTGGCGACGTTGAGGATCTTGCCGCGCAGCGGCAGGATCGCCTGGTTGGTGCGGTTTCGCGCCTGCTTCGCCGAGCCACCTGCCGAATCGCCCTCCACGAGGAAGAGTTCGGCGCCTTCGGCGGCACTCTGAGAGCAATCCGCCAGCTTGCCGGGCAGGCGGAGCTTACGCACGGCGGTCTTGCGATTGACTTCCTTTTCCTTGCGGCGGCGCATACGCTCTTCCGAGCGCTCGATCACCCATTCCAGCAGCTTTTCGGCCTCGGCCGGATTATCGGCAAGATAATGGTCGAAGGGATCGCGCAGGGCGTTTTCGACAATGCGCTGGGCTTCGACCGTCGCAAGCTTGTCCTTCGTCTGGCCGACGAATTCGGGCTCTCGGATAAAGATCGACAACATGCCGACGCCCGAAATCATCACGTCGTCGGTCGTGATATTGGCGGCGCGCTTGTTCTGGGTGAGGTCGGCGTAGTTCTTCAGACCTTTGGTCAGAGCGATGCGGAAGCCGGCCTCGTGCGTGCCGCCTTCAGGCGTCGGAATCGTGTTGCAGTAGGAATGGATCTGCGGATCGCCGCCATACCAGGTGATCGCCCATTCGAGCGAGCCGTGACCGCTTTCCTTCTCCGTTTTGCCCGCAAAGATCTCGCGGGTGACGGTGAACTCGTTGCCCATTGTCGCCTTGAGATAATCCTTCAAGCCGCCGGGGAAATGGAACACCGCTTTTTCGGGAACATCGGCCCCTTCGGGCGCCAGCTCGGGATCGCAGCTCCAGCGGATTTCGACACCGCCGAACAGATAGGCCTTGGAACGAGCCATGCGGAAGACGCGGGCCGGATCGAAGCGGGCGTGGTCGCCGAATATTTGCGGATCGGGATGGAAGCGGACGCGCGTGCCGCGCCGGTTGTGCACATCGCCCAGCTCTTCCAGGCCGCCGACCGGCAGGCCGCGGGAGAAGCGCTGGCGATAGAGCTTGCGGTTGCGGGCGACTTCGACCTCCAGATCATCCGATAGCGCGTTGACTACGGATACACCCACGCCATGCAGACCACCGGACGTTTCATAAGCCTTGCCGTCGAACTTGCCGCCGGCATGCAGCTTGGTCATGATGACTTCGAGCGTCGACTTCCCGGGCACCTGCGGATGGTTTTCCACAGGAATGCCGCGGCCGTTATCCGTGACGGTCAGATAACCTTCCCGATCGAGATAGACTTCGATGAAATTGGCGTGGCCGGCTACGGCCTCGTCCATGGAATTGTCGATGACTTCGGCGAAAAGGTGGTGCAGCGCCTTCTCGTCCGTGCCGCCGATATACATGCCCGGGCGCATGCGCACGGGCTCAAGCCCTTCGAGAACACGGATGGAGCTCGCGCCATATTCCTCCGAAGACTGGGTCGCCGGCGCCGCGCGGGGGGCGGGCGCGGGCTTTTCTGTCTTCGCGGCCGGCTTTTCTGCCGCTTCCGGTTTCGGCGAGCGGGGAAGTCCGGAGAAGAGATCGTTGCTATTGTCCATAGAATTTCAAGCTGCTCAGATTTGTTCTGGTGGGGCCAGACCCCTTTATTATCGCATTTGTCGCCGGTATTCGCGAATCACCGTGATTCTGCCAGAAACGGCGCACAAGAGCGATGGCGCCCCACGACGGGGCAGATTCATGAAAGAGATTTGCGTTGCCGGGTGAAGAATGGCAAGCCCGATGGCCGATCGGAGGAAGTGTCCGCATGCTAATGTCCACAGCTCATTTGCCCGTTCTGTCCGCAATGTCGGGCATTTTGTTTCTGACGAGCCTGAGCGGAGCTTCTGCCGAGATGCTCAAGCCGTTCAAGGACGAGCTGTTTTCGAGCCAGATGGTCATCGAAAGCCACGATAATGGTGCATTCCAGACGATCGATTACCAAGAAATGCGTGACATTAACGGCCGCGATCAGATTCCGGAAAAGCGTGTGAAGCCGGCCTATGTCGATACCGGCGTGCGCTGGAAGGCGCAGGAAGACGAAACCTTGCAGCTTGGCGACCGCAAGGTAGACGTCACCCGCATAGGCCCGGTGTCGAACCAGGCCTTTACCATCATCTTCATCCACGGCCGCGGCGGCGACCGCAGGCTCGGCTCCAACGATTATACATTCGGAGGCAATTTCAACCGGCTGAAGAACCTCGCCTACCGCAATGGCGGCACCTATTACGCGCCGAGCGTCAAAGGGTTCGACAGCAACGGCGTTGCCGATATCGCCGCGCTGATCCGCCATTCCTACGAGCAGTCGGGCGGCAAGCCCGTGATCCTCACCTGCGCCTCCATGGGTAGCTTCATCTGCTGGGGCATTACGCGCGATGCCGAAAGTGTCAAGCGGCTGAAGGGCATGGCGATCCTGAGCGGCGTCACCGATCCGGATTTCACGAGGAGCGCCTTCTACAAGGCCAGGCTGCCGCTCTGGTTCACACATGGCAGCAAGGACCCGGTCTATGCTGCAGCCGACCAGCAGGCGCTGTTCGAAAAACTCTACAAAGCGCACTATCCGACACGCTTCACGCTTTTCGAGACCGGAAATCACGGAACGCCGGTACGCATGACCGATTGGCGCAAGGTGCTGAACTGGCTCGCCGATCCACAGGCGTTGTAAAACACATCCCGCAATTCGATTTATTTTCCGGGTAAGCATTTTTTCAAACGATTTGAACGGTTTCGGCCGCGTTCTCTAACTTTCCTTTGCTGCGCCTTTTTGTTAGTCCGGTGGATGATATAGGGGGAGAAATCGGAATGACGAAAACCATACGGCCACTTCTGGCCGGAAACTGGAAGATGAACGGCACGCGCGCGAGCCTGGACCAGATCAAGGCGATCGCGGATGGCGTCAAGGCGCCGCTGTCGGAAAAGATCGATACCTTACTCTGCCCCCCGGCCACGCTGCTCTATGTCGCGACAGCACTATGCGATGACAGCCCGCTCGCCATCGGCGCTCAGGATTGCCATCAGCAGGTGAGCGGTGCCCATACCGGCGATATCTCGGCCGAAATGATCGCAGATTGCTTCGGCACACATGTCATCGTCGGTCATTCCGAGCGCCGCAGGAATCATGCGGAAAGCGATATGCTGGTACGCGCCAAGGCGCAGTCAGCCCATGATGCGGGGCTGATCGCCATCATCTGTATCGGCGAGACAGCCTATGAGCGCAACAGCGGCCAGACTTTGGAGGTCCTGAAGCGGGAGCTGATGGAATCAATTCCGGATGGCTCGACAGCTGCAACGACCGTAATTGCTTACGAGCCCGTCTGGGCAATCGGCACCGGCGTCGTCCCCACTCAGGAAAACGTGGAGGAGGCACATGCCTTCATCCGCGCCGAGCTCATCCAGCGTTTCGGCAAGGACGGCTCGAATATGCGAATCCTTTACGGCGGATCGGTCAGCGGCGCCAACGCGCGCGATCTTCTCGATGTTCCTCACGTCAATGGCGTGCTTGTCGGGGGGCAGAGCTTGAAAGCCGCTGACTTCCTCGCCATTTATGCCGCATTCGACCGGCAGTTCGCCTGAAGCAACGACTTGCCCGAAATTCCAGTCCTAAAAGGGCTTGGAATAGGCGAGAGCCTCATGTAAAGAGCCGCGAGCTTTTGTTTTTGATGCCCGCACCGGGCAGGACTGGATCCATGCAAACCGTACTGCTTGTCATCTATCTCATGGTTGTCATCGCCCTCATCGGCGTGGTGCTGATTCAGCGCTCCGAAGGTGGCGGCCTCGGCATCGGCGGCGGATCGGGCTTCATGTCTGCGCGCGGTACGGCCAATGCGCTGACGCGCACCACGGCCATTCTTGCGGCGCTCTTCTTCGCACTCGCGCTCGGCATGAACGTGCTGTCGCGCTTCGAAGCTCGCCCGACCGACATTCTCAACCGTATCCCGAGCACGGCCGGCCAGGGCAACGGCATCCTTGATTCGCTGGGCGGTCAGAAGGGTTCCGCTCCGGCAGCGACCCCCGCGAAGCCGGCCGACAATAGCGGCGTTCCGAACAGCGGCGCTGTGGCGCCGCAGTCGCAGGCGACGACGCCTGCCACGACGAACCAGCCTGCCGCTACGGCACCTGTACAGCAGGCTCCGGCCGCAACCGGTCAGCAGACCGCGCCGGCGACGACAACTCCCGCGCCCGCCGACAATGGCGGCGTTCCGACCGGCAAGTAATTCCGGTCGCCGAAGATCATCCCCGGCAGGTCCTCGGATCTGCCGGTTTTGTTTTGTCCATATTCCGCATCCTGTAGCCAAAATTCTGGAAACGAATTTTAGGGCTAGCGGAATCATTTGTGAAAAGGTATCCGGTGACTCCCATGGCGCGATATGTATTCATCACAGGCGGCGTGGTTTCTTCCCTCGGAAAAGGAATTGCGGCTGCGGCTCTCGGAGCGTTGTTGCAGGCTCGTGGTTATCGAGTCCGCCTGCGCAAACTCGACCCCTACCTGAACGTGGACCCGGGCACCATGAGCCCGACCCAGCACGGCGAGGTCTTCGTCACCGACGACGGTGCGGAAACCGACCTCGATCTTGGCCACTACGAGCGCTTCACTGGCCGCTCGGCCACCAAGACCGACAACATCACCACCGGTCGCATCTACAAGAACATCATCGACAAGGAACGTCGCGGCGATTATCTCGGCGCCACTGTCCAGGTCATTCCGCACGTCACCAACGAGATCAAGGATTTCGTGACCGAAGGCAATGACGATTATGATTTCGTCATCTGCGAGATCGGCGGCACGGTCGGCGACATCGAAGCCATGCCTTTCATGGAAGCGATCCGCCAGCTCGGCAACGATCTGCCGCGCGGCACGGCAGTCTACGTTCATCTGACGCTGATGCCCTATATTCCGGCGGCCGGCGAGCTGAAGACCAAGCCGACACAGCATTCCGTCAAGGAACTGCAGGCACTCGGCATCCATCCGGACATCCTGCTCGTGCGTGCCGACCGGGAAATTCCCGAAGCAGAACGCCGTAAGCTTTCACTGTTCTGCAACGTACGGGAATCTGCCGTCATTCAGGCGCTCGACGTCGCCAATATCTACGATGTGCCGATGGCCTATCATAAGGAAGGCCTCGACAACGAGGTACTGGCCGCCTTCGGCATCGAGCCGGCTCCGAAGCCGCGTCTCGAACAGTGGGAAGAGGTCTGCAACCGCATCCGCACGCCGGAAGGCGAGGTGACGATTGCCATCGTCGGCAAATATACCGGTCTGAAGGATGCCTATAAGTCGCTGATCGAGGCGCTGCATCACGGCGGCATTGCTAACCGGGTCAAGGTCAAGCTGGAATGGATCGAATCTGAGGTCTTCGAAAAGGAAGATCCGGCACCGTATCTCGAAAAGGTGCACGGCATTCTCGTCCCCGGCGGTTTCGGCGAGCGCGGTTCGGAGGGCAAGATCCTGGCAGCCCGTTTCGCGCGCGAGCGCAAGGTGCCGTATTTCGGCATCTGCTTCGGCATGCAGATGGCTGTCATCGAAGCGGCCCGCAATCTGGCCGGCGTCGAGCATGCATCGTCGACCGAGTTCGGTCCTACCAAGGAGCCCGTCGTCGGCCTGATGACCGAATGGCTGAAGGGCAACGAGCTACAGAAGCGTACGGCATCCGGCGATCTCGGCGGCACCATGCGTCTCGGCGCCTACAAGGCGGCCCTGAAGAAGGGCACAAAGATTTCGGAAATCTACGGCTCGACCGATATTTCGGAGCGCCATCGCCACCGCTATGAAGTCAACATCGACTACAAGGACAAGCTGGAAGATTGCGGCCTGACCTTCTCCGGCATGTCGCCGGATGGCGTTCTGCCTGAGACGATCGAATATGCGGACCATCCGTGGTTCATCGGCGTGCAGTATCATCCGGAACTGAAGTCCCGTCCGCTGGAACCGCATCCGCTGTTCTCCAGCTTCATCGAAGCGGCGACGGAACAGAGCCGTCTGGTGTAGAGCGTTTCGCGGAACGCTGAATCGCTCTACCTCTTTGTTCTACGCAATTCCGGACGGAGAACCGCTGCGCACTTTTCCTGGAATTGCTCCAAGAGCTGCAAATCGCTTGCGGTAGTCGCTCGGGCTCACCGCAAGCCTCTCCCGAAAATGATGACGCATGGTGGCGAGCGATCCAAACCCGCTCGCCACGGCCACATCGTCAAGCGAAATGGCCGCCTGCTTCTCCAGCAGATCGCGGGCGCGCCTCAGCCGTTCGCTGAGCAGCCATTCGCCCGGCGCCATGCCGGTGGTCGCCTCGAAACGGCGCTGGAAAGTACGCACACTCATACCCGCCCGCGTGGCAAGTGCCGAGATGGGCTGATCTTCCTGCAAACGCTCGCGCATCGATTCAAGCAGCGGGCCTAAACGCGCTCCTTCGCGCTCCCTCAAAACTGGTGTCTCGATATATTGCGCCTGACCGCCCTCGCGATGGGGCGGAACCACCAAGCGACGGGCGACGCTGTTGGCGATGTCTGGGCCGAAATCCCGGCGCACTACATGCAGACAGAGATCGATGGCTGCGGCACTGCCGGCAGCAGTCAGCACCTTATCCTCATCGACATAAAGAACATCGGCATCGAGGGATATATCCGGATAGCGCGCGGCAATCGAATCGACATAGCGCCAATGCGTCGTTGCCTTGCGGCCGGCGAGCAATCCCGCCGCGGCAAGGACCGCCACGCCGGAACATAATGACATGATGCGAACGCCGCGGCGGCTGGCCGCTTGCAGCTCGGCCACCAGCGGGGCAGGGACCGGCGTGCCTATGCCGCGCCAGCCGGGCGCGACGATCAGATCGGCATCGGCAATGATTTCCAGCCCATGGTCGACCTGCACTGTCAAACCACCGGCGGCGCGAAGCGGGCCATCTTCGATGGCGCAGGCGGAAAACCTGTACCAGTCGTCGCCCATCTCGGGACGGGGCAGGCCGAAGATTTCATAGGCGACGCCGAATTCGAATGTGCACAGCCCGTCATAGACGAGGGTTACAACATGCGGGCCGCGGAGATCGGGACTATCTGAGTTTGGCATGATCTCGACGCTATATGGCATTTCTGCCAATTTCAACCGCGGAACCGCTCAGGCATGAATGCACCGAAACAAGAAGGAGTGCTCCATGTCCCTAGTCAGTGAAATCCCCGCAGCAGCCCCAAACCTCGTCGCCGAACATTATGCCCGCAGGCTTGCCTTCGAGACGGATTGCTCCGACGTGCGCCAGACGATGACATCAGGCAACGCGGATTTCGTGCTGCTCGATGTCCGCGGCCCAGCCATGTTTCAGGCGAAGCATATTCCGGGCGCGATCAACCTGCCGCACGGCAAGATAACTGCGCGAAAGATGGCGGAATGGCGCGAGGATACCCTGTTCGTCGTCTATTGCGCCGGACCGCATTGCAACGGCACGGACAAGGCGGCCTGGCGTCTCGGCACGCTCGGCAAGCGCGTGAAGGTGATGATCGGCGGCATGACCGGCTGGGCCGATGAGGGGTATCCCTTCGAAATCGGCTAGCAGATGACAAGGCAGGTCCGGCATATGCCGGATTTGCCCATTTAGTAACGCTGCGGAAAATTTCAGCAGCTACGCTATTTGACGGTCGCCGCGCTTCCGTTTCCGTGACATTGTGCGCCTAAGCATAACGGGAACAAAAGTATGATCCTCAATCCCTTTGACGATCGGGCGGAAAGGTCGAGGGTGAAGGTTGCCGTCACCTTCGCTCTGCTGGCCGCTTTCAATATTGCCGCGTGGATCTGGGCCTGGGCTGCCTTTGCCGGACAACCGTCGCTTCTGGGCATTGCGCTTCTTGCCTATATGTTCGGCCTGCGCCACGCCTTCGATGCCGATCATATCGCCGCCATCGACAATGTCGTGCGCAAGCTCATTCAGGAAAGGAAGCAGCCCTATGCCGTCGGCTTCTTCTTTTCGCTCGGTCATTCCTCGATCGTCGTGATCGCCTCCATCCTGATTGCCGCAACCGCGGCTGCCATGCAGAGCCAGCTCGATTCCTTCCACGATATCGGCGGTGTCATTGGCACGACGGTTTCGGCTATCTTCTTGCTGCTAATCGGCATCGTCAATCTCTTCACCCTCAAGGGCGTGTGGTCCGCCTTCAGGCGCGCGCAGAGGGGCGAAGGGATCGGCGATGACGATCTCGATGCGCTGCTTGGCGGCGGCGGTTTTCTCGCGCGCATCTTCCGGCCGATGTTCAGGGTCGTCACCCGCTCCTGGCACATGTATCCGATCGGCTTTCTCTTCGGCCTCGGCTTCGACACCGCAACCGAGATCGGGCTTCTCGGCATTTCGGCTGCTCAGGCCGCGCAAGGCATGTCTTTCTGGACAATCCTGATCTTCCCGGCGCTATTCACCGCCGGCATGTCGTTGATGGATACGCTCGATAGCACGCTGATGACAGGCGCCTATGGCTGGGCCTTTGTCAAACCGGTGCGAAAGCTCTGGTACAATCTGACGATCACCGCAGCCTCCGTCGTCGTCGCCATCTTCATCGGCGGCATCGAGGCTTTGGGGCTCATCGCCGACAAACTCGGCCTTGAAGGCGGCTTCTGGCGCTTCATCGGCGAACTCAACGACAATCTCGCCAATTTCGGCTTCGCCGTCGTCGGCATTTTCCTGCTGAGCTGGCTGATTTCGGCGGCCCTCTACAAGGCGAAGGGCTATGACAGCCTGCAGATCAATCATTCCTGACATCAATCACGCCACATCGGGACGATCGAGAGCACGAGGAGGCAGGCCAGAAAGATATTGAGGGCACGCCATTGCCACGGCGCCTTCAGCAGCCGGGCGAATAACTGACCCAGCGCGCACCACAATGTCAGCGAGAATGCCGCCACAACGCAGAAGGTCAGGCCAAGCAGCATCGCGAGCGTCACCGGACTGTTTGCGAGAGCGGCAAAAGAAGCTGCAGCGCCCATCGTCATGGCCCAGCCCTTGGGATTGTGCCACAGCATCCAGACGCCCGCCAGAAAGCGCGTCGGCCTTGTCATCTGCCCGGCCTCGCGCGGTTGTCCGCTCCTGCCGATCCGAACGGCGAGCCAGATCAGATAGAGGGAACCCAATGCCTTCATGGTAATCTGCAACACCGGCAGGGCCGTCAATACGCCGCCAAGCCCCACCGCTGCGGCACCGGCCATGGAGGCCGAAGGCAAAACCGCCCATGACGGGTATCGAGCGGCGGAAGCCGAAATGCGCGCCGGACGCGGTCGCGAGTGTGGTCGCGCCACCGGGCGTTATCGTGGAAACCAACGCGAAGAGGATCAGCGGCAGCAACGATTCGATTGTGATATTCGGCTTTTCTCCATATCGGGAAAAGGCATAGAAGGCACTTTTGAATCATGAAATCGAATATTGAAGGACAGCGGCATTAGAAACTATAATGCTGCCATGAGCCAAAACTTCGACATTACCCTCATCAGAACCTTTGCCACCGTCGCCGACCAGGCCAGCATGACGATATCAGCCAATATGCTGCATATGACCCAGGGTGCGATCAGCCAGCAGATCAAGCGGCTTGAGGATATGCTCGGCTGCGCCTTGTTCGAGCGTGACAGGCGCGGATTACGGCTGACGGAAGCAGGCGAACGGCTGCTCGGCAATGCCCGCCGCCTGCTGGTGCTGAATGACGAGATCTGGGACGACATGACGGAAAGGACGGTTCGCGGCAGCGTCCGACTCGGTGTTCCCTACGATCTCGTCGGAGCAACGCTCGCGCCCGTGCTCAAATCCTATACCGAACGTCATCCGCAGGTGGAGATTTCTTTGGTTTGCGCGTCGTCTCCCGACCTGCTGGAAGAGCTGGGGAAGGGAACAATCGACCTTTGCGTGGCGGAGGAACCTTACGGCACGTCGCAGGGCGAATGCCTTGCCGTCGAACGGCTCGTCTGGGTCGGCGCGAAGGCGGGCAATGCCCATCGCAAGGTGCCTCTGCCAATCTCCATGGTCGCCGACATCTGCGCCTTCCGCACATCGGTCTTTGCGGCACTCAGCAAGGACGGCTTGCGCTGGCGGACGGTCTTTGAGAACGGCAATATCGAGGCGACCACGGCAACGGTGCGCACGGACCTAGCCGTCACCGTCTGGCTCGCTTCGACCGTTCCCGCGGATCTCGATATCCTCACCGTTGAGCAGGGACTGCCCGAGCTGCCGGTCTTTGCAATCAACCTGCATTTGCCGAAGGGTGGTGCGACACCGCAAGCGCTCGAGCTTGCCCGCCACATCCGCGAAGGCATGATGCGGCCGCGCCAATCCGCGGCCGCCTGAGTTCCAGATTCTGGCAGGTGTCCCTTACGCTGCCGTCGGCAGCGGACCGACATAGCGCGATTGCGGGCGGATCAGACGTCCCTCGAGTGTCTGCTCGCGGGCATGGGCGATCCAGCCAACCGTGCGGCCGATCGCGAAGACGCCGGTGAAGGAACTGCGTGGGAAGCCGAGGGCGTCTAGCAGCAGGGCGGTGTAGTATTCGACATTGACGTCCAAGGGCCGATCCGGCTTGCGCTCCTTGAGCAAAGTCAACGCAGCGGATTCGATCGCTTCCGCCAAGGCGATGCGCCCGGCGTCGGCCTGTCCACTGGCAAAGATCGGCTTCAACGCCGTCTTCAGGGCATCGGCGCGCGGATCGCGGACACGGTAGATGCGATGGCCGAAGCCCATCAGCCGTTCGCCGTGATCGAGCGCCCCCGAAAGCCAGGCGCGGGCATTTTCCGGCTTGCCGACACCGTCGAGCATATCGAGAACGGGGCCGGGGGCGCCGCCATGCAGGGGCCCCTTGAGCGCGCTGATTGCCGCGAGAACCGAGGAAGTGAGGCCGGCATGAGTCGAGGCGATGACGCGGGAAGCGAATGTCGACGCATTGAGACCGTGATCGGAAATCGTCACCAGATAGGCGTCGAGCCCCGCCGTCTGCTCGGTCGTCGGCACTCGGCCCGTCAACATGCGCAGGATATCGGCTGATTGCGAGAGCGAAGCATCCGGCTTGATCGGCGCTTCGCCCTTCTGCAATCGCAGCAAAGCCGGCAGGAAGACGGCGGGCGCCGCCATCAGGCGGATCGCCGTGGCAAAATCCTCCCCATCCGGGACGCGAGCCAGCAAGGCACGCATGGCGTCCACCGGCGGCAACGCGAGCACAGCGGCATCGGTCGCCTCAACATGCGCAAAAAGGGCAATACGGGCCGCGCCAAGCTTCGTTCGGATGGAAGCTGCGTCAATATGTTCGTCGAACAGGCCATCCAGCAGCAGCGCCGCAACATCCTCGAAGCGGCTGGTCGCGACCAGATCATCCAGCGATACGCCGCGGATAATCAGACGACCGGCAGCACCGTCGACATCGGACAGCTTCGTTTCTGCAGCAATGACATCTTCAAGACCACTTTTCATCATTGTTCTCCTTTGACTATCCGATTAGATCGGGCCTATTCCTATTGACGTCAATCTTGATGCAATTGATCAATATGAGGGCCGATGAGCTGGTTGACGGCGGAGCAGGCGCTGAACCTGCTGGGAACGAAGTCGCAGACGCTTTACGCCAATGTCAGCCGCGGTCGCATTCGCGCGAAAGCCGATCCGGCCGACACGCGGCGCAGCCTCTATTTCGCCGATGACGTCAAACGATTGGCTACCCGCCATGCCGGAAGGCGCAAGACCGAGGCTGTAGCGGCCGAGGCCATTCAATGGGGCGATCCCGTATTACCCTCGGCGCTATCGACGGTTTCGAACGGCAGGCTTTTCTATCGCGGCAGAGACGCCGCACTGCTTGCAGAAAGCGCATGTCTCGAAGATATCGCTCTTTTGCTGTGGGATATGAAGCGGCCGTTGCGGTTCGAGCAAAGCGAGGCTCGGGAAAGACTTCCTTCCCTCGATGCCGCTTTCTCGGCTCTTGCCGAGCGCATAACAAGCGACCTGCCATCGCTCGGACGATCGCTTCCGGCCTTGCAGAATGAAGCCGAAAGCGTGTTCGACACCGTGGCTCACGCACTCGCACCCGGCGCATGGGATCAGCCCTTGCATCGGCGCCTTGCCGCTGCCTGGAACCGCCCCGATGCGAGCGACCTGATCCGCCGCAGCCTCGTTCTGCTTGCCGATCACGAACTGAATGCGTCGACCTTCACCGCACGGATCACGGCGTCCGCCGGCGCGACATTATCTGCCGCCAGCTTGTCCGGTCTTTCAACTCTGACGGGTCCGCTGCATGGCGGCGCATGGCAGAGCGTGCGCTCGCTGATCGCGCGGGCGGCCTTGATGGGAGTGGATGAGGCAGTCCGCAGCTATCTGGCCGAGGGACGGCCATTGCCGGCTTTCGGCCACCAGCTCTACCCGGATGTCGATATTCGCGGAGAAGCATTGCTTGGCTGCTTCACGCTGCCTCCGCTTTTCGCCAGTGTACGGGATGTCGGCGAGCAATTGGTCGGCGAGCGCGTCAATGTTGATTTCGCCCTGACGGCGATGACCCACGCCTATCACCTGCCGGAGGATGCGCCGCTGATCATTTTCGCGCTCGCCCGCACCGTGGGCTGGCTCGCGCACGCCATGGAGCAGGCGACGAGCGGCAGGCTCATCCGGCCGCGAGCGCGCTATGTAGGGCCATCGGTACCTTGATCACATTTTGCCGGGAATAGGATGCCCTCCCTTATTTCACCGGCAAGTGACAAACTGCTTCGATATTGTGCCTATCGGGGTCGAGAATGAAAGCGCCGTAATAGTCCTGATGGTAGTGGAGCCGCAGACCGGGAGCGCCGTTATCAGTGCCGCCGGCAATGATTCCCATTCGATGGAATTCATCGACGATTTTCCTGTTTGGGGCGGCAAAGGCGATATGCGTGCCTGTTTGCAGGACATCGCGCTGACCGATCCAGAAGAAGGCCTTCTGTTCAATGCCGTACCCGGCAAAGCTTTCGCCTTTGGCATAAAGACGTTCTATGCCGATAGAGCGCAACACCTTGTCGTAGAGGATTTTCGATCGATCGAGATCACGAATCCCGATCGTCACATGATCAAGCACATCAGCCTCCTAACGCCGATCGGCGCTGGACCTTAGTCGCGCCGATCCTATATCGAAATCCAACCGCTGATGAGAATCATTTTGTCAGGCAATGATCGCGAATTTTTAACATTTTTTAACATCAGGTGACCGCAAAAATATCGCTTCCTCCAGGCAAGCGAAGAGCAAACCTGATGCAACGGCGGGAAGCCCGGCGCGCATATCACAGATGCGTGAACGCGCGAACTTTTCTTCGCTGTCAGGCTTGCGCATAGCTCGCCCGTCATTTGTTCATTGGAAAATGCTGCGAAATGTCTCTATTGAACATTTAAACGATTAAAACCGTCCTAGGAGACTGACATATGCAAATCGGAATGATCGGCCTTGGCCGCATGGGCAACAACATGGTGCAACGCCTGATGAGGGGCGGTCACAATGCAGTTGTTTTCGATGCGCGTCCCGAAGGCATTGCAGCGCTTGAACAGCTCGGCGCCACCGGCAGCAAGTCCCTCGAAGATTTCGTATCGAAGCTCGCGAAGCCGCGCGTCGTGTGGCTGATGCTGCCGGCTGCGATCGTCGACCAGGAACTTGCTGCAATCGTTCCGCTTCTTGAAGAGGGAGACATCGTCATCGATGGAGGCAACTCCTATTATCATGACGATATCCGCCGCGCCGAAGAACTGAAGCCGAAGGGCATCCACTATGTCGACGTCGGCACCAGCGGCGGCGTCTTCGGCCTCGAGCGCGGCTATTGCCTGATGATCGGCGGCGAGAAGGGAACCGTAGAACATCTGTCGCCGATCTTCGCGACGCTCGCCCCAGGCGTCGGCGACGTCGCTCCGTCGGCAATGCGCTCCGAAGAAGCCGCCAAAAACAGCACGGCGGAACAGGGCTATCTGCATTGTGGCCCGTCCGGCGCCGGCCACTTCGTCAAGATGGTCCATAACGGCATCGAATACGGCCTGATGGCCGCCTATGCCGAGGGATTCAATGTTCTGCGCCATGCCAATATCGGCAAGCAGACCGCCGAGAAGGACGCCGAAACCGCCCCGCTCTCGCATCCGCAATACTATCAATACGATCTTGACATCGCTGAAATCTCCGAGGTCTGGCGCCGCGGCAGCGTGATCACCTCCTGGCTGCTCGACCTCACCGCTGACGCTCTGCATGGCGACGCGGCCCTTTCCCAATATGCCGGCCGCGTTTCCGACTCGGGCGAAGGCCGCTGGACGATCTCGGCCGCCATCGACGAGGGCGTTCCGACGCCGGTGCTGAGCGCCGCGCTTTACGGTCGTTTCGCTTCGCGCGGCAACGACGATTACGCCAACAAGGTTCTCTCCGCCATGCGTGCCGGCTTCGGCGGCCATCATGAGAAGCCGGCCAAGTAATCGATCTGCATCGATCAGATAAAATAAAAGCCGGGTGGGTCAGACCTCCCGGCTTTTGCTTGTTCGTCTTTGCCCGCTATTACCGGACGGAAAACCGTTGCGCACTTTCCCGGAGGAGCTTCAGCCCAGCAATTCGGGTCGCAGCAATAGGACCGGGGTGGGGGCGCCTACTTCAAGCTCCGGCGCATGTGGCGGGCGGACGACCAGGCAGTCGGCGCGCGAAAAAACCTTCATCATTGAGGAATCCTGCTTCGAGAAGGGTTCGGCGAGCCAACCGCCGTCCTCGGCCTTCGTCAGCGTCGCACGCACATAATCCTGTCGCTGATCGTTCGCCGCAAAAGTCACAGCAGCGCGGGCGATACCCTCACGCTTGACCGGCGGCAGGGATGCAAGCTTTCTGATCAGCGGTTCCAGAAAAAGCAGGCCACAGACAAGGCTGGAAACGGGATTGCCCGGAAGGCCGAGGACATGCATGTCACCGAGGCTGCCGACCATCAATGGCTTGCCGGGACGCATGGCGATTCGCCAAAAATCAAGCTGCATGCCAGCGGCTACCATCGTCGCCTGCACCAGATCGTGATCGCCGACAGACGCGCCGCCGAGTGTGACGATGATATCGGCCTTGGCAACCTGCGCACGGCCGATGGCGGCGGTGATCTCGCCGCTGTCGTCGGCGACGATGCCGAGATCAAGCACATGGGCGCCGGCATTGCGCGCAAGCGCTGCTATGCCGAAAGTGTTCGATGCGATAATCTGCGATGGCCCTGGTTCATTGCCTGGCGCCACAAGCTCGTCGCCGGTCGCCAGAATCGCAACCAGCGGCCGGCGACAGACATCCAGTGACGGATGGTTCATCGCGGCGGCAACAGTGAGACGCGAGAAATCCATGACCGTGCCGGCGGAAAGCACGGCTTCGCCTTCGAGGAAATCCTGTCCGCGCGGGCGAATATGCTGGCCTTTGCGCAAGGGATAGGTGGTGCGGATGCGTTCGCCTTCGAGGCGTCCGACATCCTCCTGCAAAAGTACCGAATCGGCGCCTGCCGGAACGGGCGCGCCGGTGAAGATACGGACGGCTTCTCCCTTGCCGACGGTACCTTCATAGGCATGGCCAGCAGCGGAAGCGCCGATGACCTGCAGTTCGGAACCGCGCGTTGCCGCGTCCTCGAAGCGCAGCGCATAGCCGTCCATCGCCGAAGCGTCGAAGGGCGGTTGTGTCAGGCGAGCGGTGATATCTTTGGCCAGGACGCGCCCCTCGGCCATGTCGAGAGGAACGCTTTCGAAGCGATGGATTGGCGTGGCACTGTCCAACAGTCGCGCTTGTGCTTCGGCAACGGGCAATAGGCTCATGTATCAGGCCCCCGGATGGCGGAAATCCTCCGATTTACCGCCGGATTTCTCCAATAGCGTAATGCCGCCGATTTCCATGCCGCGATCGGCAGCCTTGGCCATGTCGTAGATCGTCAGGCAGGCAACGGAAACCGCCGTCAGCGCTTCCATCTCGACGCCGGTACGACCGGTGAGCTTTGCCGTCGCCGTGACACGCAGGCCGGGCAGGGCGGCATCCTCTTCGATATCGACAGCGACCTTCGTCAACATCAACGGGTGGCACAAGGGAATGAGATTGCTTGTTTGCTTGGCCGCCATGATGCCGGCAAGCCGCGCCGTGCCGATGACATCGCCCTTTTTTGCATTGCCCTCGCGGATCAGCGCCAAGGTCTCCGGCTTCATCCGGACGTAACCCGCGGCCGTTGCGCTGCGGGCTGTCTCGGCCTTGTCGCCGACATCGACCATATGCGCTTCGCCCGAAGCGTCGATATGGGTGAGACCAGCCTTCTCAGTGCTCATCTCACTCGGCCGCCAGAATGCCGGTTTCGCCATTCAGCAGCAGCTTCGTCGCCGCAGTGACGTCATCCTTGCGCATCAGGCTTTCGCCAACGAGGAAGGTGGTGATACTGGCCGCTTCCAGACGCTTGCAATCCTCGTGAGTGAAGACACCGCTTTCGCCCACCAGCAACCGGCCTTCCGGCACCATGGATGCCAGGTTTTCACTCACCGTCAAACTGACTTCGAAGGTGCGCAGATTGCGGTTGTTGATGCCGATCAGCGGCGAAGACAGCCTCAGCGCGCGCTCCATCTCTTCAGCATCGTGCACTTCAACCAGCACATCCATACCGAGGCCAAAAGCTTCGTCCTGGAGACGCTCTGCATCATCGTCGGACAGCGACGCCATGATGAGAAGAATGCAGTCGGCACCCCAGGCGCGGGCCTCATGTACCTGATAGGTATCGAACATGAAGTCCTTGCGCAGCGCCGGCAGCGAGCAGGCGGCACGGGCGGCCGTTAGAAACTCCGGCGCGCCTTGGAAGCTCGGCGTATCGGTCAACACCGAAAGGCAGGCGGCACCGCCGGCTTCATAGGCTCTTGCAAGGGCAGGCGGATCGAAATCGGGGCGGATCAGGCCTTTGGACGGGCTTGCTTTCTTGATCTCGGCAATCAGGCCGAAAATACCTGCAGCTTTCTTGGCAAGCAGCGCCTTGTGGAAGCCGCGCGGTGCGGATTGCCCGGCCTGCCTTGCCTTGAGATCGGCTAAGGAAAGCTTGACCTTGGCAGCCGCAATCTCTTCGCGCTTGTAGGCTTCGATCTTTCTAAGGATATCGGTCATGACGTCCTAGTCCTGTCCTTCCTCGTTGGAAACTGCAATGAGCTTTTCCAAAGCAACGGCGGTGGCGCCGCTATCGAGCGAATGGGTGGCAAGCTTCATGCCATCATGGAGCGTTTCAGCCTTGCCGGCAATGACCAGCGAGGCGGCCGCATTGGCAAGAGCGATATCGCGATAGGCGTTTTTTTCGCCGCCCAACACGGCACGGAGCGCTGCCGCATTGGCAACGCCGTCGCCGCCCTTGAGGTCGGCAAGGTCGGCATGCTGTAGGCCGAAATCCGATGGCGTCAGCTCGAAGCTGCGGATCTTGCCGTTTTCCAGAGCCGCAACGGAGGTCTTGCCGGTCGTGGTGATTTCGTCAAGACCGTCACCGTGTACGACCCAGACGCTCTCTGCGTTCAGATCCTTCAATACCTCGGCCAGCGGCAATACCCATTGCGGCGCAAAGACGCCCAGCAGCTGACGGCGCGCGCCTGCGGGATTTGAAAGCGGGCCAAGGAGATTGAAGATCGTCCGCGTGCCAAGCTCGACACGCGAGGGACCGACGTGGCGCATGGAGGAATGATGCAGCTGTGCGAACATGAAGCCGATACCTGCTTCGCGGATGCAGCGGGCGATCGTCTCCGGTCCGATATCGAGCTTGATACCCAATACGGATTGCGTGTCGGCGGTGCCAGCCTTGGAGCTTTGAGCGCGATTACCGTGCTTGGCCACAGGCACGCCCGCACCGGCGACGATGAATGCCGCCAGCGTCGAGATATTGTACGTACCAAAACCATCGCCGCCAGTGCCTACGATATCGATGGCATCGGCAGGCGCATCCACCGGCAGCATCTTGGCGCGCATCGTGGTCACTGCGCCGACGATTTCGTCCACCGTCTCGCCGCGAACGCGCAACGCCATGAGAAAGGCGCCGATCTGTGATGGCGTAGCCTCGCCCGACATCAGAATTTCGAAAGCCTGCCGGGCTTCGTCCCGCGTCAGCGCCTCACGATTGGCGACCTTGGCGAGGAAAGGCTTCAATTCAGTCATCGATGATCCATCCTCCCGACCGGGCCTAGCGGGACATCGCCTGTTCGGCGAGGTTCTGGTTGACCGTGACGGTATATTTGGACTGCAGCTGGCTCACCATCTGGTCGAGGATGTCGTCGCCTGCGGCGTTGGCAATCTGGGCGACTTGCTGATCGTCGTTGCTCAAAGCATCGGTTGTCGGATTATCATTGACATCGGTAACCTTGAGCAGGATCTGCGTCGTGTCGTCGGCGCCGACGGCACTTGCTACCGTATCGGCCGGACCGGAGAAAGCGGCTGCGACACCGCCGCGACCCAGGACTGGATCATCGCTCGATCGCGTAATGCCAGTCTTGTTTTCGACGGCGATGCCGAGCGGCGTGGCGATATCGGCAAGCGACTTACCCTTCTGCGCCTCCTGCTTCAGCTCGGCCGCCTTGGCGGCGAGCGCGATCTTCTGCTGTTCGGCAGTCCAATCGGCGACAGCCTTTTCACGCACTTCCGCAAGCGGACGATCGTGATCGGGCGTGATGTTCATTACGTCGTACCAGATATAGCCGTCGTTGCCGACCGTCAGCGGAGCGGGGTTGCCGCCCTGATCGGCCTTGAATACCTCCGAAAGCAGCTGCTGGCGTGCCGGCAGATCCTTGACCTCATTGCTGTTCTGATCAAGGCCGGCGTGATCGATCGCATCGACGGTGACGAGCTTCAGCTTGAGCTGCGATGCCGCATCCTGTAGCGATGCGCCGGAACCGCGCAGGTCTTCGAACTTATCGTGGACGCTGGTGATCTCGCTGGCGGCGTTGCTGAGCGCAATCTGCTTGCGGATATCTTCCTTGACCTCGTCGAAGTTCTTCGCCGTTTCGTTCTTCACATTGGTCACGCGCAGGATCACCGGGCCGAACGAGCCTTCGACAACAGGAGTCGTGCCGCCGTCCTTGGAGACGGCAAAGGCTGCTTCGGCAACGGTCTTGTCCGGAACCTGATCCTTGGTGAAGGTGCCGAGCAGCACGTCGGACGGCTTCTTGCCCTGGTCGGAAACGAGCTGATCGAAGGTGGTTCCCGTCTTCAGCGCATCCGCTGCAGCATTGGCGAGATCCTTATTGGCGAAGGTCAGCTGCTCAATGGTGCGCGTTGCCGGCGTGGTAAAGCTGTCCTTGCGCTTGTCGAACTGCGCGCGAACTTCATCATCCGTAACGCTTGCCGGATCGGCAATGTCCTCGGCCTGCAATTTCACATATGAGAACTTACGATATTCGGGCGCACGATATTTCGACTTCACGCCGTCGAACCACTTCTGCAGTACGTCGTCCGCCGGGGCCTTGACGGAGTCGATATTGGCGTTGGTCAGCAACAGGTAATCGATGCTGCGGGTCTCGTCGTGATATTGCTTGACGGCATCGACCAGAACCTTCGGTGCGGTAAAGCCGTTCGATACGGCCTCGACGATCTGGCTGCGGATCGCAACCTTGCTGCGCTCCTTGATGTAGTCGTCAGGCGATATGTTGCTGTTGCGCAGGAGCATGTCGAACTTTTGACGATCAAATGCGCCGTTTGCAGCCTTGAAGGCCGGATCGTCGCCAATCAGTTTGGCGAGCCGATCCTGAGAGAGGCCGAGATTCATGTCGGCGGCAAGCTGATCGAGCGAGGCGCCGGCAACGAGCTGCGCGACCGTCTGCTGACCGATACCGAAGGCACGAGCCTGCTCAGGGGTGATCTGCATGCGCAATTGCTGGCTGATGGCCTGGATCTGGCGGCGATAGGCGAGACGGAACTCGTTAGTATCGATGTGCTGATCGCCGACGGTAACGACGGTATTGCTGCCGCCACCCGTGATGAGAGACCGCTCGACACCCCATACACCGAAGGCTGCCGCAAGAAGAAGCAACAAACCCTTGGCAACCCAGGTCTGGGCGATTTTTCTCAGCACGTCGAACATCGGAAAGCAAACCTCATCGTCATCAAGTCTTCGCCCGCGGGCGAAACAATCGGAGTTCCTTAGAACAATCCGAACCGGAATTGAAGAGCCAGACCGGAAATCACCGGACGACGCGCGAATGTGCTGGGAACCTTTGACGAGCAATGACGTTTTATGAACACGCAAACACAAGGAGCACACGATGGCAGAGACTAAATCGGCTTCCGCCGAGTCCTCTTCGGCGCGCGCGCAGACCGAAGCGGCGATGGAGGATCTGACAGCGCAGGTCGCTGCGTTGCGCGAGGATCTGTCAAGACTGTCGCAGAGCATGGCGGCGGTGGGGCTGGGCGCGAAATCTGTCGTCGCCGAGGAAGCCCAGGAGATTACGGAGCAGTTGCGTGAAAGAGTTCGCGAAGAGCCGATCTTCATGGTCGCTGCCGCAGCCGGCATCGGCTATCTCATCGGCCTTCTGAGTCGACGCTAGCTTCAGGTCGAACTCTTTAGGATTGGGGCGAGCCCCACATACCCATTTCCACTGCGAAACTGCGGAAAAGGCGCGAGCTGTTGCCCGCGTCTTTTAAACCGTTATCCGCCGATCGCAGCTTTAGCCTTGCCAACGCGGTGCGGGTATCACCACCGTGGCATCTTTGCGACACTGCCTGCGACATCTTCGACCGTCGCCATTTGTTGGTCGCCCGCCTCTTGTATCGCATGGGCGCTTACTATATGTAGCCTCAATTATAAGGTTGCTTATGAATAGCAGGCTTCTCATACATGAATTCGACACCCACGCTCGGTTTTCTCCTCCATGACGTTGCCCGGCTTCTTCGGAAGCGGTTCGAGCAGCGCGCAAAAGATCTAGGCTTGACGCGTTCGCAATGGCAGACGCTCGCCTATCTTGCGAACAACGAAGGTATCCATCAGGCCGGGCTGGCGGAAATACTGGAGATCGAGCCGATCACCCTGGTTCGCATCCTGGACAAGCTGAGCGACCGCGGGCTTGTCGAGCGGCGGCAGCATCCGAACGACCGGCGGAGCTGGCTTCTTTACATGCGCGAAGAAGCCCGTCCGCTGATCGACACGATGCGCAACCTTGGCGACCAGACCCGCCGCGAGGCGCTCGAAGGAAGCTCTCAAGAGGACCAGGAGCGCCTATACGCATTGCTTACCCTTATGAAATCGAACCTGCTTAGCGCCTGCCGTTCGAAGGCAGTCGATAAAGAGATACAACATGGCTGATGCATCCTCTCCGATTCGCGTACCCGCGAACGCAAATTCCTCCCAAGAAAATCAAGTACCTGTCGCCGAGGCGCCATCCTCGACTCCGGCGCCACAATCCGCGCCGATCGCCGCGGCGACGCCTGCCGCGCCTCCCGAAGCGCCGCGCAAGCGCCGGAAGCTGACGCGGCCAGTTCTTTTTGCATTGCTTCCGGTCGCTCTCGTCATCGGCGGTTATTACTACGTCACCGGCGGGCAGATCATGTCCACGGACAATGCTTATATCCAGGCCGATATGGTCGGTGTCTCGACTGATGTCTCGGGCACTGTGATTTCGGTCGACGTGCATGAAAACGAGGTGGTGAAGAAGGGCCAGGTACTCTTCCGCCTAAAGCCGGATTCATTCCGGATCGCGCTCGACGGCGCGAAGGCGCAGCTCGGCAATGCCCGGAACCAGATCATGAACCTGCAGGCGAGCTACAAGCAGTCTCTGGCCGAAATCGCCCAGGCACAGGCCGACATCCCGTATTATCAGACGGAACTCGACCGTCAGCAGAACCTGATCACCAATTCGGTTGCTTCCAAGGCGGCTCTCGACCAGGCCAGACACAATCTTGAAGCCGCGCAGCAGAAGGTATTGGTCGCAAAGGCCACGGCCGCCGCGACGCTCGCCCAATTGGGCGGTGAAGGTGCTGCCGATCTGCCCGCTGAACAGAATCCGCTCTATCTGCAGGCCAAGGCCGCAGTCGACAATGCGCAGCGCGAACTTGACGATACCGTGGTGAAGGCCCCCTTTGACGGAGTGACCGCCAATGTTCCTTCCCTGCAGGTCGGCGCCTATCTGACAGCCTCCCAGCCGGGCTTTTCACTGGTTTCCACCACACATATGTGGATCAATGCCAGCCCGAAGGAAACCGAGCTGACCTATGTCCGGCCCGGTCAGAAGGTCGATATCTCCGTCGATGCCTATCCCGGTGTGACGTGGAAGGGCACGGTCGCCAGTATTTCGCCGGCATCGGGCTCCAGCTTCTCGCTTCTGCCGGCGCAGAACACGACCGGTAATTGGGTCAAGGTCGTGCAGCGCATACCGATGATCATCAATATCGAC
Source organism: Rhizobium sp. (assembly GCA_039593415.1). Classification (GTDB taxonomy): domain Bacteria; phylum Pseudomonadota; class Alphaproteobacteria; order Rhizobiales; family Rhizobiaceae; genus Rhizobium. Next base: position 10,005 of record JBCNPI010000031.1, on the reverse strand, counting down.
GACACGGCAGGCAAGCCTCCGCTGCGTGTCGGGATGAGCGTCGTCGCCGACGTCGATACCGGCCATGCCCGCGGCCTGCCTGATTTCATCACCAACCTGCTGGGCCATTCCCGCGGTCAGGATCATGAGTAACGCCACCACCGCCTCGCCATCAGCGCCCGTCGCCAATCGCGGCGCGATCACCGCCTGTGTCATCCTGTCCGTGATCATGCAGGCGCTGGACACCACCATCGCCAATGTTGCTCTGCCGCATATTCAGGGCGACGTTTCGGCCAGCGCCGACCAGATCAACTGGGTTCTGACATCCTATATCGTCGCGGCAGCCATCATGACGCCGCCTTCCGGCTTTCTTTCGGCGAAATTCGGCCGCAAGCGCGTGCTGCTGGTCGCGATCGCCGGCTTTGTCGCCGCTTCCGTTCTATGCGGTCTGTCGGAATCGCTGGTGCAGATCGTGGGCTTCCGCTTGCTGCAAGGCCTGTTCGGCGCGTCGCTTGTGCCGCTGTCTCAGGGTATTCTTCTCGACATCTACAATGTCGAGGAACGCGGCCGCGCCATGGCGCTGTTTGGCGTCTCTGTCATGGTCGGCCCGGTGCTGGGTCCCGTCATCGGCGGCTGGCTGACCGACAATATCAGCTGGCGCTGGGTGTTCTACATCAACGTGCCAATCGGCGCGCTCGCCTTCTTCGGCATTGTCGTCTACGTGACTGAGACAAAACTCGATGCGCTCGCCAAGCTCGACTGGTTCGGCTTCGGTATGCTCTCGATCGCGATTGCTGGCTTGCAGCTGTTTCTCGACCGCGGCGAGCAACTCGACTGGTTCTATTCGAGCGAGATCATCATCGAGGCGCTCATCTGCGTCAGCGCCTTCTATCTCTTCCTCGTACACATGTTCACGGCCGAGCGAAGTTTCGTCAATCCTCGCTTATTCATGGACCAGAACTTCGCCGTCAGCATCCTGTTCATCTTCATCGTCGGCGTGACCTATCTGGCCTCGCTGGCGCTGATGACGCCCTATCTGCAGACGCTGATGGGCTATCCGGTCGTGACCGCAGGCATCGTCATGGGACCGCGCGGGCTCGGCACCATGTTCTGCATGTTCCTGGTCGGACGACTGATCGGCAAGGTCGACACGCGCTGGCTATTGTTCATCGGCCTCGCCCTGACCGCCTGGGCCATGTACGACATGACAGGCTGGACGCCGGACGTCTCGCAATGGACGCTAATTTCGGTCGGCTTCGTACAAGGCGCGGGCCTTGGCTTCCTCTTCGTGCCGCTGACGACGATAGCCTTTGCGACGCTGCCGGCACAGATGCGCGGCGAGGGGACCGGCCTCTACAATCTCTCGCGTAACATCGGCTCCAGCGTCGGCATCTCGGTCGTTTCCATGCTGATCACCGAGAACACGCAGGTCAACCATGCCAACATCGCCGCCTATGTAACGCCGTTCAACCGGTACTTCGCGGAAACAGCTGCACAAGGGGTGAGCCCCATGACGGCGGTCGGTCGTGCAACGCTCGATGGCATGATTACGACGCAAGCGACGATCATTGCCTATATGGACGACTTCAAGCTCCTGATGCTGATGTCGATCTTTGCGATGCCTCTGCTGATGCTTTTGCGCAAGCCGAAGGCGCCGCCCGCGGTCGACCACAGCGTCGCAATAGAATAGCTACGCAGCCTTTCCAGTTTCACTGCGTGGCTCAGCGGCCGCCGGGCACCACCCCGGCGGCCGCTTTTCACTGCCTCATGGGAAACGGCGGCTGACGAAGCGCGAGCCCGCGGCCCCGAAGCGCCAGAGCGGATCGACATTTTTCGTGATGCCGATGCGCTTGCCTGCGACGACCGGCACTGGTTCGGCGGAAGACAACGAAAATGGCGCCGCACCCAGCGAGCGGCCGTCGAGGCTTATATCGATAGCAAGCGCCTGGGAAAGCTTGCCGGGGCCGTTGCAGAGCGAGACGATGTCGGCCAGTCCTCGCCGCCGGATCATATCTTCGATGCCGTTTTCCGGCTCGATCGCCCGGATGAGCACGGCGCTCCCCTTGGTGCAAACGAAATTCAGACACCAGTGAATGCCGTAGGAGCGGTAGACATAGACATGGCCGGCCGGTCCGAACATGGCGGCATTGCGTGGCGTCGGCCCGCGATATGCGTGGGAGGCCTCGTCATCGGGCCTATAGGCCTCCGTCTCGACGATTCGACCGCCCAGCCCGGCAACCGTGAAGCGCATCCCTGTCAGATCGGACGCGACCACGACGGCATCTCGGCTGAAAAAAGCGGTGAGGGCAGGGCCGGCGAGGGGTTTGATACCAAAAGACAGGGAATGATCGTCAGAAGTCATGGGAGGAAACTATCCCGGATAGCAGAAGCCATCAACACGGCGCCGAATATCAAGTGCTTGGTCGGACGCGCTGATAATTGACAAAACCTAAGCATGACTTATTAATAGCCTGCTTCAGTCAGATTTGACCCCTGACCTGGCGAAGGTGGCCGGCCCTTTTCCAGTGGCCGGCCACCTTATTTTCGGGTGTAATATTGCCAATCCCTCAGACCACCTTCAGGTACCCATTGTAGGGGAGCGCCGTGCCGAAACTGGCGCCCCCAATCGAAATTTCGCATGAGGCGCAGCAAGGCTCTCAGCTCGGCCTCATGACAAGCCAGAGCTTTCATTCGCCGCGCGCTGGATATACCGCTGCGCCGCGCCGATAAGCTTATTTGCTCGATCAGCGCATTGTTCTCCTCGCGGTCCCTAAAAGTCGTCATGACGAGATTCCCGGGTTGATTTCGATAATCATACTCGGCGCAAATCGCGCGGACGGTAGCTTCGAGTTTGGCGCCCTGTGTCATGACAACCCAAGAGGTCACAAGCGCAGTCCTTGGAAAATATGGTTGGATTCAACGAATCCACGGAAGGGCGAAGAGAGCTATGAGCCCGAAAATTGTCATGACACCAAATATTGTAAGCAATATTTTCATGACGCGACGAATGAATCTCTGTCGTTCGTCAGCGCTCATCAAGTCAAACCATGACTCTGGAGATTTCATAATCTCCCTCCCAGCACTCTGTTCGTATTTTAAACAGAAATGTCGCGAGATGTACAGGAGTATGACTACTGTCTCCCTCGGAAAACGTTATTCTTGATTACACGAATGAAGAAAGATACATCGATGTATCAACGCCTGATTGCTTATTTTCTGGCGAGAGGTGTGGCCACCGGAATTTTACAATCGGGCGCAACATGCACGCAGAAGATCAATTGCATCATCAGGTGATCTGATGGGAAGCCTTCGCTATTCGCATGTGATGCCAGGAATGCGGGCCGATGCTGCCGAACAAGTTGACGCGACGTTGCAAGTCGCTATAAGCGCAAGTTAGAAAACGAAATAGTTGCAAAGCGGGTAGCGAGCGACCATTTCAGTCCTTGATGTTATACGGAAGAATTCTTTAACATCAAATAGATGGAAGAGTGTCCGAGTGGTTTAAGGAACCGGTCTTGAAAACCGGCGTGCGGGAAACCGTACCGTGGGTTCGAATCCCACCTCTTCCGCCAATGGCATTTCCCAACTTTTGCCTTCCCGTAAAATCCACACATGTCACAATCCGCACCTGCGCCTTGTCATGTCCTTCGCAAACCAAATTCGAAGGAGATGACAATGATCCAGCAGCGCATCGCAATCGTGTATCATAGCGGCTACGGACATACCGGCCGACAGGCGGAGGCCGTCAGGGCAGGGGTCGAAGAGGTTGGTGGCGCGGAGGCGATGCTGTTGACGGTGGACAAGGTGGATTGCCATTGGGATGATCTCAATGCGGCGCAGGCGATCGTCTTCGGCTCACCGACCTATATGGGAGCGGTCTCCGCGCCATTCAAAGCATTTCAGGAGGCGACGTCGAACACCGTTCTTGCCAGGGGTTATTTGTGGAAGGACAAGATCGCAGCCGGCTTCACTACCTCGGGGTCACGATCCGGTGACAAGCTTTCGACGCTGATGCAGATGGTGATCTTCGCAGCCCAGCATGGAATGCATTGGGTCGGTCTCGATCTGCCCCCAGCCAATTGCTCTTCGACGGGCTCGGAAGAAGATATGAACCGCCTCGGCTTCTGGCTTGGCGCCGCTGCGCAGGCGAATACGGACGAAGGCCCGAAGACCGCACCACCGGCATCCGATCTCGCCACAGCCCACCATCTTGGCCGGCGGGTGGCGCTGACGGCACTGCAGTTCGCCCGTGGCCGCGACCTCAATCCATTTGCGCGCGAGTTTGCGGCCAATGAGTGAGATGCCTCCCGATCCGATCTTCTCAGAGCTGCGTCCGCGCCTTGTCAGGCTCGCTTATAGAATGCTCGGATCGGTCACGGATGCCGAGGACATCGTGCAGGACAGCTGGCTGCGCTGGCTGGCAACCGATCGCGCCTCAGTCCGCGAACCGGCGGCATTCCTGCGGACTATCGTCACCCGGCTTTGCCTGAACGAGCTGAAATCGGCCCGTCGTCGCCGAGAATCCTATGTGGGTTCCTGGTTGCCGGATCCGATTTTCGATCCGGAGGACGGCGATGCCGCTGACGACATAAGCATGCCGCTGATGCTGGCGCTGGAGCGTCTTTCGCCTTTGGAGCGGGCCGCTTTTCTCCTGCATGACGTGTTCGGCATGGATTTCGACGACGTCGCCTTGGCGATCGGTCGCGAAGCGGCCGCTTGCCGCAAGCTCGCAAGTCGGGCGAGAGCACATGTCACGCAGGCACGCCCGCGCTTTGCCATAGGCAAGGAACAGGGGCTCAAGCTTGCCAAAGCCTTTTTCACTGCGTCCAGAACGGGAGACATGGCCTCCCTTCAGGCGCTGCTTTCGCAGGATGTCGTCGTCTATGCCGACGGCGGCGGGAAGGTGCCGACATCACAGCGGCCACATATCGGGCTTTCTGCCACCATGCGGCTTCATGAGCAGCTGGCGAGAGTTTTCCGCCGGCAGCCTTCGCAACTGATCCACTATGCGATCATCGACCGCTTGCCCGGCTTCGTGACGATAGAGGGCGGCAACATCGTGCAGACCACCGCGCTGCAAATCGAGCGGGAAAAAGTCGTCGCCATCTATTGCACCCGCAACCCAGACAAGCTGAAGCACATTATCGGGGCGTTAGAGCAGGCGATATCTATCACGACGAAATACTGATGCGCCTTGATACAGGTGCCTGAAAGAACTGCGCCAAATCTCTCCATCAAAATCCCAGCGCAATCACGAACCGAGTGCATCTGCTGCAATTCGGAACGACTGATGGCACCAGGAAAACAGGTCATTACCAGAGCGGGATGGACGTGATCGGCACTACTTGAAGCCGTCATTATTTTACTGAACATTAACCATGACTTTCAGAAATTCTTCGGTGCGCTGAATTTGCATCGCAAAATGGACAAACTGCAATCATGATTAAAGCACCGTTAGGTGATTGGAGCGTAGCAGGATACCGGAATGAGGGACGTACCGGTAGCAGACCTCCGTCAAAGTAATGAGTAGCGGCTTGGGACAGATGAAATTCGAAAATCGCGCGGTGACATACGCAACGGGTGTGCGTTGGTTTGCTCTCTCAGTGATGTGCGTGACCATCACGGCCTGCGGAACGTCTCAGAAGGTCGCCTCGACACGCCATCACGGCAAGGAATACTTCTCCGAAAAGGAATATGGCGTGAAGGCGAGCCCTCGCGTCGTCAACAACGGCCCCGTTCCGAAGGGCGGCGGCCGCTTCATGGTGGGCAATCCCTACCAGGTGAAGGGCAAGTGGTACTATCCCAAAGAAGATTTCGGCTATAGCAAGGTCGGCATCGCTTCCTGGTACGGCTCGGCATTTCATGGTCGTCTCACGGCCAATGGCGAGGTCTACGACCAGCAGGCATTGACCGCTGCCCATCCAACCTTCCCCTTGCCGAGCTATGCCCGCGTCACCAACATCGAGAACGGCTCCTCCATCATCGTGCGCGTCAACGATCGCGGTCCATACCATCCCGGCCGCATCATCGACCTTTCCAACAAGACCGCGCAGATGCTCGATCTCCAGCATAGCGGGACCGGCGACGTGCGCGTGCAATATGTCGGCCGTGCCCGCATGGACGGTCATGACGAGCCATATCTGATGGCTTCTTACATTCCGAAGGGTTCGCGTCTGCCCGGCATCAATCCGGGTGGCCAGATCGCTACCGGCGTGATGGTCGCCTCGGCCGGCCGCATCACGGCGGATCAGCTGCCGGACTCGGACAATCCGATCCGGATCGGCCGCCAGCAGCACCGTTACGATGCGACGCCGGCGATCGCGCCCATTCCGCGCCAGTCGCCTTATGCGACGACAGCTTTCGCCGGCTCGACACCGGATGCGGGCTACAGCGGTAACAGGCGGAATAATCCGCCACCCATGGAGTGGAACGGTGGCCCTATGCCTGCGGCGCAGTCGGTAGATCCGGCCACGGTCGTGCTGCCGCTGATCGGTCCGATCCCCTATGAGCGGCCGGATCTGTCGCGGCGCTTGGCAAGTCGGGACCAGTCCCTGGGTTCGGCCGTTGCGGCCTATCAGGAAGCGCCGGTCAAGACCGTTTATGTCAACCTCGCCTTCGATGCCGTCATGGTTCGCAATGACGGGCTCACGCAGGAATCGATCCTCTCCTCCTATCGTCGCCAGCATCAGGGTACGACGCAGGTCGATTGACCGGCGTCATTGCCTGAATCTTAACCCGTCACTAAAATAATGGCGCCGGTAGTCGGATGAAGGGGACGATATGCCAAAGCGCTTGATTGTTTTGTTCCTTTTTCTCCTGGGGATCGGCAATGTCGCGGCGCTTGCTCAGCCGGCCGCGCCAGGTGCTTTCGATACGAAAGCCGCGCAGGCATTCATGATCGAAGCATCGACGGGCACCATCCTGCTTGCCAAAAACGAAGATCAACTGATCTCGCCTGCGTCGCTCGCGAAGCTGATGACGCTTGATGTCGTCTTCGACGCGATCGGTCGAGGGGAGATCAGCCCCGATACCGAATATCCCGTCTCGGAGAATGCCTGGCGGACGGGAGGTGCCCCTTCGCGCGCCTCGACAATGTTTGCGGCGCTGAAGTCACGCATCAGGGTCGGCGACCTGATCCAGGGCGTCGCCGTCCAGCAGGCGAATGATGCCTGCATCGTTCTGGCGGAAGGCATGTCCGTCAGCGAAAGCGAGTTCGCCCGGCGCATGACGGCTCGCGCAAGGGAGATCGGCATGACCCGGTCGACCTTCACCAATTCCACCGGCCTACCCGATACAAGCGATCCCAACGCCGGCAGCAAGGTCTCCGTGCGGGAGATGGTGATGCTTGCGCAGGATATGCAGGAAAAGCACCCGGATCTTTACAAATATTTCGGGCAGGCCGACTTCACCTGGAACAAGATCTATCAGCGCAACAAGAACCCGATGCTTCTGCTCAATATCGGCGTGGATGGCCTTGGGCTCGGCTTTGCCGAAAGCGAGGGCTTTTCGATCGTCGCTTCCATTCAGCGCGACGGTCACCGGCTGTTCCTGGCGCTGGGAGGCCTGAAGAGCGACAAGGAACGCATCGAGGAGACGCGCCGCGTTCTCGAATGGGGCCTCAGCAATTTCAAGAGCCAGCGTATCTTTGCCGAAGGCGAGGTCATCGGTGATGCCAGCGTCTATGGCGGTGCTGCATCGACTGTCGGCCTGCAGGCAAAGATACCTGTCGATGTCTATGTCCCCGTGGAAACGCCGGACCGACTGTCCGCCCGCATCGTCTATCGCTGGCCTCTGACTGCGCCGGTCGCGTCAGGCTACGAAGCGGGAACCCTTCGTGTATTTCTGGGAGCGCGGCTGTTGCGTGAAGTGCCGCTGTACACGAAGGAATCAGTCGCGGAGGGCACGCTGGGCCGCCGCGCTTTCGACGCGCTCATGGAATTGACGGAATCGCTGCTATTCTCCTGGCTGTGGGACAAGCCTTTGCCGAGCTGAGCGGGCCGCGCGTTTCCCGAAATCTCTGTTCACACCCCATATAGAACCACGTAGACCGAGACATCTATGGTTCCACCGGGGCATGTCCTGGGTTAAACAGGATGCGTACGGCATGCCAAACGGATGGCACGCGAAAAGTGCAGGACATGATCATTGGCTGATGCAAACGGATTATTCGTAAGCTTCGAAGGCGGCGAGGGCGCCGGCAAGTCCACCCAGATCCGTCGCCTGGCAGAACGGCTGCGCGGGCGTGGCCATGAGGTTCTGGTAACGCGCGAACCAGGCGGATCACCGGGCGCCGAGGCGGTGCGGCATGTCCTGCTTTCGGGTGCTGCAGAAATTTTCGGCACGCGCATGGAAGCCATTCTCTTTGCTGCAGCCCGTAACGATCATGTCGAGGAAGTCATTCGCCCGGCATTGGCGCGCGGCGTCATCGTCCTTTGCGATCGCTTCATGGATTCTTCGCGCGTCTATCAGGGAGTGACCGGCAATCTCGAGCCGGATTATATCGAGGCTCTGCAAAGGGTTGCCGTCAATGGCGTCATTCCGCATTGCACGCTGATTCTCGACATTCCCGCCGAAGTGGGCCTGGAGCGGGCGCGCAAGCGCGCCTCAGCCATTGCCGCGCCCGATCGCTTCGAGAAGGAAGAGATGCAGACCCACGAGAAGCGCCGCGAGGCGTTCCTCGATATCGCCGCCCGCGAGCCAGAACGCTGCCACGTCATCGACGCACAGCAGCCGGAAGACAAGATCGCGGAAGAAATAGCCGGTATCGTGGACAAACGGCTGGCAGACAAGGATATTGCCGCAGCAAGATCGGAAGCGGCGCAATGAGTGACGAACGGCCGGGCGTTCTCGACGGCGCCATTCCTCCGCAAGACAATGTGAAACTTTTCGGCCATGAGGAGGCGGAAGCCTTCCTTGCGCAATCCTATCGCTCCGGCAAAGGCCACCATGCCATGCTGATCGAGGGGCCGGAAGGCATCGGCAAGGCGACGCTCGCCTTTCGTTTTGCCAATCACGTCCTGTCCCATCCCGATCCGGCAGCGGCACCGGAAACGATCGGCGATCCGGACCCGGCATCCGCGGTCAGCCGCCAGATTTCCGGCGGGGCATCGCATAATCTGCTGCATTTGAGCCGGCCGGTGGACGACAAGACCGGCAAGGTAAAATCCGCGATCACCGTCGACGAGGTGCGCCGCGCCGGAAAGTTTTTCTCGCAGACTTCGGGCACCGGCAACTGGCGGATCGTCATCATCGATCCTGCCGACGATCTCAATCGCAGCGCGGCAAACGCTATCCTGAAAATCCTCGAGGAGCCGCCGAAACGCGCCCTATTCCTCGTGCTGTCGCATGCGCCGGGCCGGCTTCTGCCGACGATACGCTCGCGCTGCCTGCCCTTGAAGCTCGCACCGCTCGCGGACGATGCCTTGCGTATGGCGCTGGAAAATCTCGGCGTACCGAGCGGGCAGGGGAGCGACCTGCTTCCGGCCGCCAAGGGCAGCGTCAGCGAGGCGCTCAAGCTTCTGAACTACGGCGGCGGCGACATCATCGACGCCTATCGTCAGGTGCTTTCGGCGGAAGGGCCTGCCGCCCGCAAGGCGATGCACCGCCTGGCCGATGCGCTTTCCGGCAAAGACAGCGATACGATCTTCGGCTTCTTCCTGTCGCATATCGGCGACGACATTATCGACCGCGCTCGCGCTGCAGCACTCGACGGCTCGATTTCGACGGCCGAGAGGCTAGCACGGCTGCATTCGGAGACCACAGAGCGGCTGAACGTATCGCAAGCTTATAATCTCGATCGTAAGCAAACGATCATCACCATCCTGGGTGAACTGAAACAGCAGCTTTCGGCCTGATTTGCACGCTTTCCGCTGATCGCCTCAGGGAAAGATCAGCTTCCAGGCAACGATGGCGAGCGTAGCGGCAAGGATGATGCGGACGGACCGCTCATGCAGGCGCGGCGCCAGCAGGCTGCCGGTGACAATGCCCGGAATCGATCCCACCAGCAAGGCGAAGAGCATCGTCCAG
>JBCNPI010000309.1:0-7240 GCA_039593415.1 Rhizobium sp. | reverse complement strand
ATAGGCTTCGCCGACGTTCTTGATCTTGCCGGCGTCGATGGAGGGCTTCAGCACTTCCATCTGGCCGGAGAAGAGGAAGTCGGCGTTCGGGTCGGACGACGAGCCCTTGATGAAGACGTAGTTGCCAGCCGGCTTTGCCTTCAGAACTTCGCGAGCCTGCATGCGGCCCACTTCCTTGTTGTCGAAGGTGATGTAGAAGGCGGCCGGATTTTCGATCAGGCGGTCGTAACCGACAACCGGAATGCCTTCGTCTGCGGCCTTTTCGACGGCCGGGCCGATGGCGTCGGAATCCTGAGCGAGAATGATGAGGGCGTTGGCACCCTGCGAAATCAGCGACTCGACGTCGGTCAGCTGCTTGGAAGCGGACGACTGGGCGTCTGCGGAAATATACTTGGCGCCGGCAGCTGCCAGAGCCTTCTTGATGGCTGCTTCATCGGTCTTCCAGCGTTCTTCCTGGAAATTCGACCAGGAAACGCCGACGACGAGATCCTTGGCGAAGGCGGCCGTCTGCATGGTCAAAACGATGGCCGCGCCCGCAGCCAGCTTGATGAAAGCTTTCATGTGATCCTCCCGAGTAAATGCGACCGCACGTATCCTGAACTCCCGTCGGCCGCGGCGAAAATGCTGACAAGAAAAGTTTTGGACTTTTTTCTCGACAGTCGAGAAATTTAGTGTCAGAGATTTTTTCAGCTGTCAACACCCGCACTATCAGGTTTCATCGGTCGTCCGAAAAAGCTATCAGGGGTGCGGAAGAGGAGGGTTGAATGAGCAGGGAGTTTGCCGATGCTGGCCAAATCGAGCACCGAATTGGTCCGTCAAAAGAACAGCGCCTTGGTCTTGTCGGCGCTGCGCCGGCATGGCCCGCTCGCCCATACCGAGCTCTCTGATTTCACCAGGCTCTCTTCTGCGACCGTATCGGTCATTACCTCCGATCTCGAGCGGGCGCAGATCATCAAAAAAGCGGAGCAGCAGCCGGCCAGCGGCCGGGGGCGGCCTCGCGTTTTGTTTTCGCAGCGGCGTGACTGCGGCTATCTCATCATCGTCGTCATTTCGTCGGATGCCGTGCAATATTCCCTCGTCGACTATAGCGGCCGCCTGATCGACCGCTTTACCGAGGACAGGCAGCAGAACGTTACTGGCGTCGAGCGCTTTGTGACGGGATTGCGTGATGCCCTGAACCGGATCGTGATCCGCTCGCAATTGCCGCGCGACAAGGTGCTGATGATCTCGATCAGCAGCAAGGGGCTGGTCGATGCTTCGGAACCGGTGCTGCGCTGGTCGCCGATCTTCGGGCGTGACGAGATCGATTTCGCTGCCGTACTTCGCGATGAATGGTCCGCGCAGATCATTCTCGGCAACGAAACCCTGCTGGTGGCTGCAGCCCTTGGGCGGCAGGAGGAAATCCGCACGCGGGGCGCTTTCCGCTCGCTGGCGGCGCTATCGCTTGGCCACAGTATCGGGCTCGGCATCGTGCGCCGGGACCATGAAGGCAACCATCATATATCCGCGCCCAATTTCGGGCATATGATGCATGTGCCGGGCGGCGGTCTGTGCCGCTGCGGCGCGCGTGGATGTATCGAGGCCTATGCCGGTTTCTACGCCATCTTGCGCACGGCCTTCGACGTGCCGCTGGACACGATTCCGGCGAAGTTCGTGCCGATCGCCGAGCTCGACAAGATCGCCGCGAGCGCGCGCCACGGCGGACGCCGCAATGTGCTGGCTTTTCGTCAGGCCGGTCTGGCGCTTGGCAACGGCCTTTCGCGCGTGTTGAGCCTGCACGAGCGGATGCCGATCGTCATCACCGGTCCGGGGGTGCGTTACTATGATCTGCTGATCGAGGGCATAACCGAAGGTCTGGCGGAATCGCATGTCGTGCGCATGGAGGGCATGCCCGAACTGCGAGTCATCGCCGACGAGCCGACGCTCGTCTTCGAAGGGCATCTGGACCGCGCATTCTCGATCATCGACAATGATATCGTGAAGAGGGGGAGCCCGATCGTCGAGCTGCGCGACCAGGCGGGTTGAGAGGTGAGGGCGGCGCACGGCTTGGCCATGCGCCTAGCCGCAGGGTCGTCATCCCAATCAATCTGCCAGGCCTAAAGGCTGTTCGTCCTCGCGGACCTGGAGAATACGGTCGATCAGACCCCATTCCAGAGCCTCTTCAGCCGTCATGAAATGATCGCGATCCATGGCGCGTTCGAACTCCTCATAGGAGCGGCCGCAATGCTCGGCGTAAAGTCGCGTCATGCGATGTTTCGTCCGTCTCATTTCTTCGGCGTGGATAAAAATGTCCGATGCCTGTCCCTGGAAGCCGCCCAATGGCTGGTGAATATGGATGCTGGCATTTGGAAGCGCGGTGCGCTCACCAGGCTGGCCCGACATTAAGAGGAAGGAGCCCATCGAACGGGCGGTTCCCATGCATAGCGTATGAACCGGCGCGCGGATGTAATGCATGGTGTCGTACATTGCGAGACCGCTGGTCACGACGCCACCGGGCGAATTGATGTAGAGATGGATCGGTCTCTTGGGATTCTCGGCCTCGAGAAACAGCAGTTGCGCACAGACGAGGGCGGAGACGTCGTCGTTCACCTCGCCGTTCAGAAAGATGATCCTCTCGCGCAGCAGGCGCGAGTAGATGTCGAAAGACCGCTCCCCTCGACTGGACTGTTCGACGACCATAGGGACGAGTTGCATCGTTTCGCGCATCGGCGAACTCCAATATTCTTGAAATTTGAGGGATGATTAAAGCCGTCAGGCAGCGCGCATGACGTTCAGACTGTTATTGTTTGCGGCAGCTCTTTCCGTTTCGCCAAGCCGAACGTCATCGAGCTCGTGGATGATCCGCAGGCTCGTGCCGCCGCTTGCGTTCGAAGATATTCTGAAAGTCACGGTGCTTTCGAGGAAGGGCGGTGCGTCGTCCCGCAGCTGGTAGCGGACTTCTTTACCCGGTGTGACCGATATCGCCTCGGGATCGGCCAAGGCCTCCTGTGGTAACCAGTTCTGGCGAAGCTCAGGGGTGCTGATTGCGCGCCAGACTTTTTGCGGCGGTTCGTTCAGCTGGTATTCGAGCTCGATACCCCTCTTTCGCTCAGGGATCTTGAGATTGTTCATTGATCCATATCCTTCAGCAACACCTTGAGTGCTTCGATGCGGGCGGGCCAGTATGCGCGGTATTTCGCCAGCCACTGGGCGATGAGGGCAAGTCCCTCCGGATCGACCTCGTAGTTCACGAAACGCCCCTGTCGTTCTTCCCTGACCAGCCCGGCACTCCGCAAAACCGCAAGATGCTGGGACATGGCCGGCTGGCTGATGTCGATACCTTCGCGCAGGGCGCTGGCATTCATGCCGCCCGTCGCCAGCTTCTCGAAGATGGCGCGGCGGGTCGGATCGGCCAAAGCCCGAAATATCTCATTCTCGATCATGGAAACAGATAAGCACATACTTATGTGATTCGCAAGAGATTTCCATCCATGTCTCTTTGGGTGCTCCGGATCGCGCCAAAGAAAAAGTCCGCCGCGAATGGGATCGCGGCGGACTTTTGGGAGGATCGCATTCCTTGCGGACTGAAGGCGGCTTAGTCGATCTTTATCAGGCGGCTTTCCTTGACGGACTGCAGGGCGGCATCTGCCAACTTCAGTGCGGCGAGACCATCGGCGCCCGATGGCGTTATTGCGGCGCCTTTTTCGACCGCAGCGATGAAGCTCGCGATCTCGTTGGCGTAGGCTTCGGTGTAGCGTGTCATGAAGAAATCATGCAGCGGCGGGCGCGTATAGCCATCGCCATTGGCGACTTCGATGGAAAAGGGGCGTTGGTTTTCAGCGGAGACCAGACCCTTCGAGCCGTGGATTTCGATGCGCTGATCGTAGCCGTAAGTAGCGCGGCGCGAGTTGGAGATGATCGCCTGCTTGCCCGATGCCGTCTGGAGAATGACCGAGACGCTGTCGTAATCGCCGGCTTCGCCGATTGCCTTGTCGACCAGAACGGCGGCAGTCGCAGTGACGGCGACCGGCTCTTCGCCGAGCAGGAAGCGCGCCATGTCGAAGTCATGAATGGTCATGTCGCGGAAGATGCCGCCGGAGCGTTTGATGTAATCGACGGGCGGGGCGCCCGGATCGCGCGAGGTGATCGTCACCATTTCCACGGTGCCGATACGGCCTTCGTCGATAGCCTTCTTCACGGCCATGAAATGCGGGTCGAAGCGGCGGTTGAAGCCGACCATCAGCTTGCCCTTGGTTTCCTCGACCACCTTGATGCAAGCCTTGACGCGGGCGACGTCCAGATCGATGGGCTTTTCGCAGAAGACGGCCTTGCCGGCGCGGGAAAAGCGCTCGATCAGATCGGCATGGGTATCGGTCGGTGTGCAGATGACGACGGCATCGATATCCTTTGCGGCTTCGATCGCCTCGATGGTGCGCACTTCACAGCCATAGGCGGCCGAGATTGCTTCCGCTGCCGCCGGAAACGCGTCCGCGACGGCGACGAGCTTGGCGTTGGCATCGCTGCTGACGGCCTTCGCATGCACTTTGCCGATACGCCCGGCGCCGAGCAAACCAAATCTGACAGTCATTCTTACCTCCCTGGATTCGGAACAAATGGACCAAATATCAACTCTTGTGGAATTTTCATTCCATTTTCCACGGCCGGCGTCAAGCCGCCTGGACTTCACAATTCTCAGAATTGCAGCTCAGCTTCCGCTTATCCGGAATCCGCCCACGAGACCTTATTTTCTTCAGACCACTTCGCAATTTTCCCGATGATGCGCTAAAGACATGTCTTCTTGAATAGGCAAAAGAAACCATGCAACTGATCGATCCCAGCCATCCGCTCTATAAGCCGCTTTGGGTGCGCATCCTCATCGTAGCCGTCTGTTTTGGCTGGGCAACCGTCGAAACCCTTGGCTCCCAGCCATTCTGGGCGATGCTTTCCGGCGCGCTCGGCGCCTATTCGGCGTGGATGCTGCTTTTGAATTTCAAGCCGCAGCCACCAGCGGAAAATGTCGAAGCTCCGCCGCAGGATAATGCGGATAAGAGCGATGCGCCAGCGGACGACAAGACGTGATCATCGCTTGAGGCGGCGTATGGCTTCGTCGATCAGTTGATTGGCGAGCGTCATGCGCGTGGTTGCCTGTTCGCGGAAGAGGGCCGCCACGCTGTCCGGATGGTTGGCTTTTGCGAAGCTGCGGCGTTTTTCCTGCAGCGCTTCGCGCGTATGGTCGGGGGTGATCGCCAGCTCGGCGGCGACCTCTTCCCGCGACGTGTGCACCAGATGCTCGGGCATGACCGGCAGTTCCGGCTCCTGCTGCGCGCCTTCAGGCTCCCGTTCCGGCTGAATGATCGGATCGCCAAGATTGTCCCGGTAAGCTTCGTCTGTTCCGTGTGCTGCAGGCGTTTCGCCGCCGGGGACTGTCGCGGCAAAGCTGACGTTCAAGCCGCGGATACGATGCGCAGCCTCTTCCTTTTCCGAAGCGTCTTCTTCCGTATCGAGGCGATCGAGCACGGATTGGAACAATGATTGCCTGACGAGCATGCGGGCCTCCACGCCAGGCTTCATAGGATCGGAAGTTGGCGCGGAGCTTATGGGATGGGGTCGGGGACCTATGTCAGCGAAAGATTTCTGCTTTCTTCCAGAATCATGTCGTGCAGCAGCCTCGCGCTCGGGGGCATGGCGCGTTCGCGGGCCGTGATGAGGCTATAGGGTCTGACGTCGATATCGAAATCGATCGGCAGGATGCTCGATTCGCCTGCCTGCGATGTCTGCCCGCAGATGAATTGCGCCATGTCGAGGGCAATCGGCGCGATCGCATCCGTCTTGCAGACCACCGCCAGCGTGAGCAGCAGCGACGAGGTGTTGACGACGTTTTCCGGCAGGGGCACGCCGGCTGCGAGGAAGATATCCTCCACCTTCCGCCGCAGCAAGGTCCCGGGCGGCTGGAAGACCCAATCGTAACCCGCCAGATCATGAAGGCTGGCAACGCCTTTTTCGAGCAGCGGATGGCCATTGCGGACGACGAGGCAGGCCTTTTCGACGCCGATCTCATGCGTTGTAAACAGGCGTGGATCCAGATCGTCGGGAACGCGGCTGATGATGAAGTCGTGGCGCGCTGCCAGCAGCTCGCGCGCGAGAACATTGCTGTTCTCGACCTCGATATTGATTTCGATGCCGGGGTAGCTGCGCGTCACGCGCTGGATTGCCGGCACCACGAGGCTGATCGCCGGCGCCGTCACCGCTCCCAGGAAAACGGAGCCGCCCTTGCCGGTTCGCAGCGCGCCGAGCTCTCGCCCCGCCTCGCGCAGTTCGAGCAGGATCTTGCGCGCCCGTTTGGCCAATGCCAGCCCGAACGGCGTCAGCACCACGCCACGGGCGACGCGTTCATAAAGGGGGCTTTTGACAATCGACTCCATTTCCGAGAGCATGCGTGAAGCCGCAGGTTGTGACATGTTCATCGACTCGGCGGCGGCCGAAATTTGCCCGTGGTCCTCGATTGTGACGATCATGCGCAAGTGATTGAGCTTCAAACCGGCTTTCAACAACGCGTCGTCGCGAAAACTGTCCGAATGAATCTCAATGCCGTCACTCAAATAATCGTTATATATTTTCTCCATGGCGGCCAATTTTCCCCTTCGTCGGCAAAAAAGTACTATTTTTTAACATTATATCAAATTTGGTATATGTTTAGCTAGTTATTCTATTTGACAGTTATACGAAATCGTACGAGTTTGCCGATCGTGCGCTGGGTACAGCTCATAAACCGTGAGAGCGTGGAGGAGACCTACTTCGTTTCTCACAATTAGAAGTAAACCATTCCTTCTACGGAACCTGCCGCAGTTTCGGGCGGGCATTTTTTGTCCGCCGCATTTATCAACAAGGGAGAGAGTAATGAAATCCATTATCTCATTGATGGCCGGCGCTGCGTTCGGCGTCGCTACGCTGGTGGTACCTGCCTTCGCGGCGGACAAGGGCACGGTAGGCATCGCCATGCCGACCAAGGCTTCGGCTCGCTGGATCGATGACGGCAACAACATCGTCAAGCAGCTCCAGGCTGCCGGTTACGGCACCGACCTTCAGTATGGCGACGACGATATCCCGAACCAGCTCTCGCAGATCGAGAACATGGTCACCAAGGGCGATAAGGTCCTCGTCGTCGCTTCGATCGACGGCACCACGCTGTCCGACGTCCTGCAGAAGGCTCACGATGCCGGCATCAAGGTCATCGCCTATGACCGCCTGATCCGCAACAGCC
>JBCNPI010000308.1:0-7274 GCA_039593415.1 Rhizobium sp. | reverse complement strand
CCGGCTCGATGAGCAGGTTCTTGACCGGGTTCCACTTGACGTTCGTGGTTGCGGCGAAGATCTTCGAGTCGGTGTAGGCGAGCTGGAGGTTCCACTTCAGCTTTTCGTTGATCGGAACGCCAACGCCACCCCAGACAGCCCAGTCACCCCAGCCGCACTTCGACGCATCGTCAGCCGGGCAAGCAGAGCGAGCCAGGTTGGTGCCGGCGTACTTGTTGAGGTTATCGCCATCGGTGTTCCAGCCGCCCATCAAGAAGGCCGAGAAGGTGCCGAAGTCAGCATCAACACGAGCCTTGATAGCGCCTTCTTCGACGATCGAGTCATAACCACCGACGACCTTGAAGCCCCATGCGCCGGACTTGAAGCCAGCACCGGCAACAACGTCAGGAGCGTAGTGGTTGGCCTTGTCGTCCGTTGCCCAGCTTGCGCCGTAAGCAGCGCCCGAGCCACTGGAGTTGCTGTCTTCGAGCGAGATCACAGCCGTGAAGCCGTTGCCGGCATCGTAGTTGTAGGTCAACTGGTTGAGTTCGTACGGGCCGTCATAGACCACGTCGTCGTTGATGACGTCGCCGGCATAACCGGTGAAGACGTTGTACTGCGAGTCGGCCTTACCGACGAGGAAACCGCCGAGGCTGATGTTGGCCCAGAGCAGCTTCGTGGACGTCGAGTTGCCTTCCTGCCAATCCCAACGGATGACCGTGTTGGTCTTCAGCGGACCGTATTCGGTGTCGGTCGCGGTATCGAGGCTCAGCTGAGCGCGGGTGTGCCAGAGCGTGCCGTTGTGGGTATTCGGGTTGTAGGCGTCATACCACTTGCCTTCGGTACGGACCATGCCGCCGATCTTGAGGCAGGTTTCGGTGCCTGGAATGAAGAAGTAGCCTGCACCGTATGCGTCGCAGATGCGAACGTATTCCAGCGGCTCCGGCTCAGCGGCAACGATGGCATCGGCTGCCTGAGCACCGGAAACTGCTGCCAGCGCAGCAGCGGAGCCGAGTAGAAGGCTCTTGATGTTCATTATAAACTCCTGATTGTAAATCGTTTACATATCCCAAGGAATGAGCACAACACGCCAACCTGACCGCGCCACCCTGTAAATAGGAAGCAAGACCGAGGCACTGCATCCGCAATCGACTGCAGGTATCATCCCCACCCCTATGGAACCCCCGTTAGCTTGCGACTGAAATTAAACCCCTCAAATCGCAAGCTAATTAAGATCCTGCCTAAAAAGTATATACGTCCGGATTGTTTGTAAATGGGGTTCGAGGCCAGTTGATGGAGGGAAACAGCGGTTGTTGATTTAATGCAACACATGTCCTGCGAGAAAATCGGGATGGGGCGCTTCATTGAACAAATCGGTATGCCGATCGGATGTCTTGGCGCCGGCTCCGGTAACCGGAGAGTGGTTGGAGATGCGAGTTCTATGCTGGCGTTCCAATGGTGCGAATCCCGGACATGGAAAAGGCTGGCGCTTCCCGATAACAGAGGTTCGACACCCGGCAGACGGGAATTCAAGGTGTGATCGCAAACAGCTCCATCGCCTCGGTGAAGCCCTTCAGCCGCTGCGCTCCGATCGAGACTGCGTCTATGATTTCGGCTTTGCGGCGGAACGGCTCCGACATCAGGAGCGCTTCGCCGCTTTCGCTGCAGATGCCTTGAATGCGGCTGACGACATTGACGTCCGGGCCGATCAGCGTGAAATCCAGGCGGCTGCCGGAGCCGACATTGCCGTAGCTGACCTCGCCATAATGCAGAGCGATGCCGACCTTGATTCCGATGCCGTCATATTGGAAGCCGTCCGTTTCGTCGAGGATCGTTCTGGCGGCAGTCAGCCCGGCATTGCAGGCTCCGGGGGCGTCGGTGCCGGGAAAGAAGGCGAGAACGGCGTCGCCCATGAATTTGAGCACTTCGCCACCCTGGCGGGTGATTGCCGGCACTACCATGTCGAAATAGGCGTTCAAAAGACCGAGGACTGTGCTGCCCGGCAGCCGGTTGGAAAGCTCCGTGAAGCCGCGCAGGTCGCAGAGCAGGAATGCGGCCTCCATGGATTCGATCTCGCCACGACGGATGTGGCCGGCAAGAATCCGGCTTGCCGTCATCGGGCCGATATAGGTGTCGAGCAGACTGAGTTCGCATTGACGCAAGACCCGCAACTCGCAGGTATTGCGCAGCGCCGGCAGGATGCGCTCGATCACATCCTGTTCGATGGATGTGAAGCCGCCCGGTCGGCGCGTGCCGAAGACGGCAGTGCTGATCGGCCCGTCGGCATTGCAGAGCGGTGCCATGATCAACTGCACCAGCCCGCGGCCAGAGAAGATGTCGATGTGCTGCCAGCGGCCATGAGGGCTCTCGCCGGGGCCGACGATCAGCGGTTCGCGCATTTCCTGCACCTTGAGGAGCGGCGTATTGGCGATCGCCAGGCGAGCCCCATGTTCGCGATCATGTATCTCGACCGGTTCGCCCGGCGCCCAGGCAAAGGTGCGGCCGATGAATTCGGGATGCAGGGTGGTCAGGTGCAGCGTCAGCCGGTCGACGGGAAGGCCAAGCGCTTGCAAGCGGCGTCCAAGCCCGGAGACCAGCCCCGCTTCGTCGAGAGCGTGGCAGTCATCGCCGGTCAGCCACTCGATGAGGCTCAAGGTCGCCGTGGTGTTGGCGTTCAAGCGCGTGGCCGGCGAAATCGAAGGCAGCGTTTCTGGCGTGTCGTACAGCAAGGTCATGAGTATCTCCTCCTGTGCAAGGCGCGGCACTCAATGCGCGCCGCCGCCCGAAAGCTGACCGGATTTCTTGAGAAGCAGGCTGGCGGCGAGGGCAACAACCAGGGCGACGGCGAGCAGGTAGAAGGTGTCGCTGAAGGCCATGATGTTGGCCTGCTTGCGCAGGCTGGCGGCGATGGCGACGATCGCCTTGTGCGTGGCAAGTGCCTGATCGCTGACGCCATGGTTCATGAAATAACCGGTAAGACGGGCAACACGGGCACGCGTTGCCTCTTCGAACATCGAAACCGAATTGGTCAGAATGTTCGAGTGAAACTGCTCGCGCTTGGTAAGAAAGGTCTGCAGCGCCGCAATGCCGACCGCGCCGCCGAGATTGCGCATCATGTTGAAGAGCGCCGAGGCGGAGCCTGCATTCTCCTGCTCGATGCCAGCAGTCGCAATCGCTGTCAGTGGTGTGAAGGCAAGCGCCTGGCCAATGGCGCGCACGATATTCGGCCAGAAGAGCTGATCGCCGGCGTAATCGCCGGTCATGTACACATTCATGAAGTTCGAGGCGGCAAAGAGAGCGAAGCCGACGACAATCAGCAGGCGGGCATCGAAACGCTTCATCAGCCGCGGAACCAGCGGGATCAGGATCAGCTGCGGAATGCCGGTCCAGGCGAGCACCAGGCCGATCTGTTCGGAATTGTAGCCCTGAATACGGGTTAGATAGATCGGCAGGATGAAGACCGAACCGTATAGTGCGATACCGAGCAGGAAATTGGCGACGATGCCGAAGCCGAAATTCCGGCGTACCAGCAAGCGCAGATTGAGGAGCGGATGGGCGGCGCGAAGCTCGATGATGAGGAAGAGCGTCAGCGAGACCGCAGCAATGGCCGACAGACGGGCGATGAAAGGTGAGCCGAACCAGTCCTCCTTGTTGCCTTCTTCGAGTACTGTTTGCAGCGCGGCAAGACCGACCGCCATGGTGATGATGCCCGGCCAGTCGCCCTTGGCGAGCAGCGACAGGTTCATCGGCGTGCGCTCGAGCGAGGCCCAGAGCATGCCGACCATCAAAATGCCGGGTACGAGATTGACGTAGAAGATATACTGCCAGCCCCAGCTTTCGGTAAGGTAGCCGCCGATCGTCGGGCCGATGGCCGGCGCGAAAGTGGCCGAAAGGGCGAAAAGGGCAAGGCCCATCGGCTGTTTCGGTTTCGGCAGCAGCGTGATGATGATGGTGAAGGCCATCGGTATCAGCACGCCGCCGGAAAATCCCTGGATGGCGCGCAGGATGATCATCTGCTGCAGGTTTGCGGCAAAGGCGCAGCCGACCGAAAACAGCAGGAAGAGGATGGCGTTGGTCAAAAGATAGTTGCGAACCGAAAAGACACGGGCGAGCCAGGCGCTCAGCGGAATGACGACGATTTCGGCGATCAGGTAGGAAGTCGAGATCCAGCCTCCGTCGTCCGTGCCGGCGCCGATTGCGCCCTGGATGTCGGCAAGCGAGGCATTGACAATCTGGATGTTCAGGACGGCCATGAAGGCGCCGAGCGTGGAGCCGATGACGGCGGTCCACATGCGCAGCGGGCTCATGGCGGGCCTTGTGAGCGAATGGGGTGCCGCGATGACGGAATTGTTGTTGGCGGCGATCTGAAGAGTGGCCATGGCGCGTCTCCTTCCGGCAGATGCCGAAATAATCTCATGACAGTGTTGACGTGATAATCGGCAAAGAGAGGGAAGGATTATCCAGCGTCGCCGGATACTCCCTCGGCGCTGGCTGTCGATGTCTGTGCGGCCTTGGTATCGATCTCGGGTTCGACCGACATGCCGGAACGCAGCAGTCCTGCCAGTTGTTCGTCATCGATGACGATCTTTACAGGGATGCGCTGAACGATCTTGGTAAAATTGCCCGTGGCATTGTCCGGCGGCAGCAGCGAGAATTCCAGGCCGCTCGCCGGAGAAAGGCTGTCGACATGACCCTTGATGGCGACGTCGGGGAAGCTGTCGACCCTGATCTCGACCGACTGGCCGGGACGCACGTAGGTCAGCTGCGTTTCCTTGAAATTGGCGACGACATAGACCGAGTGCAGCGGCACGACCGCCATCAGCTGTGTACCCGAGGTGACGTACTGGCCAACGCGGATCGACCGGGCGCCGACCGTGCCGTCGACGGCAGCGACGATATCCGTATAGGAGAGGTTGAGCTCTGCCTGCCGGACGGCGGCGGCGGCGCGATCGCGCTGGGCGACCGCCTGGTCGCGCTGGGTCTGCAGGACAGGTACCTTGTTTTGCGCGGCGACCAGCGCTGCCTGGTCGCGTTCGACGGCCGCGGCCGCCTGCTTGCTGGCCGATTGCGTCTCTTCGGCGCGCGACTGCGTACCCGCACCATTGCTGATCAGCCGAGCGGAGCGGGCGGCATCGGATTGTGCGAAATCGAACGAAGCCTTGGACGCGTCGACCGTCGCCTTAGCCTGTCCGATCAGCGATTGCTGCAGCGAGATCTGTGCATCGATATTGGCGATTGCCGCATTCGCAGCCTTGAGATCGGCCTTTGCCTGGGAAAGGGCGGCCTGAAAGTCTCGGTCGTCGATGCGTGCCAGCACCTGTCCGGCTTTGACCTTGTCATTGTCATTGACCAGCACATCCTTGATGTAGCCTGCGACTTTCGGGGCAACTGTTGTGTAGTCGGCCTTCACATAGGCATCGTCGGTGGATTCAATGAAGCGGCCGACGGTCCAATAATGATAGCCGAAGTCGGCGGCGAAGGCGACGCCAGCCAGCAATGCAGCAACAAGCACTCCGCGCTTGAGAAGCCTGCGGCCTGTTCCCGGTGCCTTTGCGGCTATAGGAGCGGGCGTTTCGGCAATGGGGGCCTGCGGTGCTTCGGCGGTGCGAGACTTTGCCACTTCGCCTGCCGGTGCGGTATCGGCCTGGCTTGCATTTTTGAACGCCTCGTTACGGGGTATCTCGACCATCATCCGTTTCCTTCAATATCGCCGGCCCTTTGCATGGGGCCATTTTTGATGCGATGAAGATGCGTCCGAACGATCCTTCTGATAATCTCCTCAAATCTGGAAGGATCATAAACTCACAGTGGATAATCCGGGGACAACATGGATCGGTTGACCAGCCTCACAGTCTTTGGCCGGGTGGTGGAATGCGGCGGCTTTTCGGCCGCGGCTCGCCGGCTCAACATGTCCGTCACCATGGTGGGCAACCATGTGCAATCCCTGGAGGACCGCCTCGGCGTACGGCTTTTGAACCGGACCACGCGTAAGGTCAGCCTGACGGAAACCGGCAAATATTACTACGAGCGATCCTCGCAGATCCTTGCCGACCTTGAGGAGGCCGATCGGGCGGCAGGCGCCCTCAGCACCATGCCGCGCGGCACGCTGAAGATCTATACCAGCAGTGCCATCGTGCGCTTCCTGCTTCCGGTCATTGACGAATTCATGAAGCAGTATCCCGCGATCTCTCTCGATTTCGATGTCGGCGAACGGTCGATCGACATGATCGAGGAGGGCTACGATCTGATGATACGTACGCTGCCTGCGCCCGATTCGACGCTCGTTGCCCGCAAGCTTGCACCATGGCGCCACATGCTCGTCTGCTCGCCCGAATATAGGGATACGCATGCCATGCCGAAGGTGCCGGCCGATCTCGTGGAGCACAATTGCCTGCAATATACCTATTATCCCTATGGGGATGAATGGCGTTTCGAGAACGCCAATGGCGACCCGGTGGGTGTCAAGATTGCTGGCAACGTCGTCTCCAATAGCGCCGAGACGCTGCGGTTTCTCCTGGCCAGCGGGCAGGGCATCTTCCTTGCGCCGAGTTTTATCGTTTTCGATGAGGTTGCCGCGGGTCGTCTCGTGCGCATCATGCCTGATTATCGGGCCGTGGAGTTCACCATCAGCGCGATTTATCCAAACCGCAGCCATTTGCCGACCAAGGTTCGACTGTTCATAGATCTGCTTGCCGAGCGTTTTGCCGAACATCGCAAATGGATGACTTGACCGATCCGTCTTCGCCATTTCTCTGCTGCCGGGAGACTGCGATGATAGGGATGTCGCCCGCCACCTTTGCTCCTCATCGCGGCAGTCTCGACGAACACGAGCGCAACTTACCCCGCCAATCGATTTGGCGATCCGGCTCCGCCAGCTTCAGTCCATGGCAATGGCAAGGGGTCGGTAGATGGTTGTGCGTTCTTCGCACGCCGCTCCAGTAACCGTTCGAACGCATGCTTGATCCTCATCACATGCGGAGTTTTATATTCAAAGCCCGTATTGTGAAGATGTATCAGCATGGAGGCATTGACCTCGAAGACCACGACCCTGCCCTCGGCATCCAGGGAGCAGTCGATGCCGAAGTAATCGAGCCCAACCTCCCGCCGGATTGCATCCAGCGCGGCCATCGCTTTTGTCCCGAAGACTTGACCGGGCTGTTCCAGGAATGCCTGCTCCTCCCGGCGCATCCATTCGATCTCGGCCATGCGCGTTGACGTGTGATGCACTTTCCAGACGTCGCCGACCGCAAGATGATAGGGGAGGATCTCCTCGCCGACGAAGATGAAGCGATACT
>JBCNPI010000307.1:0-7318 GCA_039593415.1 Rhizobium sp. | reverse complement strand
CGGGTGAGCGTGGACCTGGGCTGAAGGTGGATGCGATCAGCGTCTCCATACCCCCAGAAGCCAATCGCAAGGTCGGCCAGGTGCAATGGCCGAGCCGCCTGCCGGGCAATCCTTTGAAGAATTTCGTCACGATCGGCATCAAGCCGCTGGCGACCGAAGCGGACGGCCGAGGCTGGCTGCATGCGGAACTGCCGAAGAACAGGCGCGTGCTGATCTTCGTGCATGGTTTCAACAATCGCTATGAAGACGCGGTCTATCGCTTTGCGCAGATCGTTCACGATTCCCATGCCGATGTTGCGCCGATCGTGTTCACCTGGCCGTCGCGCGCCAGCATCTTCGATTATGCCTATGACAAGGAAAGCACAAACTATTCCCGCGACTCGCTCGAGGAGTTGCTGCGCCGGGTCGCCGCCGATCCTGCCGTTGGCGACATCACCGTTATGGCGCATTCCATGGGCAGCTGGCTCGCGGTCGAATCCCTCCGGCAGATGGCAATCCGCAACGGCCGCGTCGCGCCGAAGATCAAGAACGTCATCCTGGCGTCACCCGATCTCGACGTTGATGTCTTCGGAAGGCAGTTCGCGGCACTCGGCAAGGACAAGCCGCATTTCACGCTGTTCGTCTCGCGCGACGACCGCGCTCTTTCGCTTTCACGGCGCATTTCCGGCAATATCGACCGGCTCGGCCAGATCAATCCGACAGCCGAGCCCTATCGCAGTGAGCTGGAAAAGCAGGGTATCACCGTGCTCGATCTCACCAAGCTCAAGACTGGCGATAGCCTGAATCACGGCAAGTTCGCCGAAAGCCCGGAAGTGGTGAAGCTCATCGGCGCCCGGCTGATTGCCGGCCAGACAATCACCGATTCCGATGTCGGCATTGGCGATGCCGTCGGTGCCGTTGCCATGGGAGCCGCACAAACGGTCGGCAGCGTCGCAGGGGCAGCCGTCAGCGCGCCGATCGCCATCTTCGATCCCCGCACCCGGCAGAATTACGGCGAACAATTGCGCCGGGTCGGCGCTTCGGCCGGCAATACCGTCGGTTCCCTCGGCGATAGCGTCGAGGCGGCCGGCAGCAATGTCGGTGAAGCGCTGCAGCAATAATCTATCCATGACCTGATCCGCAGGCGTCATGGCTGCCGCAGAAGGCCGTAGCCATATTGAGCAATCTGATATATCAGGGGAGCGGTGTCTGTTGGCGCATGGCATATCTGCGAATGGTTCCGGACGTAGCTGGCGACAGGCCGGCTGGTGGCCGATATGATATCAATGCCAAAATGCTGTTCGCACCCACAGCTGTCAGGAGGAAACCATGTCCGATACCGAAAAGCCCGTTGCACTGATTACCGGGGGCGGCCGCGGCATGGGTGAGGCGATTGCCCGCGAACTCGCCGCCAATGGCTATCGGCTGGCGCTGATGTCGCCATCGGAAAGCTGCGAGAGGCTGGCAGCCGAGCTGGGCGGCGTCGCCTCGCGCGGTGTCGCCGAAAAGGCGGAAGATATCCAGGCGATCTTCGACCTGACGATGAAAAGCTATGGCCGCATCGATGCAGTGGTCAATCACACGGGCCATCCGCCGAAGGGCGATCTGCTCGATATCACGGACGAGAGCTGGACGCTGGGCTCCGACATGATGATCCTGTCGCTCGTGCGCATGGCGCGGCTGGTGACGCCGGTCATGCTGAAACAGGGGAAGGGCGCTTTCGTCAACATCACCACCTTCGCTGCCTATGAGCCGTCGCTGGTCTTCCCGGTTTCCTGCACCTATCGCGCCGCTGCCGGCGCCTTCACCAAGCTCTATTCCGATCGTTATGCGGCCGACAATATCCGCATGAACTGCATCCTGCCTGGCTACATCGACAGCCTGAACCACAAACCGGAAACCGCCGACAAGGTGCCGATGAAACGCATCGGCCTGATGAGCGAAATCGCCAAGACAGCAGCCTTCCTGCTGTCGGATGGTGCCGGCTACATTACCGGGCAGAATATCCGGGTCGATGGCGGCATCACGCGACACGTCTGATTGGAGCATATGAGATGAGATGGAAGCGCACGATCCAGTTGCTGGACGTTCATTGCGAAGGGGAAATCGGCAAGGTTGCCATTGGCGGCGTACCGAAGATCCCCGGTAACAGCATTGCAGAGCAACTTCATTGGCTGAACACCGATCCGAAGGGCCAGGAGCTGCGCCGTTTCCTCGTGCTGGAGCCGCGTGGCGCACCGATCGGCTCCGTCAATCTGCTGCTGCCGGCCAAGCACCCCGAGGCTGACGCAGGCTTCATCATCCTGCAGCCGGATCAGGCGCATGCGAGCTCGGGTTCGAATTCCATCTGTGTGACCACGGCCCTGCTTGAATCGGGCATTGTCGAGATGAAGGAGCCGGAAACGGTTGTCACGCTCGATACGGCCGCCGGCCTCGTGCGCGCCACGGCGACCTGCCGCGACGGCCGCTGCGAGAAGGTGCGGCTGACTATGGTGCCGTCCTTCGTGCACGAGCTGGATGTCGCTCTCGATACGCCGCAATGGGGCAGGATCAAGCTCGATCTCTGCTATGGCGGCATTTTCTATGCGCTCGTCGACGTCGGTCAGGTCGGCTTGAAGATCGAAAAGGCCAATGCGGCCGCCCTCGTCCAGGCCGGCATGATCATCAAGGATGCGATCAACCGGGCGATGACGGTGGTTCATCCGGAAATTCCGGCGATCTCGGGCGTCGCCTATGTCATGTTCCGCGACATCGATGCCGACGGTGCCATCCGCACCTGCACGACCATGTGGCCCGGCCGCGCCGATCGCTCGCCATGCGGCACGGGCAATTCCGCCAACCTTGCGACGCTGCATGCCCGTGGCAAGGCCAAGGTCGGCGATGTCTTCAAGTCCCGCTCGATCATCGGTTCGGAATTCGAGGTGGGCCTGCAGGCGGAGACCGAGGTCGCCGGCAGGCCGGCCATCATCCCCACCATCACCGGCCGCGGCTTTACCTTCGGCTTGAGCCAGGTGGCGCTCGATCCGTTCGATCCCATGGCGGAAGGCTTTGCCATGACCGATGTCTGGGGTCCTTCGGCGGGAGATATCTGAGGGTAGAATATCGGCAGCTACTGTCTGCTTTTTCGACAGCTTAGCCCCTCACCCAAACCCTCTCCCCGCAGGCCGGGAGAGGGGACGTTCTCTCAATCTCGCCGAGCATTTTTTTGGAAGGGAGGCTGTGGGCGCCCCATCCCCTTCGCCCCGCAAGCGGGGAGAAGGTGGCCGCCCCTTCGACAAGCTCAGGAGGCCGGATGAGGGGCTTTTTGGTGCAGTCCTGTCTACCCCTTCGGATAAATCACGCCCTTGCGCAAAATGATATTCCCGTAGAGCCGCGGCTCGCTGGTCTGTATCAGCGCATGCGCCTGCTTGACCCGCTCGTAGAATTCCGTCGGCAGCAGCGGCACGACCTTTATGTCGGGCACATGCCGGGCGCAGCATTCGATCATTTCGGCATGAACAGGGTCGACGGCGTCCCGATCCTGCTTGACTGTCGCCCGAAAAATCGCCTGCGGCACGAAATCATCGATCGGCAGCACGCTCAGCACGGCGTCGAGTACCGGGATAACGCCGTGCCCATCGAGGCGGATGAGGCGGCGCCCATGTTCGAGGCCCGGGTAATTGCCATCCACGAGGGCGATCTCGTCGCCATGGCCCATCGCGCGCAAGGTCGCCAAAAGCTCTGGGCTCAGTAGCGGGTCAATGCCCTTCAGCATGCTCAATCTCCTTGAAAAGAACGTTTTGGTCGATGAGGTAGCGCGCAAAGATCGGCAGGCTGGCACCGCCGATGGCGCGTGCCTGCGGTCCCACCGCGCCCTCGACGATCTCGGGCATGACAACGCCTTGAAGATCCAGTTCCGCGGCGGCCTTCATGGTCGCGCGCACCACGCGCTCACGCACCCAATGCGGGAAGCCGCCGTCGATGACGGCGGCGCTGAAATCGATGACGGAGGCGCATGCTACGATCGCCTGCGCCAATGCCTTGGCCGTATCCTGAATCCAGATTTCCAGCGGTTCGCCGAAATCGATCCAGTTGTCGGCCGAGTACCAGAGGGGACGCGGGTCGAAGCCGTGATCCCGCAGAAGGTTTTCGAGCACGAAGATCGAGGCGATCTCCAGAAGCTGGCGGTTTTCGCCGTTGCGGCCGCGCACGGGCAGAGGGCCAAGCGCGCCCGCTGTCCCCGTCCGGCCGACGAAGATCGACGAATTGAGAACGATGCCGCCGCCAAGGAAAGAGCCGATGAAGAAGTAGACGAAATCGGGATAATGCGGGCCGACTCCGAACACGAGTTCCGCGCCGCAGGCGCTGGTGGCGTCATTCTGCAGCAGCACGGGATAGGGCACACGCGAAGCGATTTCAGTTCTCAGGTCGAAGCCGCGCCACACGTCCATCGCTCCCGGCGGGGCTCCTACCTGTTCTGCCCAGTTCCACAGTTCGAACGGAGCCGCGACGCCAATGCCGGCGATCTTGCGCCGTTCGCTGTCGCTGAGGCGGCCTTCCAATTCCCTGATGCCTGAGGTCACGAAAGCGAGGATGTCCTGCGGCAGCGGGTAAGGGTAGGTCTGATGGAGCTGCATTCTGATGCCGCCGACGAAATCCATCAGCACGAGGTCGGCGCTGCGCCGGCCGATCTTGACGCCGAAGGAGAGCACCGCGTCCGGATTGAGCCGCATGGGGATCGATGGCTGCCCGACGCGCCCCCGCACCGGCGCATCGCGCGATAGCAGTCCGTCCTTCTCCAATTCCCGCATGATGACGGACACGGTTTGCGCCGAAAGGCCGCTCCGCCGGGCGATATCGGCCTTCGAGAGGGCGCCATGACGGCGCACCAGCGACAGCACCAGCCGCTCGTTATGGGCGCGCACGCCAAGCTGGTTCGCACCCCCGGAGGGGTCGAGAATCGCTGGCGTTGTGGGTGTGTCCTCCGGGTCATGCACGAGAGACATGGGCCTGCTCCTTCCATCATGGCCATGCCTGATTTTTTTCCAGAATGCCACATCCAATTAATAATTCAATCCGATTTATTTATTGACAGCAGGATTTCTTTAGGTTCTGATATGGACCGTCGAGGATGCGCACATCGCCTTGGAGGAGGTCTACTGAAAACAATCCGACAGGCATGACGCATCTTTAAACCGGGTTCGGAGTGAGCCCGCGACAGCCGGAGGATCCGGCCTTTCAAACATCGGGAGGATTGAATGAAGAAATCTGTTATTTCCGCAGCAGTCGCTGCTCTGGCGATCGGCGTTGCCTTCGCGGCACCTGCCAAGGCCGCCGGCGTATCCGCCTGCCTCATCACCAAGACCGATACCAATCCCTTCTTCGTCAAAATGAAGGAAGGCGCTGCCGCCAAGGCCAAGGAACTCGGCGTAACGCTGAAGTCCTACGCCGGCAAGATCGATGGTGACAGCGAAAGCCAGGTCGCCGCGATCGAGAGCTGCATCGCCGATGGCGCGAAGGGCATTCTCATCACCGCATCCGACACCAAGGGCATTGTTCCTTCGGTCAAGAAGGCCCGTGATGCCGGCCTGCTCGTCATCGCGCTCGACACGCCGCTGGAGCCGGCCAATGCGGCTGACGCCACCTTCGCCACGGACAACCTGCTTGCCGGCAAGCTCGTCGGGCAGTGGGCCAAGGAAACTTTGGGCGACAAGGTCAAGACCGCCAAGGTCGGCTTCCTGGATCTGACGCCGTCGCAGCCTTCGGTCGACGTCCTGCGCGACCAGGGCTTCATGATGGGCTTCGGCATCGACCCGAAGGACCCGAACAAGATCGGCGACGAAAGCGATCCGCGCATCGTCGGCCATGACGTTACCAACGGCAATGAAGAAGGCGGCCGCAAGGCCATGGAAAACCTTCTGCAGAAGGACTCCGGCATCAACGTCATCCACACGATCAACGAGCCGGCCGCAACCGGCGCTTATCAGGCCCTGAAGGCTGTTGGCCTCGAAAAGCAGGTCCTGATCGTTTCGATCGATGGCGGCTGCCCGGGCGTCAAGTCGGTCAAGGATGGTGTCATCGGCGCAACTGCCCAGCAGTATCCCCTGATGATGGCAGCCCTCGGCGTTGAGGCGATCAAGAAGTTCGCCGACTCGGGCGAAAAGCCGAAGCCGACCGAAGGCAAGACCTTCTTCGACACTGGCGTTTCCCTGGTGACGGACAAGCCGGTTTCCGGCGTGAAGTCCATCGACACCAAGGAAGGTCTCGCAAAGTGCTGGGGCTAAGCCCCTCACGAATGTGATATAGTCCCTTCGAGAGCCGCGTCATGCGCCTGCTGGCGCGGCTCTTTGACGGGAGCAGACAATCGCAACAGTCACGTCGGTCGGGCTCACATCCTGGCTGGCCCCCAACAGCCGGCGGTTTCCGCGCATGTGCGCGGTGGCGGAGGAACAAAATGTCCGGAGCACAGGAATTCGAACGTGTTCTCGACGGCAGCGACAAGAACGTCGCTTCGTTCGAGCACAACGATGTCTCTCTTTTGAAGCGCGTGCAGCATTTTCTGCACTCGACACCGGCGGCGGTGCCGCTCATCGTCTTGGTAATGGCGATCGTGATCTTCGGCATCGCGATCGGCGGGCGGTTCTTTTCCGCCTATACGCTGACGCTCATCCTGCAGCAGATCGCCATCGTCGGTATTCTCGGCGCGGCCCAGACGCTGGTCATCCTGACCGCCGGCATCGATCTGTCCATCGGCGTCATCATGGTCATCTCCTCCGTCGTCATGGGCAATGTCGCCGTCACCTACGGCCTGCCGACGCCGATCGCTATCGTGGCCGGCATGGTGGTGGGCGGCATTTGCGGCCTGCTCAACGGTTTCCTCGTCGCCAACATGAAGCTGCCGCCGTTCATCGTGACGCTCGGCACATGGAATATCGTCATGGCGACGAACTTCATCTATTCGGCCAACGAAACCATCCGCGACACCGATGTCGACGAAAAGGCGCCGCTGCTGCATCTGTTCGCCGCCAGCTTCCGGGTCGGTGGTGCGGTGCTCACATTTGGCGTCATCGCCATGGTGCTATTGGTCGTCGGCCTTTGGTACGTCCTCAATCACACGGCCTGGGGTCGTCATGTCTATGCGGTCGGTGACGATCCGGAAGCGGCGAAACTCGCCGGTATTCAGACCAAGAAAGTACTTCTTGGGGTCTATGGCGTATCGGGACTGATCGCAGCCCTTGCCGCCTGGGTCTCCATCGGCCGTAACGGCTCGGTCTCGCCGTCCTCCGCCGTGACCGATTTCAATCTTCAGGCGATCACCGCAACCGTCATCGGCGGCATCTCGCTCTTCGGCGGCCGCGGC
>JBCNPI010000306.1:0-7330 GCA_039593415.1 Rhizobium sp. | reverse complement strand
ATCATCACGCTGCCGCTTGCCATGCCGGTCATGGCGACCTCGGCGCTCTTCGCCTTCCTGCTTGCCTGGGATGAATTCTTCTATGCGCTGCTCTTTACCTCAGACCAGCGCGCCAAGACCCTCACCGTCGCCATCGCGGATCTCGCCGGCGGCCGTGTCTCGGATTACGGACTGATCGCGACTGCCGGTGTGCTGGCCGCCCTGCCTCCGGTGCTGATCGGCCTTGTCATGCAACGTGCCCTGATCTCGGGCTTGACCAATGGCGGCGTCAAGGGATGACCATGACCAAAGAGAAAACCCGCCCCGAAGGCCTTGCCGCCATCGACCGCGAAATGGCCCGCCAGCATGCCGATGCGCTCGCCTCCTTCGAGGCCGCTGCCGACATGGCCGCCAAGGCCGCAACCTCGCTGAAGCGCACCGGCCGGCTCTTGCTGCTCGGTATGGGCGGCTCGCATGCCGTCAACCGCGCCGTCGAGCCACTCTATCGCGCCGCCGGCATCGATGCGATCGCCATGCCGCTCTCCGAACAGCTCGGCCAGCCGCTGTCGCTGGAAGGACGCACGATCTTCATGACCTCCCAATCCGGCGAAAGCGCCGAGGTCGTGCGCTGGTTCAACGAGACGGGTGGCACCGATGAGACCTTCGGCCTGACGCTGGAGGGCAGCTCCTTCCTCGCCAAGACCGCTCCATCTCTCGTCGGCGCCGGCGGCACAGAGCTTGCCTTTGCGGCAACCCGCAGCCTCACTGTCACCTTTGCGCTGCATCTGGCGATCTTCGCCGCCCTCGGGCAAGATCCGGCGCGTGCGCTGGCCGTGCTTCGTGCGCCTGAAACGCTCGACATCAAGCCGGCACTTTCGGCTCTCGCCAATGTCGCGACGGTGGTCACCTCGGGCCGCCGCCTGCAGGGCATTGCCGAGGCCTTGGCGCTTGGGCTTACCGAACTCTCCCGCCGTCCCTGCTTCTCGCTCGAGGGCGGCCAGCTGCGTCATGGTCCGATGGAAATGCTTGGCCCCTCGATCGGCGTCGTGCTCTTCCGCGGCAACGATGCGACGACGAACCTCGTGACGGCCATGGCGGTTTCCGCCGCCGAAGCGGGTGCGCCGGTCATCATCTTCGACGGCTCCGAGGAAGAACCTGTGCCCGGCTGCGTGACGCTACGCTTCAAGCCGGAAACGGGCCTGGCCGCCATCTTCCAGATGCTGCCCGTCGCCCAGTCGCTGATGATCGCCTTTGCCGACGAGCGGGTGGAGAATGCCGGCACACCGGTACGCTCGACCAAGATCACCCGGAGCGAATGAATGAAGCCGCTTGCAGTCATCGGCAACGTCAATATCGACCTGATCCTCGGGCCAGCGGCGCCATGGCCGAAGGCCGGCACGGAGATCATCGTCGATCATGACGAGCTGCGCGTCGGCGGTCAGGCGGGCAACAGCGCGCTCGCCTGGGAGGGCCTCGGCGTCGATTACGAGATCGCGGCCAACGTCGGCAGCGACCAATTCGGACGCTGGCTCAGCGAGGCGTTTGGCGCGCGCAGCAGCAAGTGGCCGGTACGTCCGGAAGGCACGACACTCTCAGTCGGCATCACCCATCCCGACGGCGAACGCACCTTCTTCACGACACGCGGCCACCTACCAAGGTTCAATCTCGACGACGTGCTGGCGGTTCTCGACGGCGACAGGCTTGCCGGCGGTTATGCGCTGCTGTGCGGCGCCTTTCTCACCGAAGATCTCGCCCGCGACTACGACGCCCTGTTCGGCTGGGCTGACAAACATGGAATCACCATCGCGCTCGACACCGGCTGGCCGCTCGACGGCTGGACCGAGGAGAATTGCGACACCACGCGGCGCTGGCTTTCCCGCTGCGGAGTGGCGCTGATGAACGAGGTCGAGACCACGACGCTTGCCGGCATGGACGACCCGACCGAGGCGGCGCGCGCGCTTCACGCGCTGATGCCGGAAGGCGCGATCTTCGTCGTGAAACGCGGCCCAGACGGCGCGATCGCTATCGATGCCGACGGCAATCTCGTCTCGGCCGCAGCGCCGCGCGTCACCGTCGTCGATACGATCGGCGCCGGCGATGTCTTCAATGCCGGCTTCCTGGCCGCCCTTGCCCGCGGCAAGCCGCCTGCGGCCTGCCTTTCGGCGGGAACCGCGGTCGCTTCACGCGCCATTTCCACTCTGCCGCGCAGCTACGGCCCGGCCCAAGCATCCGAGGAGGCCGTTCCATGAGCGCGCTCGAAATCCAGAACATCCGCAAGAGCTACGGCGAAGTGGAGACGCTGAAAGGCATCGATATTTCGCTCGAAAGCGGCGAATTCCTGGTGCTGCTCGGCTCGTCTGGCTGCGGCAAGTCCACGCTTCTGAACATCATCGCCGGACTTGCCGAAGCGACGAGCGGCGATATCCGCATCGGCGATCGCTCGGTGCTCGGCGTGCACCCGAAGGACCGCGACATCGCCATGGTGTTCCAGTCCTACGCGCTCTATCCAAACCTTTCAGTCCATAGAAACATCGGCTTCGGCCTGGAAATGCGCAAGGTGCCAGCCGCCGAGCGCGACAAAGCGGTGCGCGAGGCAGCGAAGCTTCTCCAGATCGAAGCGCTGCTGGAACGCAAGCCGAGCCAGCTTTCCGGCGGTCAGCGCCAGCGTGTGGCGATCGGCCGGGCGCTGGTGCGCAAGCCGGAAGTCTTCCTCTTCGATGAGCCGCTCTCCAACCTCGATGCCAAGCTGCGCATGGAGATGCGCACCGAACTGAAGCGCCTGCATCAGATGCTGAAGACCACCGTCGTTTATGTGACGCACGACCAGATCGAGGCGATGACGCTTGCAACCCGCATTGCCGTGATGCGGGACGGCCGAATCGAGCAGCTCGGCACGCCGGACGAGATCTACAATCATCCGGCAACGCTCTATGTCGCGACCTTCGTGGGCGCGCCCCCCATGAACCTTTTGAACGCCACCGCCGATCAAGGATCGCTCCGCATCGACGGAACCTCGATCACCCTGCCCATGCCGTCGACGGAAGCCGGGATTAAGCAGGGTCAGGAACTGGTGGTCGGTATCCGGCCGGAAACCCTGCGTCTCGATGAGCACGGCACGCTTGAGACGATCTGCGAAGTGGCGGAACTGACCGGCCCCGAACTGATCGTAACCGCGAAGGCGGGTTCGCAGCGGCTGATGGCCTGCCTGCCGCCGCGCACCGCAATCGCGGAAGGGCAGAGCTTCACGGTCGGCTTCGACGCCAGCGCGCTGCATCTCTTCGATCGCGCGACGGGACGGCGCTGCGAATAGGCCTTTCGAGCTCAAGGCCACGATCTCTGAAAGTAGCGCTCGCGGTCCGGGAGACGATGTGATCGGGATTCTTGCCTTCGACAGCATCGAGAGAAACGGCTTGGCGTATGTCACGCCGCCCCGCCTGATTTCGCCTGACTTTCCAGGGCAGACGGCCTTCTGGCAGGCGGCCACGCCTCGTTAAGAAACAATTAAAAAACCTCCCATAACTCCATAAAATACTTGATAATTTTTCAATATTTTCAAATCCTGCAATGTACCCGCAATTCTCATCGGCAAAATGAACTCCATCTCCCGAGGCCGGTCCCTCCCAAGACGGACGGCCCCGGAGAGCAGCAGGAACCGATGTCCGGTTCTCCACGCAAACAGAGACCTTGCGAGCGCCTAGGGATGGCGCATGGTTTCGTATGGAGTTTAGCAATGTCGCTCAGCGCAGAATCTTTTCTGTTCGCGGCTCTGGCCACGGCAGCCGCGACCAATACCTCGGCGGCCGATCTTACGACCTATCAGGCCCCGGATGCCGCCTACGGCCGGCCGCCGGCCTTTCAATGGAGCGGCGCCTATTTCGGTGCTCATGGCGGTATCGCCTCGCCGAAGTTCAGCCCTTTTGCCAGCGGCAAGGGCCTGACCGGTGGCGTGCAAGCCGGCTACAATTTTCAAGTGGGGCCTGGCATCATCGGCGCGGAACTGGAAGGCTCCTATCTCGGAAACAACGAAGTGCGCGTGCCGAACGGCAAATTGGAAGAACGTTTCCGAGGCGCCGCCAAGGCGAAAGCGGGCCTGACCTTCGACCGCACACTCGTTTACGGGACGGTGGGCCTGACGATGACGAAGTTCGACGGCGGCATGGGCGTTTCCGGTCCCAATGGTTGGAAACGGGGCTACCTCGTCGGCGGCGGCGTCGAACAGGGCTTCGGCGGCGGGCTGTCGGCCAAGATCGAATATAACTACGTCATGACCAATGACGTCACCACGACGACATCGAGCGGCAAGTCGAAGACCGATCTGCGCGACCACGTCATCAAGGCCGGTTTGAACTACCGTTTCTGATCCGTGCCCTTTCGGAATCGGGCGTATCTTTCAAGCCAAGACGCGCCTGATGGAGAGCGGCGAGACGCGACCGATCAAACCCCGAGTCAGTCCTCTCGCCGCTCTCAATCGTGAAATGAAGGCATGCGATCCCCCGATGGACTTTGTCACGGCGGTAACTATCGTCTTGGCGCTGGTCATGCCGGCATTGTAGCTTGCAGCCGATCGTCATAACGACCTCGGGATAAGGTCGCCGGCAACCGGTTTCGGTGAAGACAGGCATGAACGCGCGCCGGCCGCCTTGTCGTTGACCGAAAGTTGTCGGACAATGCTGCAAAGAAGCAGCATGAAGGATACGGGCGGATGAGGACCCGCCCCCCTGGTTCCGCGTGAAGACCTATGGCTATGGAGCCGGTCTGCCTTGCCGGTGGCAGGGCTGGGTCGCAATTGCGATCTATACACTCGTGCTGGCTGCGGCCATTTCTCTCACCACGCCTTATGCGAACAGCCATCGGGCCGCCTACGTGGCTGCGGTCGGCATCCCGACTGCATTGCTGATATTCGTCGTCTGGTGGAAAAGCGATGCCCCATGGCGCTGGCGCTGGGGTAAATTCGATGAAACGGAGCGGGATTGACGCCTCGGCTTTGGCTGTGGCGACTTTACTGGTCAGATTTGCCGATCAAGGAGCGTCAAGTTGGAAACCGGATCCGGTAAAAGGGCGTCGCCGTCCTTTTATCGGCCGAAACACCCTCGTTGGCCCCGCTTCAGGACGGCATCCAATATGCGGACAGTGGCAGTGTGCCGCTCTGCTTCGGCGCGTAGTCGAAGCGATATTCAAAAGCTTCGTTATATCCCTAAAGCCTTATGACTGGGGATTTACTCGCATTCGAGCGAGGGCTGGCGGAAGCTGATCACATGCCAATCCGAGCCGGAACTCCGGGCATAGAAGGTGTAGAAGCATTCAGTGTGCTCGACATAGCCGGGCATCTCGGTAACTTCATAGCGCGTGCCGCGGCGCGTCTCCCTGATTTCGCCGCTGGATTGACCAGGCACTACCTGCGTCTTCCGCTTGCGCCATTGATAGGCGCGCTCGCCCGGACGCAGTTCATAGATGTTATCCGGCGGTCCATAATCAAGCATAACGCTGCTGATCGGCGCGCCGATATAGCTCTTCATAATCTGAGAGGCGCAGGCCGATAGGGTCAGGAGGATTAGAAACATGGCAGCCCCGACAGGGAACCACTTCATCGGAGTGGCAGACATCAGGCACGTCCTTTGCGATGGAAGAGAGATCGCAGACAGGGTTACGTTCACCGGATTACCGCAGCATTGCGCGCATTGCCCTATCAAACATATTTTGTCAGGCGGCCAGGAATTCGCGGATACCCTCGTTGCTGAACGGCTGTGTCAGCCTCCGCGATCTCAGCTCGGATGCCGGGTTATCGCGGGAAGTATCTGCGGTGGCAGGCTTTGAAGCGTTCGCGTTGCTGACCCTTGAGGTTATGGTCCGCAGGACGAGGAGCTGGTATCGCCAGGGAAGATGAAGTCTTGGCGCCAGCGATAGAGTGGGTTCAAGATTTCGCAAAATAGGAGAGAAGAAAGATCTGGTTGCGGGGGCACGCAACCATCTCAACTTGCTTTTTCGAGCTGCTGCATCGCAGCGACCTTGCCAAGGTTGGGGTTGAGGGTTCGAATCCCTTCGCCCGCTCCAGTTTTGCACTTAATTCAAATGCTTAAGAAGCGCCCACCTGGGCGTTTTTTGCTTACACAGGTTGCCCGATGGCTGCGTGTAAGCAGCATGTGAGCACTAGAACACGACCACTGAACGCGGAATCGGAATTCCCTTATTGGTCGATTTCTGATTCGATCGGCTGAGTGGTGATTTGGTCGGAGGCGATATGACCCGTGCTGTGATCCAACTGCGCGACCATTGAGAGTTCGTCTTGCGTCAACATATCGGTCTTCTCCCGAGGCGTTAACTATAGTCTGCTGCCACGCGGGCTCAATATAGAGGACAGGCCCAAACTTCACCCATCCTGAGGTGGTCTCGACAACTTGCCGATGCTGACCGTGGAAGTCTGCAGGGGCCGCGGGATCGGCGCGAGAGTTAGGCGCTGGTTACCCAGCCGTCATACGTCGCTGTGCTATCAATGGTTACCCCGATTCGCTTCGGTATCCTTCATAGAGCTTCCAGGCA
This sequence comes from Rhizobium sp., assembly GCA_039593415.1. Taxonomy (GTDB): domain Bacteria; phylum Pseudomonadota; class Alphaproteobacteria; order Rhizobiales; family Rhizobiaceae; genus Rhizobium. Next base: position 814 of record JBCNPI010000306.1, on the reverse strand, counting down.
ACCTCGGCGGTCGCCAAAAGAACATCGCTTTCGTTCCATCCAGCTGCAACCGCGGTTCGGACGACTTCGCTGATGATGGGCTGCAAGCGACGCTGGCATTCCCTGGCTAAATCGTCAACGTCCTCTGATTGAGAGGCCGGAGTAAAATTCAATTCCATCGTTGTCGCCCTCCCGTAAGGTAAGCTTCATGTTTCTCGATGCGCAAGCTGCGCCCAATGATGGAACCTGGCTGCGCATTCCTTACTCTTTTCCGTGAAACAGCAGGAAGGCGCAACCCCGACGACCTCCTCGATCTGCTTTTGAAAATAGGTGGGCCCTCTGGGAATGTGGCCTGGCGCTCAAGGGAGAATTACCGCGACGACATGATACATATCTTTGGTAAAACATGAAATTTTACCCAGGATATGTATCGAAATGTATGGTTATAGCGCGACGATCAGGATGAGACGGCGCATTGCCTCGCGAGAAATGTTCCCTGATTGTTGGCCGTTGCCTCATCTGATTTGCTCCCAGCATTTGTGGGTGCGGAGCACATCAGATGAGGCTGATCAGCGTGACGACGAAGAAGGAATTGGTTGCTGCTCTGGCAAAGCGCTATGCGGCCGGAAACCGGGAGGAAAAGTCGCGGATCCTCGATCAGTTCGTTTCGATCAGTGGGATGCATCGTAAACACGCGATGCGTCTGTTTGAACCGCCCCCCATTTCGACCGGACAGTCGGCATAAGCAGAAAGGCTCAAGCACAGGCTTGAGGACAGGCTTATGTCTAACGAGTATCGACACGTTGAATTGCTGACGGGTGATGTTCGCCGCAGG
>JBCNPI010000305.1:0-7375 GCA_039593415.1 Rhizobium sp. | reverse complement strand
CGGCCGTTGCCGTCGGTGCCGAAATAGTGGCCGGCTGCGAAGTCGGGAGCGCCGCGGAACGAGTTCCAGTCCGGGTCTTCGTAGTTGAAGGGCAGGAAATACGGGCCAAATATGGCGACCAGAACCAGCACGGCCAATATGACCAGCGAAAGTGCCGCCGCCTTGTTGCGCAGGAGACGACGCATCGCGTCGCCGGTGAGGGATCGCCCCTTGGGTGCGAGCCCTTCTGCCGAAAGCAATTCCGCTTCCAGTAATTCTCTCTTGGCGGAATTGAGGATCATCGCATTCTCACTTTCGGATCGAGCCAGGCATAGGCAATGTCGACCAGCAGATTGAGGACCACGATCAGGACCATGTAGAAAATGACCGTGCCGAGGACCATGCCGTAATCGCGGTTGAGTGCCGCGCCGACGAAGTAGCGGCCGACTCCGGGCAGGCCGAAGATACTCTCGACAATCAGCGAGCCGGTGAGGAGGTAACTTGCCGCGGGTCCGAGATAGGAGACGACGGGCATCATGGCCGGCTTCAACGCGTGGCGCATGATCGTCAGCCGCGGGCCAATGCCCTTGGCCTTGGCGGTGCGGATGAAGTTCTGGCTCATCACCTCGATCATCGAACCGCGCATCAGGCGGGAGATACGGGCTGCATGCGGCAGCGTCAGGACGATGATGGGCAGGATCAGGAACTTGATCGAGCCGTCGCCCCAGCCGCCGACCGGCAGCCAGCCGAGCGTGTTGCCGAAGACGAGCTGTAGGATCGGCGCGATCAGAAAGCTCGGCATGACCAGGCCGATCAAGAGTCCACCGCCCAGCCAGTAATCAGCCGCGCGGTTCTGATAAAGCGCTCCCAGACAGCCTATGAACACGCCGACGACGGTTGCGAGCACGAAGGCGGCGCCGCCGATGGTCAGCGTATAGGGAAAGCCGGACATGATCTGCTGGGTGACGGTGAAGTCCTGATTGGCGAAGGAGGGGCCAAGGTCGCCCTTCATGACGTCGCCGACATAGATCAGGTATTGCTCAACCAGGGGCTTATCGAGGTTGTAGTGAGCCGCGAGGTTGGCTTTGACTTCCGGCGGCAATGGCCTTTCGCCATCGAAGGGGCCGCCGGGAGCGAGGCGCAGAATGAAAAAGCATACTGTCACGGCAATCCACAGAACGGGGATTGTCGACAGCAAACGACGGAGAGCGTAGCCAAACATGATCTTAGACGGCCCCTCCCGGTTGTGTCCGGGAGGGGGCCTGTTCCCAATTATTCTTTAACCGACAGCCAGCGCGTACGGTGGATGTCCTGGATATTGTCGACGAAGCCCTGTACCTTCGGGGCGACGATGTTCTGGGAAACGTAGTAGTAGATCGGGATTGCGGCGCTGTCGTCGAGGGCCAGCTGTTCCGCCTTCTTGTAGACCTCGGCGCGCTTCTTCAGATCGATCTCTTCATTGCCCTGCTTGATCAGCGCATCGTAGTCCTTGTTGCTCCAACGGCCGTAGTTCATTTCGACGCCGGTAGACAGCAGGTTCAGGAAGTTGATCGGGTCGTTGTAGTCGGCGAGCCAGCCGGCACGGCCGATCTGCACCTCGCCACGCTGCATTTCATCGTAATGCACCTTGGTTTCGGTGTTGTAGAGCTCGATATCGACGCCAAGCGGCTTCCACATGGCGGCAATCGCAACGGCGATGCGCTTGTGGTTGTCATTGGTGTTGTAGCGCAGCTGTGCCTTTAGCGGATGATCAGGCCCGAAGCCTGCTTCCTTCAAGAGCTTCTTGGCCTCTTCGACCTTCTGCTTGTAGGGCTCATCCTTCCAGCTGACATAAGCCGGCTCGCCATAGTTGGCCGTGCCCGGCGGGACCCAGGAATACATCGGCAATTCGCCGGTGCCGAGGATCTTCGGACCAATGACTTCGCGGTTGACGGCCATGGAGAGGGCCTGGCGGACGCGCTTGTCGTTGAAGGGCGGCTTGGTGGCATTCAGGACGTAGTAGTAGGTGCCGAGGAATGGTACCACATGCGCCTGGCCTGGAAGGTTCTTCTGAATCCAGTCGAATTGATCGGCGGGGAACGACGTCAGAATATCGAATTCGCCGGCGCGATAGCGCTTGAGGGCAGCGGCCTGATCTTCCAGCGTGTAAAAGTTGACCTTGTCGATCTTCACGTCCTTGGCGTCATAATACTGATCGTTCTTGACGTTGGTGACGTGCGAGCCCGGCACCCATTCGACCGGCTTGTAGGGACCATTGGTGACGATGTTCTCGATCTTGACCCATTGGTCGCCCTTGGCTTCCACGACATGCTTCGGCAGCGGATAGGCCGTGTAATGCATCAGAGCGTTGAGGAAGTAAGGCGTCGGGTTTTCAAGCGTGATTTCCAGCGTCTTGTCGTCGATTGCCTTGACGCCGAGCTGTGTCGGATCCTTGATTTCGCCCTTATTGATCTTTTCCGCGTTCTTGATCGTGTACTGAAGATAGGCGTACTGGGCGGCGGTCTTCGGGTCCATCAGGCGCTGGAAGGCAAAGACGAAGTCCTGAGCCGTCACCGGCTGGCCGTCGGACCACTTGATGCCGTCACGCAGCTTGAAGGTATAGACCTTCTGATCGGGCGAAATGGTCCAGCTCGCAGCCTGACCGGGAATTGGGTTGTCCTTGGGATCTTCGGTCACCAGTCCTTCGAAGATATCGCCGTCGATGCGGTTTTCCCAGTCACCGGAAATTTTTTGCGGATCGAGCGAAGTCGGGTCGCCGCCGTTGTGGATATTCAGTGTGGCAGCGTGCGCGGAGAAGCTCAATATCGTGCTGACGAGAGCTGTCGCGAGGAGTTTTCTGGTGAAATGAGTCATACCTTTTCCCACCTTTCTGGAGTTATTGTCCTTGTTTTCCAAGGGTGTTTTTGATCCCGCAGGTGACCTGTACGTGCAGGTCAATGCGGAAAGTATCGAAAGCAACGTCGCTTTCAAGTTAAAAAAAGTCGGGCATGCTTAGCGTGTGAATTTTCATATTCACAAATATCTAAAATTGATACAGCGAATTTATCCGCCTGGTGGTTGAGCTTCTCGGATGGCCGATTGCAGCTTGCCGCCCGCGCCCGAGTGTGCAAACTGGGGAACCTTGTGCGATATCGAGGCGGTTTGATGAAATCGACGAACAAAGCGGCAGGGGCCGACTGGTGGCGTGGGGCGGTGATCTATCAGGTCTATCCGCGGTCGTTTCAGGATACGGATGCCAACGGCCTCGGTGACCTCAAGGGCATTACCCGGCGCCTGCCTCATATCGCCGCACTCGGGGTCGACGCGATCTGGCTGGCACCGTTCTTCACGTCGCCGATGGCCGATATGGGTTACGACGTTGCCGATTATTGCGATGTCGATCCGATTTTTGGAACGCTTGCCGATTTCGACGAGATGATGGCCGCAGCGCACAAACTGGGGCTGAAGGTGATCATCGATCAGGTGATCTCGCATACCTCGGACCGGCATCCCTGGTTCGTGGAGAGCCGGGCAAGCCGCGATAATCCAAAGGCGGACTGGTATGTCTGGGCCGATCCGAAGCCGGACGGCACTGCGCCCAACAACTGGCTGTCGATCTTCGGCGGGCCTGGCTGGGAATGGGACGGCGTGCGCCGCCAATATTACCAGCACAACTTCCTGACTTCGCAGCCGGATCTGAATTTCCATCATCCGGAGGTTCAGGATGCGGTACTTTCAGCCGTCAAGTTCTGGCTCGACCGGGGTGTGGACGGCTTCCGTCTGGACACAGTGAACTACTATTTCTGCGACAAGAAACTGCGTGACAATCCGGCAGCGCTTGTCGCAACGGCTGGGCTCGATGCCCCTGAAAGCAATCCTTACGGGATGCAGAACCATCTCTACGACAAGACGCAGCCCGAGAATATCGGCTTTCTCAGGCGGTTCCGTGCGTTGCTCGACCAGTATGAGAACCGCACGACCGTCGGCGAAGTGGGCGATGGCGCGCGTTCGCTGGAGACGGTCGCGGCCTATACCAGCGGCGGCGACAAGCTGCATATGTGCTATACGTTCGATCTTTTGGGGCCTGATTTCACGCCTGCGCATTTTCGCCGCTGCGTCAGCGATTTTCAGGACAACGTGATCGACGGCTGGGTCTGCTGGGCTTTTTCGAACCATGACGTCCGGCGCCATGTCAGCCGCTTTGCCGAGACCGAGGAAGAGCAGCCGCGCGTTGCAAGGCTCGCTATTTCGCTGCTTTCCACCCTGCGGGGCTCGATTTGCCTCTATCAGGGGGAAGAGCTTGGCCTGCCAGAGGCGGAGCTTGCCTTCGAGGATCTGCGCGATCCCTATGGCATTCGCTTCTGGCCGGCTTTCAAAGGGCGTGATGGATGCCGCACGCCGATGCCCTGGGAGGCGAGCCGCGCCCATGCCGGCTTTACGACTGCCGACAAGTCATGGCTGCCGGTTCCATACCAGCATGCGGCGCTTGCGGTCGACAAGCAGGAAGCCGACGGAAATTCCGTGCTGCATCACTATCGGCGGACGCTGGCCTTTCGTGCGGAGCATGCAGCCCTGCGCGATGGCGAGATGGCCTTCCTCGATACCACGGAAGACGTTCTTGCCTTCACACGCTCCAAGGATGACGAGACCCTGCTGTTCGTCTTCAACCTCTCCCGCGAGCCGGTGAAGGTTGCATTGCCCAAGGACATCAAGCTCGGCAGGACGATCGCCATGCCAGGGTTTGGCACGGCGGATGCTGGAGCGACGGTGGCGCTTGCCGCGCTGGATGTTTATTGCGGCAAGCTTGCCTGATCAGCCGATCAGCATGAATTTGTCGACATCGACAAGGCCTCTGTCCGATATCTTCAGATGCGGAATGACGGGCAGAGGCAGGAAAGCGAGCTGCAGGAAAGGCTCTTCCAGCGTAGCGCCGAGCGCATAGGCAGCCTGGCGCAGATGGTGCAGCGTATCGCGCACGCTTTCATAGGGCTCGAGGCTCATAAGGCCGGCGATAGGAAGGGCGATCTCGCCCGTGACGACGCCGTTCTCGACGACGACGAAGCCGCCATTGATCTCGCTCAGACGATTGGCGGCAAGCGCCATGTCATCCTCGCTGACGCCGACGACGCAGATATTGTGGCTGTCATGGCCGACCGTCGAGGCGATCGCGCCCTTCTTCAGCCCGAAACCCTGGACGAAGCCGTTGGCGTGATTGCCGTTTTTGCCGTGCCGCTCGATGACGGCGACCTTGATGATATCGTTGCCGAGGTCGATATCGGTCTGATTGCCCTTGGCCGGCAGGCGATGGCGGTGATGTTCGGTGATGATCTTGCCGGGCATGACGCCAATGACGGAGCTTTCGCCTTCCGTTACCGGAACGCCGAAGTCGGCGGCATTGATCGTGCGGGCCTTGACGCTGTCGAGGCCGACTGGCGCGATCAAATTGCGCGTCGCGAAAAGTTCGGCTGTAACTTTTCTCCCAGCAGAGAAGACGATCTCGGCCTTGCAGTTTTCCAGGCTGTCGACGACGACGAGATCAGCGCGCCAGCCCGGCGCCACCAGGCCACGATCCCGCAGCCCGAAGGCGCGCGCGGCGGAGATCGAAGCAGCGCGATAGATCGCCAGTGGTTCGACGCCATGCGCGATCGCCGTGCGGATCATATAATCGAGATGGCCTTGTTCGGCGATGTCGAGCGGGTTGCGGTCGTCGGTGCAGAGCGCCAGATGCGGTGACAAGCGCTCGGTGATAATCGGCATCAGCGCGTGCAGATCCTTGGAGACCGAGCCTTCGCGCACCAGCACATGCATGCCCTTGCGGATCTTCTCCAGCGCTTCTTCTGATGTCGTCGATTCATGCTCCGTGCGAATACCGGCGGCGAGATAGCCGTTGAGATCGTTGCCGCGCAAAAGCGGCGCGTGGCCGTCGATGTGACCACCCTGAAAGGCTTCCAGCTTTGCCACGCAAACGGGGTCCTTATGGATCACGCCGGGGAAATTCATGAATTCCGCAAGGCCGATCACCTTAGGGTGATTGCGGAAAGGCAAGAGCGTTTCGATCGGCAGATCGGCGCCGGAGGTTTCCAGATGCGTCGCAGGCACGCAGGAGGAGAGCTGGACGCGGATATCCATGATGGTTTCCAGCGAGGAATCCAGAAAATACTGAATGCCTTCCGTGCCGAGCACATTGGCGATTTCATGCGGATCACAGATTGCCGTCGTGACACCATAGGGCAGGACGCAGCGGTCGAACTCATGCGGCGTCACCAGCGAAGATTCGATATGGAGATGGGTATCGATAAAACCGGGCACGACGATGCGGCCGGAGATGTCGATCTCTTCACGACCATGATAGGCGCCGCAGGTGCCGACGACGCGGTCGCCGCAAATAGCGATATCCGAGGCTACCAGCTCCCCCGTCACCAGATCGAAGAAGCGGCCGTTCTTGAGCACGATATCGGCAGGTTCCCGGCCGACGCCCTGATCAATATAGCGTTCGAGTTTGGTGGTCATTTCGTCCCTCGCATATGGATCGCCCCTCATGCCGGCTCTCTTGCTCATACAAGAGGAGGCGTGAGGGGCGGAGATTTTTTCAGCTTATGCCTTAGATATTATTCTGCAAGATCTCGCGGAGCTTGCCGAACAGCTCGTCGATATGATGCTTCTCGATGATCAGCGGAGGCGAGAGCGCGATGATGTCGCCGGTGGTGCGGATCAGGAGACCCTTTTCATAGGCCTTCAGGAAGGCGGTGAAGGCGCGCTTGGTGGGCTCGCCGGCGATGGGGTCGAGCTCGATGGCGCCGATCAGGCCGGTGTTTCTGATGTCGATGACGTTCGGGCAGTCCTTCAGGGAATGCAGGGCATCGGCCCAGTAGTCGGAGAGTTCGGCTGCGCGGGTCAGCAAGCCTTCTTCCTTGTAGGTGTCGAGCGTCGCAAGCGCTGCGGCCGAGGCGATCGGGTTGCCGGAATAGGTATAGCCGTGGAAGAACTCGATCATGTGCTCGGGTCCCTGCATGAAGGCGTCATGGATTTCCGAGGTCACGAAGACCGCACCCATCGGGATGACGCCGTTGGTCAGGCCCTTGGCTGTCGTGATGATATCCGGCTTCACGTCATAATATTGGGCGGCAAAGGGGGTGCCGAGGCGGCCGAAACCGGTGATGACCTCGTCGAAGATCAGGAGGATACCGTGCTTGGTGCAGATTTCGCGCAGCTTCTGCAGGTAGCCCTTCGGCGGAATGAGGACGCCGGTGGAACCGGCGATCGGCTCGACGATGACGGCGGCGATCGTGGAGGCATCGTGCAGCGTGACGATGCGCTCAAGTTCGCTGGCAATGTCGCCGCCGTGCTCGGGCTCGCCTCGCGTGAAGGCGTTCTTGCCGGGAACATGCGTGTGCGGCATATGGTCGACGCCGGTCAG
>JBCNPI010000304.1:0-7404 GCA_039593415.1 Rhizobium sp. | reverse complement strand
CCGTTTCGATCGGCGTGGCGGAGATCGCCGGATATGAATCCTTCGACAACTATCTCAACGCTGCCGACCAGTTTCTTTACATGGCCAAGCATAATGGCCGAAATCAAGTCTATTCCGACTTCAGGATGACGGAAGAGGCGGCCGAATAGGCCGCGCCCATTGATCCATTGCCTGAGTTCCGACGTTCTCAGACGACGACGCCGGCCCGGTTGGTCGACATGGTGAGCTTGCGCTCGGCGCGCTCCTGCTGCGGCGAACGATTGTAGAGCTCGCGATAGCACTTGGAGAAGTGCGAGGCGGAAACGAAGCCACAGGCGACGGCGACTTCAACGACCGGCATAGAGGATTGTACGAGCAGGTGCCGGGCACGATCCAGCCGGATTTCGAGATAATAGCGAGCTGGAGAGCGGCCCATTTCCTGCCGGAACAGTCGTTCGATCTGGCGGCGCGACAGGCCGGCATCATCCGCGATCTCCAGTAGCGACAGCGGTTCGGCGAGGTTGCTTTCCATCAATTCGATGATCGACAGGACCTTGGCGTTCTGCACGCCCAGTCGTGCGCGCAGCGGCAGGCGCTGACGGTCATGCGGGCTGCGGACGCGGTCGGTGAGCTGCTGTTCGCAGACACGGTTGACGAGGTTTTCGCCGAAATCCTGGCCGATCAGGTTCAGCATCATGTCGAGCGACGCCGTGCCGCCTGCACAGGTATAGAGATTGCTGTCGACCTCATAGAGATCTGCGTAGACTTCCGCCTGCGGGAAGGTTTCGGAAAAGCCCGGCAGGTTTTCCCAGTGGATGGCACAGCGCTTGCCATTCAAAAGGCCGGCCTGCGCAAGCACATGGGCGCCCGTACAGAGGCTGCCGACGGCTACGCCACGATTGTAGGTCTCGCGCAGCCACGCATTGACCGATTTGTTGTGGAACTCTTCGACATAGATGCCGGAACAGACCAGCACCATGTTCGGGCGGTTCTCGCCGCTGAGATAGCGGCGTTCGTCGGCAAGCGAAGAATTGACCTCGAGGCCAATGCCGCTGGAGGAGTAGACTTTCTGACCGTCCGTCGAGGCAAGCCGCCAGGTGTAGGCGGGATAGCCCAGCATGCGGTTGGCAATCCGCAGCGTCTCGATCGCGGCGGAAAACGGCAGCATGGTGAAATGCGGAACAAGGAAGAAAACCAGGGAACGCGTCTTGATCGGAGTCTTGCTCATGTTGTGAAAATCCATGCTCCAAGGGCCATTCCGTATTCCTTGCGTCAAATACGTCGGCCCGATGGTCTATAAGCGACATTGGCATGGATAATCGCGGCCGCAAAGGGATATTTGCGCTGACGATGAAAAATATAGCTCCGGAGGAGGGTAGCGGAGGAGCGGCGAGCACTATTCTCGAGCCGCTAAATATATATGGAGGTAATTCTCAAGATTAGATCGAAATGCGCGCCTGAATATGGAATGTTCAAAAGGCGACGCCCGCTTGGGTTGAGCGTCGCCTTCAGCATTTATGCTCTTTGGCTGTCATCGGGCTGCCTTCGGATTCTTGATTTCGTTCGCAACTGGCCAACCCAGATCCTTGCGCATGTCATCGGATAGAGATTCGAGTTCGCGAAGCGAACGCCACTGCTGCCAGCGATCGGCAAGGCGAGAAATGAAGGGCGCGTAGCTGCTGCCGGACGGAAACAGGTTCCGCTGGCCGGTAGGTCTGTAACTGATCGTCGTCATTTCCGGGTTCCTTTCTGTGTCAAGCTCTCAAAACGTCACATCTATCGACCGTAAGTATGGGCCTGGCGAACTCATCAATCAAACGAATAGATCTTATAGTTGCCATTAGTATTCTTGAACGAAAGCAGCTTGCCGGGCTTTCGTTCAAGTGCTGCCAGGGTACGATCCGGCGGAAGGCCGCGTGCATTGACGTCGTCGATCAAATGAGCGGGAAAGCGGGCGGCAATCTCGTCTAGCGTATGCTGTGCCATGCGCTGAATTTTGCGGAGGCGTAGAAGCGAGAAAAGCCGTGAAGCTTCGTATGATACTGTGCCAGCCATGATTTTACTCCTTTGAGGCTGTCTGCGATGAATTTCCGTTGCATCTAATATGGTGGTTCGTTGACATTCAGACAAATGAAATGATATGGTGTTTAGGATCAGAAAAATTGAAGGGTAATCGATATGACCGTACCGTTCCGCCGGCCCATACCGTTGCTTGACAATGAAGTTCTGCGTACCTTTGTCGCGATTGCCGAAACGGGGAATTTTTCGACCGCTGCCGATGCTGTCTTTCGCACGCCGTCAGCTGTCTCCATGCAGATCAAGAAGCTGGAAGAGCAGCTCGGCGTGACGCTGTTCCTGCGTGATGCGCGTTCGGTGAGCCTGACGCAGCATGGTGAGATGCTGCTTTCCTATGCGCGCAACATTCTGGCGCTCTCCAACGAGGCGGTGTCGCGCTTCATCATGCCCGAGCTCAGTGGCGTGGTGCGGCTTGGCGCGCCTGACGATATCGGCGAACGCCTATTGCCGACCATCCTGAAGAGCTTTTCTGAGACCTATCCGGGCATCATGGTCGATGTCGTCGTCGATATGAGCCTCCAGCTAAAGAAGCGCATCGAGGAGCAGCGGCTGGACCTCGCGCTGATCAATTGCGCGACGCGGCCTTTCCCGACTGAGGGCGAGGTGATCTACACAGAGCGTCTTGTCTGGGCCGGCGCCAAGTGCGGCACCGCCTATCGCCGCGATCCGCTGCCGATCTCGATCTGGGAAGAGGGCTGCATCTGGCGGTCAGAGGCCATGGCGCAGCTTGAGCGGCAGAAGCGCGCCTATCGCGTTTCCTATCTGAGCGCGCATACGATGGCGCAGCGCGCGGCGATTGTCTCCGATCTTGCGGTCGCGCCGTTCCCGCGCTCCTACATCACCGACGATATGGAAATTCTCGGGCCGAACGAGGGGCTGCCGGAATTAACGTCGTTCGACATTCGTCTGTTGACGGCTTCGCAGATGACCGGGCCGATGAAGGCGGTGGCTGATAGTATCCGCCAGGCCTTTGTCGAGATCGGTCGCAAAATGGCCGCGTGAACGCGGCAACCGACGCTTATTCGCGGCTGCGGCGACGCCTGCGGCCTGCGCCTTCTCCCGTATCGTCGGAGATTTGCTTGCGCTCAGGCAAAGCCACGACTTTGGTGAGCTCCGGGAAGGCATCCACCTTGTTCGGCAAGGCCATGGCGTAGACGAAATGCTCTTGAAACTTTGATTCAAGTGCCGTCTCTATCTTCTCGATTTTTCTGACGGTTTCCTCGATTTCGCGACGATGGCCGCGATTGAGTAGCGCCATGCGTGCGCCGGTGCCGGCGGCATTGCCGACGGCCTTGACCTTGTCGAGATCGCAATCGGGAATGAGCCCCAGCACCATAGCGTATTTCGGGTCGATGAAGGTGCCGAAGGCGCCGGCAAGGCCGATGCGGTCGACGTGATCGATGCCCTGCTTGTCCATCAGCAGCTTGACGCCGGCATAGAGCGCCGCCTTCGCAAGCTGGATGGCGCGGATATCGTTTTGGGTGACCGTGATGCGCGGTTCGCCATCGCGCAGCAGATAGGAGAAGGTGCGGCCGTTCTGCAGGATGCGCGGCGAGCGTACTGTCATCGAGCCATCGACGACGCCATCTTCCGAAATGATGCCGGTCAGGAACATTTCAGCGACGACCTCGATGATGGCCGAGCCGCAGATGCCGGTGACGCCGACCTTGGCGGCAGCTTCCTCAAAGCCGGGTTCGTCCGACCATGGTTCGATGCCGATCACGCGATAGCGCGGTTCCAATGTGACGGAATCGATGCGCACGCGCTCGATCGCGCCGGGTGCCGCGCGCTGGCCGCTGGAAATCTCCGCGCCTTCGAAGGCGGGGCCGGTCGGCGAGGAGGCGGCGACGACGCGGTGGCTATTGCCGAGCACGATCTCGGCATTCGTGCCAATGTCGACCAGCAGCATCATCTCATCCTGGCGATGCGGCCCTTCGGCAAGCGTGGCGGCAGCGGCATCGGCGCCGACATGGCCGGCGATGCAGGGCAGCATGTAGATGCGCGTACCGGCATTCATCGGCAGGCGGATCTCCGCCGATTTCAGATGCACTGCGCCGGATACGGCAAGCGCGAAGGGCGCACCGCCGAGCTCCGTCGGATCGATGCCAAGGAAGAGGTGGTGCATAATCGGATTTCCGACGAAAACGGCGTTCAGGATATCCTCGCGCGACACGCCGCCATCAGCGCAGACCTTGTCGATCAAGCCGTTCAGGGCTTCGCGAACGGCGTTGGTCATTGCCTCGCGGCCGTCCGGGTTCATCATCACGTAGGAGACGCGGCTCATCAGATCCTCGCCGAAGCGGATCTGCGGATTGGAGGCGCCGGCCGACGCGACGGTTCTGCCCGACAGCAGAGACGACAGATGCATGGCGATCGTCGTCGACCCGATATCGCAGGCAATGCCGTAGGCCTCATTCTTCAAACCGGGGTAGAGCGCGATGAGGCGAGGGCGTTCGCTGTCCTGATCGCGATGAATGGCGGCCGTCACCTTCCATTCGCCTTTGCGCAGAATCGACTGCACCTGCGGGATGAGGTGAAAATCCACTTCGAGATTGTCGTATTTCCAGTCTATCGCGATGGCCGCCTTCAGGCGATCCAGATCGCCCGAAGGTTTGTGCATGTCCGGCTCCTCGACTTCGACGTAGCACATGTGGACGGCCGGATCGCGGGCAATGACGCGCTCATCGGCCGCTTTGCGCACCACCTGCGCATTGATGACGGTATCCTGCGGCACGTCGATGACGAGATCGCCCTGGATGAGGGCGGAGCAGGAGAGGCGGCGACCCTCAGGGAGATCGCGAACCTCGGCATAGCGCTTTTCCTTCGGCCCGATCGGCGAAAGATGGTCATTGGCCGAGACGATCTTGTGCTTGGCGAAATTGCCTTCCTGCACGGACACCTGGCAGCGGCCACATGTGGCGCGGCCACCGCAGACGCTCTCGACATAGACGCCGAGCTGGCGGGCTGCTTCCAGCACCGGCGTTCCCACGGGGAAGTGGCCACGCTTGCCGGATGGCATGAAAAGGACGAGGGGTTTTGCGCTGTCGCTGGCTTCGGCCACGGATCAGTCTTTCTGTTTTCTAAGGCGGCGCACGTTCGAGCGAACCCGCTTGCTGTATGGTTTGACGGCAGCGTGGGCGATCGAATCCGCCGCCTTGCGCGCCGAGGTTTTGCGCCCCATCGCGATCGCCGTTATCGCCGCAATGTTCTCTTCAGCCAGCGCCATATTCGCAGCGATGACACTTTCACCGGCGGCGGTCACCTTTTCGGTGATCATCCGATTGAATTCGGCCGTATTTACGCCGCCGCCGGTCAGAGCCGTCATCCACATTTGCGACAGGCGCATCCCAATCACTATGGGTGCCTCGATCCACAAAGTGGCGAGATCGTCGGAAAGCCGGCGGCTCCGTTGGGTCATAGCTACTCCCTCACGGCTCCCGTGCCGGCGCGTGCGGCACGCCCGCCACGACGGCCGCCACCGCCGGCAGGAGCAGCTGTTGCAGCGGCGGCTGCGCCGCCTTCGGCCGGCTTGTAGTCACGATAGGTCATGATCCAGTTGGTGCAATTGGCATCCGTGCCGTTCAGGACGTTGGCCGCGCGCACCGCTTCCATCTCCTGCGGGCGGCAAGGGTTCATGATCGCCGAGGTCATGCCGGCGCCAATGACCATCGGGATGAAGCCGGCATTGATGCCGTGGCGATGCGGCAGGCCGAAGGAGATATTGGAAAGGCCGCAGGTCGTGTTGACCTTGAGTTCGTTGCGCAGGCGGTGCAGCAGCGCGAAGACCTGGCGGCCGGCATCGCCGAGCGCTCCGATCGGCATGACGAGCGGGTCGACCACGATGTCCTCGGGCTTGATGCCGTGATCCATGGCGCGCTCGACGATCTTCTTGGCGACGGCGAAGCGCACGTCGGGATCCATGGAAATGCCTGTTTCGTCGTTCGAGATGGCGACGACGGGCACGTCGTATTTCTTGACGAGCGGCAGGATGGCTTCGAGCTTCTCCTCTTCACCCGTTACCGAATTGACCAGCGGCCGGCCCTTGGCAACCTTGAGTGCGGCCTCGATCGCAGCCGTGACCGAGCTGTCGATCGAGAGCGGCACATCGACCAAACCCTGCACGATCTCCAGCGTTTGCACGAGAAGACCCGGTTCCGTCTCGTTCGGGTTGACCGAAGTCACACCCGCATTGACGTCGAGCATGGTCGCACCGGCGGCCACCTGCTCCAGAGCATCCTTGATGACGGTATCGAAATTGCCTTCGATCATCTCGGCGGCAAGTTTCTTGCGACCTGTCGGATTGATGCGCTCGCCGATCACGCAGAAAGGCTGGTCGAAGCCTATGATGATCTCGCGGGTGGCGGAGGCAACGATGGTACGCGTCATGTCTGATCCTCTGGTCAGTTGGCCCGATAGCTGGTCTATCGTGCGGTGATCTGGGTTACAAGCCGGCCGGGTTCTCTCCGGGGCCGCTATTATCCTATCGAATTCAATGTGCCTGTTGCGGCGTATGGTGGGCAGCAATCTCCGCCATCGCCTGCTGGTTTTCTTCCCTGCCTTCGCTGATCTGGTGCAGCCGTTCGGCAACCAGGGCGTCGGTGCGGCTTGCCTCGCGCTTCCACGGCTGGCGGCCCTTGAGAACGCCGGAATCATGCACCATTTCGGCAACATATTCCTCCTGGCGGTAGGCCATGACGTGAATGCCGGAAACGCCCTCGATCTCCTTCACCTCGTTGATGATATCGATGCAGAGCTGCTTGCCTTCCTTCTTCTGATCCTGAGCGCCTTCGATACGCTTGATGACTTCATCCGGGATATGAACGCCCGGCACGTTGGAGCGCATCCAGCGGGCGGTCTTTGCCGAGGCGAGCGGGCCGACGCCGACAAGAATGAAGCATTTCTCGTGGAGGCCGAGGTCGCGTACTTTCTTCATGTATTCGCGGAACATCGGTACGTCGTAGCAATATTGGCTTTGGACGAATTGCGCCCCGGCCTCGATCTTCTTTGCCAGCCGGTAGGGCCGGAAGTCATAAGGCGGCGCGAAGGGGTTGATGGCGGCGCCGAGAAAGACCTTCGGCGGCGAGGTCAGCTTGCGGCCGGAGAGGAATTTCGCGTTGTCGCGCATGGTGCGCACGGTTTCGAGCAGAGACATGCAATCGAGATCGAAGACGGGCTTGGCGCCTGGCTGGTCGCCCGCCTGCACACCGTCACCGGTCAGGCACATGATGTTGCACACGCCCATGGCGGCAGCACCCAGCACGTCGCCCTGAATGGCGATGCGGTTCTTGTCGCGGCAGGCGATCTGCATGATGGGCGCATAGCCCATGCGCGTCAGCAAAGCACAGATGC
>JBCNPI010000303.1:0-7405 GCA_039593415.1 Rhizobium sp. | reverse complement strand
GGCCAGAGATCGTAGGGCGGCTCGCCCTTGGCAACCCATTCGGCCAGCGCCATGCCCGCCCCGCCGGCAGAGGCAATGCCGAAGGCATTGAAGCCGGCGCCGACGAAGAAATTCCTCAGTTCCGGCGCCTCGCCGAGAATGAAATTGCCGTCGGGCGTAAAGCTCTCCGGGCCGCACAGCAGTTGCTTGACGCCAGCCGTCTGCAGCGCCGGTACGCGCACCAGTGCCTGCTCCATGATCTGCTCGAAATGATCGAAATTGCTGTCGAGCAGCGTGTAATGGAAATCCCTAGGGATGCCGTCGAGCGCCCAGGGAATGGGATTGGGCTCGTAGCCGCCCATGACAAGCCCGCCGACCTCCTCCTTGTAGTAGGTGAGCCTATCCGGATCGCGCAGCGTCGGCAGGTTGGAGGGCACAGCGAAGGATTCGGTGATGAGATATTGATGTTCCACCGAGACGAGCGGCACGTTGACGCCGAAGCGGGCGGCAAAGGTCCGCGTCCATTGCCCGGCGCAGACGACTACGCGCTCGCATTCGATGCGGCCTCTCTCGGTGATGACGGCGCGAATTCGGCCTTTGTCGACCTCGAGATCGAGAACTTCCGTGTCCTCGAAGATCGACACGCCGTTCATGCGGGCACCCTTCGCAAGCGCCTGGGTGATATCGGAAGGATTGGCTTGCCCGTCGGTCGGCAGGAAGGCGGCGCCGACGAGGTCTTCGACATCCATCAGCGGCCAGAGATCGCGCGCCTCCTGCGGCGTCAGCAGATGCATCTGCAGGCCGAAGGATTGCGCCGTCGTCGCCTGCCGCTTCACCTCTGTCCAGCGCTCCTCGTTGCAGGCAAGGCGCAACCCACCATTCATCTTCCAGCCGGTGGCAAGCCCCGTTTCCGCCTCGAGCGTCTTATAGAGATCGACGGAGTAGCCGAGCATCTGCGTGATGTTGGCGCTGGTGCGCAACTGGCCGACGAGGCCGGCGGCATGGAACGTGGTACCCGAGGTCAGCTTCTTGCGCTCCAGAAGCACGGTATCGGTGAAGCCGAGCTTGCCGAGATGGTAGGCCGTCGAGCAGCCGATGATGCCACCGCCGATGACGATGGTCTTTGCGGTAGCTGGCAGTTCCTTCATGACGTCACCTCAAGAGTTGCGAAAATCCTGCCAGGCGCTCTCAAAACGCCGCAGGTTTTCAGCCGTATAGGAAGAATAATCGAAATCGATGTCGGAATGGATTTCCGAAACCATGCTCCACATCGTCTCGCGCAGGAGCGAAGCGCATTTCATCGCCTGATAGCGCCGGCGCAGATCGTCACCGACGGGAGCTCCATAATAAGCCTCCAGCATGGCCTCTTCCTGCGCTTCGGAGAATTCATTGTTGGAGGCAAGCCCACCAAGATCGAAGAGCGGTGTGTTGAAACCGGCATAATCCCAATCGATCAGCCAGAGCCGCTCGCCGTCATCGAGGAAATTCGCCGCCAGCAGATCATTGTGACCGAAGGCGATCTCGAAAGGAGCGGCTGCGCGCTCCAGCCGCTCGGCAATCTCCAAAAAGGACGGCAAGAGTGGCTTATGCCGGCTGCCGCCGGCCTCCAGCACCGCCGCATAATCCCTGACAACATGGAAGACCCAGAAGATTGCCGACGGCCCGCGAAAATGCCTCGCTAAATCACGATGGCACGACCGGACAAGCGGCACGACCCGGCTCATCATCGTCGGGTCTCGAATATCATCGGCCGACAGCGGCTTTGCGTCGATATAGTCGAGCACCAGTATGCCCGGTTCATGATGGATGACGGCCGGCGAAAGCCCCGCCGCATATGCGGCCCGGCTCGCCGCCACCTCGTTTGCACGGCTGATGTGATGAACAGGAATGTCCGATCCGAGCCGCACGACGAAACGCCGGCCGGCATTGCCGACCAGATAGTTGCGATTGGTGATGCCGCCGACAAGCGGCTCGATGTCGATCGGTCCGTGCCAGATGCCGAGAGAATGTATCCTGTCTTCCGCCGTCGCAGTCATTCCCCCTCCGGTCCTGCCGCTGAGCATCCTTCTGATGCAGAAGGTTTCTCACAAAGGCTGAGCTGTCAAGAACCATCCCACAAAATGAAACGAATATTTGGGTTTTTGTTGGAATCGAAAAACCATCTCCAATTGGATGAACTATGGATATCCTGAAGACTGCGCTTCACCGTAGGGGAGATTTACCTTAAAAACGCAGGCGCGAGGCAACTGGATAAAGGGTGTGCGCATTGAGACCCCGGCAGCAACAGTAGCGGCCGTTCCGCGAGCCACGGAAGTTTGGGATCAACACCCCAATAGGATCAGGAACCATGTCGGGCATATCCCAGCCACCGCTGCACTCCAATCATCGCGAGCGCGAGATTCTGGAAGAATTGCGTTTGGCCGGCGGGGGGAGCCGCATCCAGTTCCTGGCCGAACGGCTGGGCGTCTCCGAAGAAACCATCCGTCGCAACATCCGCAGCCTGGAGGCCAATGGCCTGGTGACCAAGGTGCATGGCGGGGTCCACATCAAGGACTCGATGAACGAACCGCCGCTGCATCTGCGGATGAATGAGAATGCCGAAGCCAAGCGCCTGATCGCCGCCGCTGTTGCCGATATGATCGAGGATGGCGATGCGCTGTTTCTCGACGTGGGCTCGACCACCGCCTTCATTGCCGTCGCGCTGCGGAAGCACCAGAACCTCTTCGTCGTCACCAATGCGGTCGCGGTCGCCCATGCACTTGCCACTCGCAATGGCAACCGCGTCTTCTTTGCTGGCGGCGAGCTGCGCGGTCACGATGGCGGCACGTTCGGCATGGAAGCAGCCAACTTCCTGCGCCGTTTCAATGTGCGCCACGCCATCCTTTCGGTCGGCGCCATCAATGCCACCTCAGGCTTCATGCTGCACGACCTGGAAGAAGCGGAATACTCACGCGAAGCGGCAAGCCGCGCCGAGAACCGCATTGTCGTCGCCGACAGCGCCAAGTTCGGCCGCAGCGCGCCGATCGTGCTGAGCGAGCCGGCCGCCTTCGACGTGCTGGTCACGGACGAAACACCGCCGGCAGACATCCGCGCCATGCTGGAGCGCAACGAGATCGAACTCGTCGTCGCCAACCGGCAACGGGCGGAACGACAATAGCCGGCGGCAGATCCGTTCAAGCGCTACCGAGAAAGCTCGGCAACATTTACGGATAATCGTTCTATTCCTTCGCTTTGATGCGACGCCGGACGGAAAGCGGCTTTCCTCGAATTGACCTGACGGACAGACAACATCGAAAAACTATCTGCTCGCAGCCTCAGGCCCTTGGCCGCGCTCATCCGCATCGAAGGCGATGGACTTGCGATAATTCCTGCACATGGCTTCCAGCGTCTGGGCCGCCTTGCTGGCATGCCGCTCCTTATGGCGCAACAGCCGGAAGCTGCGGGCGGGCAGATCGAATATTGCTTGCACCAGCAATCCCTGCCCGAGATAAGCCTTTGCCGCCGCGCTCGAAATGGCGGCAGCGCTTAGTCCTGCGCAGACTGCGGACAATACAGCCTCATTTGACGGCAGGACCAGCGTCACATCGAGATCGCGCGGCGAAGCGCCGAGCTTGGCAACCGCATTCTCGAATTCCGAACGCGTGCCCGACCCCTCCTCCCGCATCACCCAGGATGTGCCGTTTGCAAGGTCAGCGGCGGTGAGCTGCCGCCCGTCCGCCCAGGGATGGTTTGGCGGGACGACGATGACAAGCGCGTCCTGCGCGACGATCTTCATCGACAGCGCCGGCGCATCCACCTCGCCCTCGATGAAACCCAGCTCGGCTGCACCGTCGATAACCGCCTCGGTGACGGTGCGGGTATTGCCGATCGTAAGGTCCAGCTCGATGCCGGGATAATCGCGGCGAAACCGCATCAGCAAGGGCGGCAGCCAATAGCTGGCGATGGTCTGGCTTGCGCAGACGCTGAGCCGGCCGCGTTGCAACCCGCCAAGTTCGGACAGCATGAGCTCCGCCGAGCGTACGCGTGCGAGCGTCGCTTTGGCTTCTCCGAGGAAGGATCGTCCCGTCTCCGTCAGCTCGATCCGTCGACCGACGCGGTGAAACAGCTCCACATCGTAATAGGCCTCAAGGTTCTTGATTGCGGAACTGACGGCGGACGGCGTCAGGTTGATGGCTTCTGCGGCATTGGTCAGATGTTCTCGTTCGGCTACGGCGACGAAAATTGCGAGCTGTTCGAAGGTCATGGGAAATCATTCTAATTTATCGAACGGAACATAGGATAATATTCGATGGATGTCGACATCGACAGATGAGACTTTCCAGCCGTCACCAAAGCACAACAAACGAATGACGGCACGCCATGTCCATTGCTCAACGCGCAAATGCAATCCTCCCCGGCCTCGCGCTCACCTCGGCCGTAGCCTTCTTAGCCTATGTCGGCGAGCATGTTGAAGTCGGCCTTCTCGGCGGCCGATGGATCGAAAGCCTTGTGCTTGCCATTGCGCTCGGCATCGCCGTCTGCACGATCAAGCCTCTGAAACCGGCTATGAGACCGGGTATCGATTTCAGCGCCAAGTTCCTTCTGGAAATCGCCATCGTCCTTCTCGGCGCCTCCATCAGCCTTTCGGCCATCCGCGGCGCCGGCGTCTGGCTGATCGCGGGCATCGCCATCGTCGTGGTGCTGTCCATCGCCGCCACCTACATTATCGGCCGCGCGCTTGGCCTGCCGCCGAAGCTGGCAACGCTGATCGCCTGCGGCAATTCCATATGCGGCAATTCGGCCATTGTTGCCGTCGCTCCTGTGATCGAGGCGGATTCGCAGGAGATCGCCGCTGCCCTCGCATTCACTGCGGTTCTCGGTATCGCGGCCGTATTCCTGCTGCCGCTTCTTTATTTCCACCTCGGCATGAGCGTGCCGCAATATGGAACTCTGGCCGGTCTGACCGTCTATGCCGTGCCACAGGTGCTGGCCGCGACTGCGCCCGCCGGCCTGCTCGCCGTCCAGACCGGCACACTCGTCAAGCTCGTCCGCGTCCTGATGCTCGGCCCGGTCATCTTTCTGCTCGGCATCATCACCAAGGCCGAAGCTGCAGGAACGGACGGACGCAGCGGCCAGCACCATTCCCTGGTCCCGTGGTTTATCTGCGGCTTTCTTGGATTGACGGCGCTTCGTTCGTTCGGCCTTATTCCGGATGCGGTGGTCATACCGATGGAAACAGTGTCGGGCGTCCTGACCGTCATTGCCATGGCCGCCCTCGGCCTGTCGGTGAACATTCGTTCTGTCGGCCATGCCGGCGGCAAGGTAATCGCGGCCGCGACGATGTCGCTGCTGATGCTCGGCGCGATCAGCTACGCCCTGATCGCCGCCTTGCAGATCCGGTAGTGCCTGCGCCTGTGCCGGAAGGAGCTCGAGGAGATCGGCGCCGCTTCGTTGCCCGGACCGATCTCAGCAGAGCGGCAATCTCGCTTTCACAAGAAGGATAGCCGATGGCATAGCCCTGAAGGTCGTCACAGCCGACGTCGGCCAGGACGCGCGCATGATCCTCGGTTTCCACCCCTTCGGCAACGACCTCCACGTTCAGCGCCCGCGCGATGTCGACGATGGAGCCGACAAGGCGGCGCTGCTCGTCAGACATGGTTACGGCCGTTACAAGCTGCCGATCGATCTTCAGCCGCTTCGGCTTCAGCCTGACCAGACCGAGAAGCGAGGCATGGCCTGAACCGAAATCATCGATTTCGATATCGATTCCCATCTCTTTGATGTCCGCGATATTGGCAAGCACCCTGACGTCGGGATCGTCAAGGAAGATGGTTTCCACCAGCTCGAAAGCGATGGCATGGCGCGGTATTTTGAGAGCCCGCAATCCTTCGATCAGATCGGGATCGGCAAGTCGGCGGCCGGAGATATTCACGGCGATGCGCGGCGGCGAGAGGCCCTGGGATATCCAGGCGGCACGGTCTGCCAGCGCGCATTTCAGCACGGCCGCATCAATCTCGGCGGTAAGCCCATATTCATCGGCCACCTTGAGAAAGGCCGCTGGGTTCAACAATCCTCTTTCCGGATGCCGCCAGCGCGCCAGTGCTTCGAGCCCGACGATGCTGCGGGTACGCGCGTCCACCTGGATCTGGTAGAACGGCTCGATCTGACGCAGCACCGGCGCCAGCCGCAATTCATCGGCAAGACGGCGCTCCGCCTGCAGATCGGATTGCAGTTTCGGTGTGAAGAATTCCACACGATTGCGCCCGAGCTTCTTGGCTTGAAAGAGCGCCACATCGGATTCCGCCAGCAGATTGCCCGCGCTGCCCGTCTGGCTCAAGGCCACGCCTATCGAGGCGCCGATCCTCAGCATTTCATTGCCGAAGCGCACCTCGCGCCGCAGGCGCGAGAAGATATCGTTCGCAATCGCCTCCAATCTCTCTGCACTGCCGACATTGATCAGAGCAGCAACGAACTCGTCGCCGCCGATACGCGCGACAATGTCATTGGCGGTGATCGCACCGGAGATGCGGGCGGCTGCGCTCTGCAGGGTGGCGTCGCCGGCCGCATGCCCCCATTTGTCGTTAATTTCCTTGAAGCCGTCGAGATCTATATGGAGGACACCAACGGTTTCGACCGACGTATCCTTGCACAATTCAGCCAGCCGCCTGTCGAAATAGCGGCGGTTGGGAAGCCCGGTTAGGTAGTCATGGTCGGCGGCATGTTCGATGCGCGTTCGGCTCTGCTCCAGAGCAATAGCGCGCGCTTCCGCGATAGCCTTCTGGCTCGCCAGCTCCCGATTGAGCAACACATCGGCGGTAACGTCCCATTCGGCACCAATGAAGGAAGGCGCACCATCGGCATCTTCATAATAATGCGCCCGCGAACGCAGATGGCGCACTTCTCCGCTCGGAAGGATGATGCGGAACTGCGAATTGTAGAACCCCTTCTCCTCGAGCGCCTTCTGGAAATCGCGGATCGCCTGGTCCAGATCTTCGGGGTGCAAAGCATTCATCCAGACGTCGGACGATACTCTGGCACCCCGACAGCCGGTTCCGTAGAGCCTGTGCATCTGTAGGTCCCAGAGCAATTCCTGGTCATTGACGTTATGCTGCCAGACGCCGATTTGAGATGCCTCCAGCGCCAGCTCCAGCCTCCTCAAAAGGTCCTGGAACTCTTCTTCGCTTCGCCCTGATGTCGCCTCTGCCAAAGAGCTCCACCCCCTTCGGAAACTGGAGAGACTAGCCAACCGTAGTCAAGTATAGTTGCACTACTCCCTTTCGCGAACTTTAATGACCGCGCAAGCTACCCAAATTGACAGCAGCGCTCCGATCCCTACCGAAACCCATCCCCGCCGATGCCAGCTGAAGGCGGGATGCCGAAAATGTCACGGGATTCCGGGCGAAATCCCGCTAACTTTTTGATTTGGAGACGGATTCCGATTTCAGGC
>JBCNPI010000302.1:0-7408 GCA_039593415.1 Rhizobium sp. | reverse complement strand
GCAACTGTACACCGCCCAATAACAAGCGCCCATGATCCTGTCCGTCGCCCTAAACCACTCTCTCCGCCAAGGACAAGCCATTGTAAACGCGCCGAAATACGCGTGTTTGTGGACGGAAACTAGCTAGGCATCGCCACGGGGCCAGATTCGCCAAGATCGAACACATGGTGGTGGACGCGTCCATCGAACATGGCAAGCAGGCCCTTGGTCATATCACGGCTTTCGTAACGCACGGGAGATGTAAGGGCGGCGGCGAGCGCATCGCGGTCGTCATACATGGTGGACAGGACCATCGGATAAGTCGGCGCGCCCTCGTCTTGCTCCAGTCTGTAAAGAACACGGACTTCCTTGACGCCTGGAAAGTCGAGCCACATGGGCATCAGCTTTTCGGCCACGTAAAGCTTGAAAGCCTCTTCCTGGCCAGCATGAATCCTTCCCTCGAAAAGGGCTTGGCGAATAATCATGGCGGCTCCTTAGTTGACCGTGGTCGGCGGGATCTCGCCCGCGAATTGCGCGGCGATGTTGGCGAGAACCAATTCGCCCATAGCGATACGCGTCTCAACCGTGGCACTTGCCTGGTGTGGCATCAGCACCGTATTGGGCGCGCTATAGAAATCCCGACGGATCGACGGCTCGTTCACGAAGACATCGAGCCCGGCCCCGGCAATGGTGCCGTCGTTAAGCGCGGCAAGCAGCGCGTTCTCATCAACCACGGATCCCCGGGCGATGTTGATCAATACGCCGGCTTTTCCAAGAGCCCGCAGCACTTCCGCGTTGACAATATTCTGCGTAGCAGCGCCCGCCGCAATCGAAACAACAAGAATGTCGCTGGCCTGAGCCAGTTCCAACGGCGACGCGTAGGATTTCCAGGCGACATCGGAAATTGGCGAGCGGTTCCAATAGCACACATCCATGCCGAAAACCTCGGCGCGTCGGGCGAAGGCCCTGCCGATCTGGCCGAGCCCGAGAACGCCTACACGCTTCCTCTTGGGACTATGGCCGAGCGGGAACGCCTCCCTCCCCCATTTTCCGCCGCGGACGAAACCGTCACCCTTCGTGATATGACGGAGAACCGCCAGCAGGAGCGCAATGCCGAGATCGGCAACGTCATCGGTTAGGATGCCCGGCGTGGTCGTGACGTTGATGTTGCGGCTGCGGGCGAATTTCAAATCGACCTTGTCGGTGCCGACGCCGTTGATCGCAATGATGGATAGCGCCGGAAGCCTCTCGATCCACGCGTTGGAAAAACCCGTGCCACCGCCTGTCGCGACCGCGCGGATGCTCGGGAGCGCGGCCTCCAACGCTGCGTTACCGTCCGGGTCGTACATTCGATGTACCGTATAGAACTGATCGAGCTTGTCCTCGATCTCCTTCATCATCGGTTCCACGAGAAGAATATCCGGCTTCACGAGTGTACTCCATGCATTTCGGTGTTGGCTTAAGAAATTTGGCCGAGGAAGGTTCTTAGCCGCTCATTCTTCGGATTGCCGAAGAACTGTTCGGGAGTTCCCATTTCCAGGATCTCGCCGCGGTCCATGAAAATCACACGGTCGGCAACCTGCCGGGCAAACCCCATTTCATGGGTCACGCAGAGCATGGTCATTCCCTCCTTGGCGAGGTCGATCATAGTGTCGAGCACTTCCTTGACCATTTCCGGATCGAGCGCCGAGGTTGGCTCGTCGAAGAGCATGATCTTGGGGTTCATACAAAGCGCGCGGGCAATCGCGACACGCTGCTGCTGACCTCCGGAAAGCTGTGCCGGGTACTTCTCGGCCTGTTCAGGAATACGGACGCGCTCGAGAAATTTCCGGGCTGTCTTCTCTGCCTCGGCCTTGGAAATCCTCCGTACCTTCATAGGTGCGAGCGTGCAGTTTTCCAGCACCGTCATGTGTGGGAAGAGATTGAACTGCTGAAAAACCATGCCCGTTTCCTGCCGCACGATATCAACATTGCGACCACCTGCCGTGAGATCGTGGCCGTCCACGACGATGCGGCCTTTCTGAATCGTCTCGAGCTGGTTGATGCAGCGGATCAGCGTCGACTTGCCTGAACCAGATGGGCCGCAGATGACGATCCGCTCTCCCCGGTTGACGGAAAGTTGGATGTCCTTCAAGGCGTGGAAAGCGCCATACCACTTGTTGACGCCCTCCATCCTGACAGCAAGATCGGAAGCTCCCCGCGCGTCTGCTGGCGATGCTGTCGTTGTTGCCTCAGTCATGCGAGGAACTCCCTTCCTGGTTACTTCTTTGCGGTCGCCACGAAATCCGGCAGTGGTGCGCCGAGCCACTTCTCATGGATCTTGTTGAGCTCGCCATCAGCTTTAACCTTGTCGAGGAAGGCATTGACGGCCGCCAGCAGCTCGGTCGAACCCTTGCGTACCGCGATACCCTGCACCTGCTGGCTAAGCTGAAGCTTCTGGTTAAAGCGACCGGGGGCGGCCTTGTCGATCTGAGCCGCGACGACGTTGGATACCCCGATCAGCTCGACCTGGCCGGAGAGCAGCGCCTGTACCGCACTGGAATCGTCATCGAAACGCTGAATCTTGGCATCCTTCGGAGCAATTTTCGTGACCGCGGTATCTTGCGTGGATGCGCGTGCCACGCCGATCGTCTTGCCCGAGAGATCTTCAGGCTTGCTGACCTTCGCGTCTGTTGCGCCGAAAACGCCGATTGAAATGCCCGCGTAAGGCTGAGAGAAGTCAACACTCTTGGCACGTTCCTCCGTGATGCCGAGCGAGGCGACCAGAAGATCGACCTGGTTGCTCTGCAGGTAAGGAATACGGTTCGGTCCCGTCACCGGCACTATCTCGACCTTCACGCCCCATTCTTTGCCAAGCAGCTTTGCGACGTCGGCGTCATAGCCGTCGGCCTCGTTGTTGCTGTTCATGATGCCGAACGGCGGGAAGTCGACCAGCATGCCGATCTTCACGGTACCCGCGGATTTGATACTGTCGACGGTTTGCGCAACGGCCGTCGTGGCCACCGCACCCGCCAGCAGGCCCGCGCCAAGCGCGATCATCATTATGCGTCTTGAAATATTCATGCTCCTACCCTTTCAAGTTAAGCCGGGTGAACTCCCCGGCATGGATCCCGTCAACGTACCGACGCACGGGAGAATCTGAATTCCATCCGGCGTGCAAGAATGGACAACGGCCAGCACAGCAAGAAGTAGACCGCGGCCACCGTTGAAAAGACCAGGAAGGGGCTGAAGGTCGCGTTGTTGATGATCTGACCCTGACGGGTCAATTCGGTAAAGCCGATGATGGCCGCAAGCGACGTACCCTTGATGAGCTGCACCAGGAAGCCCACCGTCGGCGCGACCGCGATCCTTGTCGCCTGGGGCAAGATGACGTAGCGCATGCGGTTGACGTAGCGCAGGCCCAATGCGATTGCGGCCTCTCGCTGACCGGAAGGCACCGCTTCGATACAGCCACGCCAGATCTCGCCGAGGAATGCGGAGGCATGCAGCGTTAAGGCCAAAGCTGCCGCGATCCAGGGATTGACACCGAAGCCCAGGATATTGAGGCCGAAGAAGACCAGGAATAGCTGCATAAGCAGCGGCGTTCCCTGAAAGACCCGGATAAAAGCCATCGCGACGAGACGCGGCCATTTCGCGTCGGAGACACGTACGAGCGCAATGAATAGCCCGCCGATCCCGCCGCCGGCAAACGCGATCGCCGATAGTGCGATCGTCCACTTTGCCGCAAGGACAATGATCCAGAATTCATTCCAGCCAAACGGTCTGATAAGCATGGCTCAGTCGTCCCCTTAACGGCTCAACGGATACTTGAAAGCGACCTTCTCTATCACCGAGAAGATCGCCGAGAAGCCCATGGACATGACCAGATAGATCAGCGTCACGACGATATAGACCTCGAAGCTTGCAAAGGTCGCCGACTGCAGGTCATTGCCGGCAGCGGCTAAGTCGTCGGCCGAGATGGCGGAAACGACACTCGAGGTGAGCATCAGATAGATGAACTGACTGGTGAGTGCCGGATACACTGTGCGCAGGGCAGGCTTCAGGACGATGAAGCGGAATATCTGCAGCTTGGATAGGCCCAGCGCCGTCCCCGCCTCTATCTGACCCTTGTGGATGGATTCGATCCCAGCCCGAATGATTTCGGTGCCGTAAGCTCCGAAGTTGACGACGAGCGCCAGGAGTGCCGCGCTGTTTGGGGTGAGCCGCAGGCCAAGCGACGGCAATCCGAAGAAGATGAAGAAGATTTGCACGAGGAACGGCGTGTTGCGGATAACCTCGATATAGGCGTCAATCAGCCAGCGCAGCGGTGCAATGCGCGAAGTCTTGCCGACGGCACACAATACCGAGAGGACCAGTCCGAGGATCATCGCGGCACAGGAGAGCTGTATCGTTAGCCAGGCGCCAAGCAACAGGCGGTCCAGGCCGGCCAGCACGGGCGTAAAATTGAAATGGTACAAGGTCGGGACTCCCTCCCAATCAAAAGAAAGGACATCGAACCTCCTCGTCCTTCCACTTAGATCGATCTAAATGCTTTCTAAGCGAGC
This sequence comes from Rhizobium sp., assembly GCA_039593415.1. Taxonomy (GTDB): domain Bacteria; phylum Pseudomonadota; class Alphaproteobacteria; order Rhizobiales; family Rhizobiaceae; genus Rhizobium. The sequence continues at coordinate 2,885 of JBCNPI010000302.1, read as the reverse complement.
GTCAACCGCAAAAGCCGCAAATGCGCGGGTACGATATTAAGGGGCAAATGGAGCCTTGGAGCACCCTTCACAACAACATCCTCGGTCGCTCAGAGTTCCATTGACGCATTGCTCCGATGCCTGGAGGGCCACTCGGGATCAGGCGGGCACGGCGATCATGGATGCAAATATATGGCCTCGCCTCCCCCGGCGTGAGGAAAGAAAGACCGAACCCGAACGCAAATATTCACCGAGGATCCTGGTGAAGATCCAATACCACTTAATTCAATTCGGCCGGCCGCATGACTGGCGGATGTGGAGTTTGGTGTCGTTGACCAGATGGCGCGGCGGCAGGTGCGGGCTGGCGATACGATCAACGAGAAGCTGGGCCGCCATTTCGCCGATTGCCACAGGCCCCGTTGAAACGGAAGTCAGCTTCGGTCGCATGGCCTCCGCATCTGCCACGTCATCGAAGCTGACCAGCGAAATATCGCGGCCGATGGTCAGTCCCTGATCGTGGAGACCGCCTGAAAGTCCGAGCGCGACGATGTGATTGAAACAGATCACCGCCGTTGGCCGCTCTGGCTGATCGAACAGGAGCCGGCTCGCACTGGCGATCTCGCCGAGCAGTGTTGGAAAGCGGATAATGATCTCGGAATTGAGGTTTCGTGACGACATCGCCTCGCGGAACCCCTCAACCCGCTCCCGGTAGGCCGAATGAACCGGGCCATGAACGGCAAAGGCGATTTTCTCGTGACCGAGCGAAGCGAGATAGTCTACCGCCTGATGCATACCCGTGGCGTAATCGACCCCGACGTAATCGAGGTCGAGAGAGATATGTCGTAGGACCTGAACCACCGGCATGCCCCAATCGGCTATATGATCCGAGAGTGCGGGTTCCGTGCGCGCGGCCGGACATAGAATAACTCCATCCACTCCATGTTCACGCATTCGTCGCAGCAGCATTTCCTGCCTGTCGACATTATCTCCGCTGTTGGCCAGAAGGACGACTTTGCCGGTCGCGCCGATGACTTCCTCAATACCGGACAAAAGCTCCGCAAAGAAAGGATTGGTAAGGTTCGGGACGATCGCGCCGATGATTTGACTGCGTTCGACACGCAAGCGAGCAGCGCCTATATTGTAAACATAGCCGAGGTCCCGCATGGCCTGCTCAACGCGCGCGCGTGTTTCGGTTCCGACAAGGGGACTCTTGCGCAGAACCAGGGACGCCGTCGCGCGTGAGACGTTGGCGTGTCGCGCGACATCGAGGAGAGTGACGCGGGTCTTTTTTCGTTCTTCGAGAGACATTGATTTCCGATGCGGAGGAATATGCCTGAAACAATCATAATCGAAAACGAGTGCCCGGCAACGCTTGTGCCTATTTGGCATATCTCGTGAACCCAGACTAGGACGTGGATGCGGAAATTGAAGCGATCATGCTTCGTGCCGTGATGAGTTTCCGGCTCGCTAGATAGTTGTCGCCACGTTGATCGAGGCGGTGGCCAGGTCGCGCATGTATTTGATACGGTTGAAGAGCCGCTCTAGAACTTCTCTTTGACGATAAACCCAGCGACTGAGGCTGAATATCTGCTTGGGATTGGTCTTGGCGGGAATGCCCGGGCGTCTATCCTCAAGGCTCTCGCTGATCTGACGGCGAAAAAACCCTTCACGCAAATCCGAGTGCTTCTCTATCTCCATGAATACCTGCATAACCACAAAAATGGCCCCAGATGGATCACGAAACCGGCCTTGCTCAACCTGGGCCACGACCCACTCGGCAAGAGGTGGCACAAGATAGGCCGCCCAGCGGAAGCCCATGCTCTGACGCCTCAGATTTCAAAGCAGCAGCCTGCGCTTTCAACGCGACACGGTATTGCAGCGGATAAATGTCGCCGTGGCCCATGTCGCTTATAGCCGCTCCTCAAGAGCCTCGACCGGGATATCTCGCCCGCCGTTGAAGACGCCCAAAATCATAACGTGTGCCTCTTCAACCACAAAAGCGATACTCACACTTCGCCGGTAGCCGATGATCCGAAGACCTGGCACAAGACCTTCTCTCACCGTGCTTCGCTTTGGGAATATCGCAAGCTCCATGATATACTGGCGGATACCGCTGACATAATTCCAGGCCACAACAGGCCCGGCTTTGTCGTCACCCGCGAGGTCGCGGTAGAGCTGCCGCAATTCCGCCTCAGCCTGCTCATGCAGGATGATCTCGTATGTTTTCATTCCCTACCTGGCTTTCGCCAGGAGGGCTTGATGTTCTGCCTCAAGCCGGGCAAAGGCATCATCAAGGGAAACGCCCTTGGAAGGATCAGCCTTCAATTCCGCATAACGGCTCGGAATTTCCTGATTCAGCCACCGCTCGCGCGCTTCTTCCTGATCTTCGAGCAAGCGCAAACCAGCGCGGACAACCTCGCTGGCATTGTTGTAGCGGCCCGATTGCAACTGCTTCTTGATGAATTTCTCGTAGTGTTCGTTGAGTGCAAAACTCGCCATGCAAATGACCTCCTGCTTAAGGTCATGGTGCCGCGATTAACAACTATTGTCAATTATTGATACTCTTCTTGATTCTTAAATTAGAGGTCCGGCCGCACCGGAGTTCGGAGCGACCGGACAAGGACTAGTCCTCCATAAATGCCCGCCAAGCGGGCTACCAGCCAACAGCTGTCACCCGGCATTGCCGGGTGACAGCTCCTCCGGCCGACATTGGATGACGGTCGCGCTCCAGTCGATGTCGTCAAGATCTGATGAACGAGAGCAGATCGGGGTTGAGGACATCCGCATGGGTGGTGAGCATGCCATGAGGATAGCCCGGGTAGGTTTTCAGCGACCCATTCTTGAGCAGGTCGACCGCACGCGGCACGGAACTTGCGAAAGGAACGACCTGATCGGCCTCGCCATGC
>JBCNPI010000301.1:0-7415 GCA_039593415.1 Rhizobium sp. | reverse complement strand
TTGACCTCGGCCTTGCAACGCCTTCGCTGTCGCTGATGGCGCGCATGATGCTTGCTTTGGGCAATGTCGCATCGATCTGGCGCGCAATCCGAAATCGCCGGGAGATCAATTATCTGAACGAGCTGAACGACAGTCAGTTGCGCGATATCGGCCTCACCAGGCAGGATCTGAACGCTGCGCTGACCACCTCGACCTTCTTCGGGGATCCGTCCGGCCATCTCACCAATTCCGCGCGTCGCTGCACGCGCTCCTCTGCCGTCAGCAGCTTTAGAGGCTGATGGCGGACCGATAGTTTCCCCGCAGGGTGATAGCCAATAAGCCCTGCCTCTTTCCCGGTGTTCGGCCCCAGGGCCAACACCGGGTTTTTTCTTTCTGAAGACCGCGTTTCCGTCATAGAGCATGCGCGGTCAAGTTGCCTCCGGCGGCAACTGTATTATCTAACGGCCTGATCGAAACAACGGGAAAGCGACGATGGCAACGGTGATCTTCTTCCACTCCGTCTACGGACTGCGTTCGCTCGAGCATGATGCCGTCGAGCGCGTACAGGCGGCTGGCCACAAGGCTTTCGCACCGGATCTTTATGACGGGCTGATCGCCCGATCGATCGAGGAGGGCTTCGAATTCAAGGACGAGATCGGCTGGGAAACGATCTGCGAGCGTGCTGAATGGGCGCTGGCCGGGCTGCCGGCCTCGACCGTATTGGCCGGCTTTTCAATGGGGGCCGGCGTTATCTCCAGCCTCTGGCCCAAGCGGGAAAAGACGGCCGGCATCCTTTTGCTGCATGGCGTCGCCCCGATCGCCGAGAACGCGCGCAAGGGAATGCCCTTGCAGTTGCATTTGGCCGAACCGGACCCGTTCGAACCGGAGGAAGACGTTGCTGCCTGGCGGCAGGCCATCGAGCGCTCCGGAACCGCTGCAGAGATTTTTCGATATCCGGGCGGCGGCCATCTCTACACCGATGCCAGCCTGCCCGACTACGATGCCAAGGCGGCCGATCTCACCTGGAAGCGAGTTATCGACTTCCTTGACGCCATCGATGCCAAGGGTTGAACTTGTCGTGTCTTCGCGCGTTGCGCTTGAAGTGAGGCTACTCGTCACCTAGTTTAGGCGCATCGACAATACCAACAGGATGTGTGCAGCAATGGATTCCACCTCGACCGCAATGCCGTTCAGCCTTGCCATCGGGGAAATACTTGCTCATGCCCACATCCATCGTTCTATCCAATCTTTCGTGGTTCAGGCCTGACGGCCGGCCGCTTCTTTCCAATCTCGATCTGAGCTTCGGCGCCGAGCGCACCGGCCTTGTCGGCCGCAACGGCGTCGGCAAGACGACGCTGATCAAGCTCGTTTCCGGCGAACTTCAGCCGCAGTCCGGCAGCATTTCTTTCAACGGTCGATTGGGAATCCTGCGCCAGAGCGTGCAGGTGGAGGCGGACGAAATCGTCGCCGATCTCTTCGGCGTACGCGAGGCCCTTGCTGTGTTGAAACGTGCGGAAGCCGGCGAGGCGACCAATGACGAACTCGCTTCAGCGGACTGGACGCTGGAGGCGCGCATTGCCGCAGCCCTTGATCGCGTCCGGCTCGATGTCACGCCGGAAACGCCTCTCGTGACGCTATCAGGCGGACAGCGCACGCGCTGCGGCCTGGCAGCGCTCATCGTCGACGATCCAGATTTCCTGATTCTCGACGAACCCACCAACAATCTGGATCGCGACGGCCGCGCCGCGGTGATCGACCTGCTGGCAGGTTGGAGGGCAGGCGCCATCGTCATTAGCCATGACCGCGAATTGCTCGACTCCATGGATGCGATCGTCGAGCTGACGTCGCTCGGCGCCTCGCGCTATGGCGGCAACTGGACGCAGTATCGCGAGCGCAAGGCATCGGAGCTTTCCGCCGCGGAGCGTGATCTCGCGGAGGCGGAGAAGCGTATTGCCGAGGTGGGACGAAGCGCCCAGGCAGCCGTCGAGCGGCAGGCGAGGCGGGACAAGGCGGGCCGGAAGATGGCTGCCAAGGGCGGTATCCCGCGCATCATGCTTGGCGGTTTGAAGGAGCGGGCCGAAATGACGAGTGCCGAAAACACGCGGCTTGCCGAACGCCGCCGCGGCCAGGCCTTGCAGGATGCTGCCGTCGCTCGCGAAAAGATCGAGATTCTGCAGCCCCTGACCGTCAAGCTGCCGACATCAGGATTGCCGGCAAACAGGATCGTCCTCAGGATGGAAGGCGTCATCGCTGGCTACGAGCCAGAACGGCCGATCCTGCGCGACTTCAATTTCATCATGACGGGGCCGGAGCGCGTCGCCGTCTCCGGGCCGAACGGCTCGGGCAAAACAACGCTGCTTGCCCTGGTTTCCGGCGCGCTCAAACCCTGGAACGGAACGGTGCGGGTCGTCCATTTCGCCCTGCTGGACCAGCGAGTGAAGCCTTCTCGATCCATCGATTTCGATTCGCGATAATTTCCGGCGGATCAACCCGGATGCAGACGAGAATGCCTGCCGCGCTGCGCTGGCGCGCTTCATGTTCAGGGCCGATGCCGCGCTGCAGATCGTCTCCAGCCTGAGCGGCGGCCAGCTTCTGCGTGCCGGGCTTGCCTGCGTGCTCGGCGGCCGGATGCCGCCTTCGCTGCTGATCCTCGATGAACCAACCAATCACCTGGACATCGATTCCATTGCCGCGGTTGAAGCGGGGCTTCGGGCCTATGACGGTGCACTTCTGGTTGTCAGCCACGATGAAGTGTTTCTGGAGAATATCGGAATAAAAAGACGGCTCAAGCTGCCTGCCCGAGCCGTCTCGGATCGATGAGGGGTGCGTCAGGCGTGGTCAGCTCCGGCGATGCGATCGAGTTCGGCGATCGCATCTTCCGGCAGCTTCAGCTCGGCGGCTGCGATATTCTGCCTGAGGTGAGCAAGCGAAGAGGTGCCCGGAATAAGGAGGATGTTTGGCGCACGCTGCAGCAGCCAGGCAAGCGCCACCTGCATGGGCGTCGCATTCAACCGGGCAGCGACATCGGAAAGCGCAGAGGATTGCAGTGGCGTGAATCCGCCGAGCGGGAAGAAGGGTACATAAGCGATGCCGTCGCGTTCCAACTCATCGACCAATGCATCATCCGTGCGCTGCGCGAGATTGTAGAGGTTCTGCACGCAGACGATCTCGGTGATCTCACGCCCTTCGGCGATCTGGTTTCGCGTGACGTTGCTGAGCCCAATATGGCGCACCAGGCCCTGTCGTTGCAGATCGGCAAGGACCGTTAGCGGCGCCTCGATCGAGCCCTCGGTCGGGTCGTGCGGATTGAGCATGACGCGAAGGTTGACGATATCGAGCACGTCGAGCTTCAGGTTGCGCAGATTGTCGTGCACCGCCTGCTTCAGCTCGTCGGCGGAGAAGGCCGGCAGCCAGGAGGCATCCGTGCCGCGCCGTGCGCCGATCTTGGTGACGATGACGAGATCGTCGCGATAGGGATGGAGTGCTTCCCGGATCAGCTGGTTTGTCACATGCGGACCGTAGAAGTCGCTGGTGTCGATATGGTTGACACCGGAAGCGATGGCTTCGCGCAGGACTGCGAGCGCGGTGTCATGATCCTTCGGCGGCCCGAATACGCCGGGGCCTGCGAGCTGCATGGCGCCGTAACCGAGCCTTTTGACCTTGCGGTCGCCAAGGGTGAAGCTGCCGGATTGATCGATGCTGGACATGGCTTTCTCCTTTTCAAGATGAAAGCAGAAATAGGCCTTGCCTCAGTGTATGATAATCCAGTGCAGTCCGCACAGCCTGTGCGGAATAACGAACAATGGGCGGGATGGAAAGCGATTAGCCGCACATCATTTCTGTTTCGGCGCCGGCTCGTCCTGTGTCTGCAGGTAACTTTCGAAGATTGCTTCCATGTTCTTCTGATAATTCTTCTGCACCTCGAGCCCGCTGTCGAACATGGCGTTGAACATCTCGGTATAGGCGGCCATGTCGATGCCGGGGGCGGGCTTGGCCTTCGGTTCTTCCTTCGGCGGCTCTGCCGGCATCGGGAAGTTCTTCATCATGTCCTGGAACGCCTTGGCGAAGGGATTGTCGAGGAACGGATTGGTCGGCGCCGGCTTCTGGTGCTTGACGCTATCGGCGCCAAACATCAGTTCCATTGCCTGGGTGAAGGGATTGTCGAAGATGCTTGCCTGCGGAGTCGGCTGCTGCTTCGGCGCAAAGCCGATGCTCTGCAGCCAGCCCTGCATCATCTTGCCCATATCGGTATTGAGGAAGGGATTGGCCATCAGTGGGATTTGGCCACTCGTTTCCTTGAACAGGCCGCCCATCAGCGTATCGGCCATGGCGGGAAGCATGCGTTTGTAGATTTCCTGGCCAATGCCGGTCATCTGTGCTGCCTGCGCCGCAATCGCGCGAGATACGTCCTTGGAGCCGAAAAGTCTTCCGAGTACGGTGTTACCATCGGCAATGCCCTCTGGTGTGAAGGCTTTGGTCATGTCCTCGAAATATTTGGCATAGTTGCCGGAGGTTATGTCCTGCATCACGCCGACGAAGTTATAGGGATCTGTCGCGCTGCGCTTGAAGCCGGACGAGAAGGCCGGCATCAGTGCCGCCATCGCTTTGGTCGCCTGCTCTTGCGCAAGGTTGAACTGCTTGGCCATGGCTTCCGTGGCGGCGCCGTTCTGGGCCTGCATCATCATGTCGAAGAGTGGCAGCATCGAAGTCCCTTTCCCCGCTAGAGCGTGATGCCGAAAAGTGTAGGCGGTTTTCGGATGACATCACGCTCTACTTCTTTGATTTAGAGCGGATTCCGATTTTAGGCCGATTCGACCTAAAATCATCCGGCTCTAGGAGGCCGCTTCGGAATCAGGCGGCGCTTAATTCCGATAGTATAGCGGAAAAAGGAGGGCGCCTACCGATTTCTGGTCTGACGTGACCGGGTAATGGTGGCAGGCAATCGCCTATCAGTACTGATATTCTTCGAAGATAGGCTCGACGGACTGGTTCCAGCGGCCGTTGTAGAGCATCAGCAGATCGTCGGCGAGCGTACCCTTCTTGGCGAGCACCTCGTCGAGCGGTGCGAGGAAGACGGTTTCGTCCTGGCCGTCGCCATTGAGCCGTCCGCGATTCCTCAGGCCAAGGCGGGAAATGCCGACCGTTTCGCGCGCCACATCAAGTAGGTTATGGCCCTTGATGGAAGCCTTCAGGCCCTGTACCGGCACGACATCGCGCAGGGCGTTGACCTCTTCGAAGCTCCAGTCCCTGGTCAGCTCGTCAGCAGCCGTCAGCGCCTCGTCGTCATAAAGCAAGCCGACCCAGAAGGCCGGCAGCGCACAGATACGGCGCCAGGGGCCACCGTCGGCGCCGCGCATCTCCAGGAAGCGCTTGAGGCGCACGTCCGGGAAGAGGGTGGAGAGATGGTTCGTCCAGTCGCCCATCGTCGGTTCCCAATCGGCGATTTCGCCCTTCAGCGCGCCCTCCATGAACTGCCGGAAGGTGACATGCGTGCAATCGTGATAGCGGCCGTCGCGAACGACGAAATACATGGGGACGTCGAGCGCCCACTTCACATAGTCTTCAAAGCCGAAATCGTCGCGGAAGGTAAAGTCGAGCAGGCCGCTGCGGCGGTTGTCGGTATCGCGCCAGATATCGCCGCGCCAGGAGGAAAGACCGTTCGGCTTGCCTTCGGTGAAGGGCGAGGAGGCGAAGAGCGCCGTCGCCAGCGACTGCAGCTTCATCGATACGCGCATCTTGCGGCGCATGTCGGCTTCCGAGGAGAAGTCGAGGTTCACCTGGATCGTGCAGGTGCGGTACATCATGTCGAGACCCTTGGTGCCGACCTTCGGCATGTAGCGGGTCATGATCTCGTAGCGCGATTTGGGCATGCGCGGCGTTTCGGCAAGCGTCCATTTCGGGCTGCCGCCAATGCCGAGGAAGCGGATACCCATCGGCTCGGCGATCTCGCGCACCGTTGCCAGATGATTGTTCGATTCCTTGCAGGTCTCGTGGATGGTTTCGAGCGGCGCGCCGGAGAGTTCGAACTGGCCGCCCGGTTCGATCGAGATTGCGCCCATGCCCGAGGGTTCGCCGAGTCCGATGATGTTGTTGCCATCCATGATCGGGTCCCAGCCGCTCTTCTTCTGCAGCCCCTTGAGGAGCGCGGAAATGCTGGCCTCGCCGAAATAGGGCACGGGGCTGTTGTCGGCGCGGAAGAACACGAATTTCTCGTGCTCGGTGCCGATGCGGAATTGCTCTTTCGGCTTGTTGCCGGCGGCCAGGTAGGCCGTCATTTCCGAGACCGAGGAGAGCGGAGTCTGGTCGGTGGTATCGCGCGCCATGGTATTACCTTAGATCTCGGAGGAGAACCCGCGCCAGCCGCAGGTCAATTGGAGGGTGATTGACGCGGATTGAGGTACGGTGCAAGTGAATTTGTTTCAAGAGTGGTTCAAAAAAATAGGATTTTGTCTCGCCAGCGCATCAGGACGGTGGCAGCCACGGGCATATTTGCACAAGCGTTCAAGACAGCTCGCTCTTCGCATCGGTAGTTTTGCTTCGACTGATATCAGGTGGAGCATATCGATGAATGGTCCAAATGGCCTTTACTATCCTATACTGACGTTGCTTCTGGCTTCGCTTGTCATCATGGGGAGCCCTGGGCCTTCGACGATCAGTGCGACGGCGATGGGGGCTGCCTATGGCTTCCGGCGCTCGCTCGGCTATGTCTGCGGCCTTATTGCAGGCACGGTGGCGGTTTTGCTGGCCGTCGCGGCCGGCGTCGTTGCCATTCTGCTCTCCGTTCCGCACGGCGCCTTCGGACTAACGATCGTCTCGGCAGTCTATATTCTTTATCTCGCCTTCAAGATCGCCACCGCCCCGCCACTGTCGCATCGCGACGATCACCTCAAAGCTCCGGCCTTTTCCGGCGGTTTCCTGCTCGCGGTGGCTAACCCCAAGGCCTATCTCGCGATTGCGGCCGTCTTTGCCGGCGTCAGCCTGTTTCAGGACCGTAACCTGCTCGATGCCACCGTGAAGGTCGTGCTGCTCACGGCGATGATCGTCGCCATCCACATGGTCTGGCTTCTTCTCGGCGCTTCCCTGTCTCGCTTCCTCCGAGATCCGAAGATCTCGCGGATCGTCAACATCTCGCTGGCGGTCCTATTGATCATCGCAGCCGGTGTTCCCCTATTCGGGTGAAATCTCAGTTCCAGTCGCCGATTGCTGCTTGGATCACCGCCATGGCGGCAACGGCGGCGGTATCGGCGCGCAGGATGCGTGGGCCGAGCGGAATGGCGGTGACGAAATCGAGGCTGCGCAGCAGGGCGCGCTCCTCCTCGGAAAAGCCGCCTTCGGGGCCGACCAGCAGCGCCAGATGCTTTTCCTTCACCTGCGTCAGCAGCGGCAGCGGATTCTGGCCGGCATCGCCTTTGTCGCAATAGATGATGCGGCGTTCG
>JBCNPI010000300.1:0-7428 GCA_039593415.1 Rhizobium sp. | reverse complement strand
GCAAAGTTGTAGGTGGCGAGTTCGGTCATTCGGCAGCCTCCGTCATGGGGTCCATGCCGCGTTCGCGAGCGGCCTCGAAATCGCGGCGCATGCGCCGCACCAGGTCGAGCTCGGCCTGGAAGTCGACATAATGCGGCAGCTTCAGATGTTCGACGAAGCCTGTCGCCTGCACGTTGTCGGAGTGGGAAATGACGAATTCCTCGTCCTGAGCCGGCGCAACGATGTCTTCGCCAAGCTCCTCGGCGCGCAGCGCGCGGTCGACCAGCGACATTGCCATGGCCTTGCGCTCGCTCTGGCCGAAAACGAGGCCGTAGCCACGCGTAAACTGTGGCGGCGCCTTGGCCGAACCCTTGAACTGGTTGACCATCTGGCATTCGGTCACCTGGATGCGGCCGAGCGAGACGGCAAAGCCGAGTTCCGGCACCTCGAATTCGACCTCCACCTCGCCGATGCGGATTTCGCCGGTGAAAGGGTGGGTGCGGCCGTAGCCGCGCTGGGTCGAATAGCCGAGCGCCAGCAGGAAGCCTTCATCGCCGCGGGCGAGCGCCTGCAGGCGAAGATCGCGGGTCATCGGAAATTCCAGCGGTTCGCGCGTGAGGTCGCCGATCTCGTGGTCGACCGGCATGGCACCGTCGCCTTCGATCAGGCCTTCCTGATCGAGGATTTCGGAAACGCGCATGATGCGGCCCTGTTCGGCGGGACGCTGCATCGGCTCGTCAACCGGTTCGTCGGTCAAAAGGCTCGGGTCGAGCAGGCGGTGCGTATAGTCGAAAGTCGGGCCGAGAAGCTGGCCACCGGGCAAGTCCTTGTAGGTCGCGGAGATGCGGCGCTCGATCTTCATTGCTGCCGTATCGAGCGGCTGGGAATAGCCGAAGCGCGGCAGCGTCGTGCGGTAGGCTCTGAGCAGGAAGATCGCTTCGATCATGTCGCCGCGTGCCTGACGGACGGCGAGTGCCGCCAGCGTACGGTCATAAAGCGAGGCTTCGGCCATCACGCGGTCGACTGCGAGTGCAAGCTGTGCCACGATCTGGTCGATACCGACAGCCGGCAGCGAACGGTCGCCGCGGCGACGGTCGGCCAGCAACCGGTGAGCATTGGCGATGGCGGCTTCGCCGCCCTTTACGGCAACATACATATGTCACATCTCCGTCGCGGTGATCTTGGTGGTGCGCGGCAGGCAGAGGAATTGCCGGTTCGCCGTCAGAACGAGATCGACACCGCGCGGGAAGAGCGCGCGATTGTCGTTCCAGATGCGTAAGAGCGCATCCGGCAGCCCGATCGGGGCGATCATGGTCACATCCATGATGCCGGGGCCGGAAAGCGCCAGCTCCTTGCCGCCGTCCAGTTTTTCGATCTCGAGGATGATGGTCGTCGAACGATCGGGATATTCCTGAGTTCCGATGCCGAACTGGCTGAAGGAGGAAAGGGCCATGCCGGCCTCGACGAAGGCGAAATGCGCCCCCAGCCGCTCCGAGATGACGGGGGCTCCGGTGTGGAAGGCCAGCCATTCCGGAAGGCTCGACCTTGCAAGACCGTTGGAGAGCCAGACCGGCGTGTCATGGTCGCAAAGGGTAAGCCCGAGGGCGCCGGCCGCGATGCCGAGCGGCGCTGGCGGCACGATATCGGCCATAACAGTCTGCAGCGTTCCCGGACGCGCCATGGCATCCATCGTCATCTTGAAGACGCTCTGTGCCTCGAAGACCGGCTCGCTGAAACCGCCGGTCAGGGCCTCGTTGCCGAAGGTTGGGGTGTTGAACAGGCTCATCAATCTTCTCCGCGAACCATGGTGAAGAAATCGACGCGGGTCGCTGCCGTCTCTTCGGCGCGCTTGCGGTCATAGTCGGCAATGCGCTCGACGACCGGCTGCAGGACCGCCTTCTCGACGAACTCCCTCGTGGCCGATTGCTGCCAAAGCGCATCGAAGATGGCCGAAAGTCGGGCCTTTTCCCGGTCCGTCCCAAGCGCATGGGAATGACCGATCGTGCCGGATGCCAGGCGGACAGTGGCGCGCGTCACCGTGACTTCGCCGAGATTGAAAGGGGAACCGCCACCGCCGATGCGGCCGCGCACCATGACGAGCCCGGTCTCGGGTCCGCGCACCGGCTGTGCCGCCGGCTTGCTTGGCAAGGCTTCCCACGCGGCGTCTAGCTCGTCGCGCTCTGCCTGCGCCAGAAGATCGGCGACGCGCTTGCGCTCCCGACGCTCCTGTGCAGCCGCTTCCTGCCTTTGTGCTGAATTCATCGCGCCTTCCTTTAAATGTCTATTGATATAGACAACCATACAAGATAGTTTTATATCTATTAGTGAGTCGTGACAAGCGTGTGACAGGGCGAGTGGGCGAAATGGCGGGGCAGAAGATACAGAGACAGACGGGCGTGGCGCTCTGGCGGCAGATTGCCGACCGTATTCGCACGTCCATCAATCACGGTGATTTCGACGAGGCGGGCATGGTGCCGCCGGAAACGGTGCTGGCGCTGCAGTTCGGCGTCAACAGGCACACGATCCGAAGCGCGCTTGCGGCACTTGCACAGGAAGGCATCGTCAGGGCCGTGCAGGGACGCGGGACGCTCATCGAGCGCAAGGAGCGGCTGAGCTTCCCGATTTCAAGGCGCACGCGATTTTCGCAGGGGATCGGCGATCAGGTACGCGAGACCCGCAGCGTGCTGCTTGCATCGGATGAAGAGGCCGCCAGCGCCGAATTGGCCAAGCAGCTGAAGATCAAGACTGGAACGCCGCTGATAAGGCTGGAAACGCTCGGCCAGGCGGATCATCGTCCGGTATCGCGCGCCACCAGCTGGTTTCCGGCCGATCGTTTCGGCGATATCGCGCAGGTCTATCGGACGACCGGATCGATCACCAAGGCATTCACGGAGTTGGGCGTGCCCGATTATGTCCGTGTTGTCACCGAGATCACCGCGACGCATGCCGACGAAAGCGATCTGGCCGATCTACAGCTATCGCCAGGTGCTATCGTTCTGGTCGCCCAGGCGCTGAACGCGGATCTCGACGGTGTCCCCGTGCAATATTCGATTTCCCGCTTCGCTGCCGACAGGGTGCGTTTCACCGTCGAGAATTGAGGGTGGGGTAGCCCCTCATCCAGCCTGTCGGCCACCTTCGCCCCGCAAGCGGGGAGAGGGCTAGGGTGAGGGGCCTTTTGGCCTTAAATGCTTGGCGCTCAGTGAGCGCCGGACATGTCGCCGAGAACTTCCTTCGAGGCGACGGTAGAATCGGCCTTGAGCTTGTAGACCATCGGTACGCCGGTCGCGAGATTCAGCTCGAGGATCTGCGCCTTGCTGAGACGATCGAGAACCATGACGAGCGAGCGCAGCGAGTTGCCGTGCGCCGCGACCAGTACGTTCTGCCCGGCAAGCACGCGCGGCAGGATTTCCGTCAGGTAATAGGGCCAGACGCGGGCGCCGGTATCGCGCAGGCTTTCGCCGCCGGGCGGGGGAACGTCGTAGGAGCGGCGCCAGATGTGAACCTGTTCTTCGCCCCACTTGGCACGGGCGTCGTCCTTGTTGAGGCCGGACAGATCGCCGTAGTCGCGCTCGTTCAGGGCCTGATCCTTGATGGTTTCGAGGCCGGGCTGGCCGATTTCATCGAGGATGATCTTCAGCGTGTGCTGGGCGCGCGTCAGCGCCGAGGTGAAGGCGATATCGTATTTGATGCCGTAATCGGCCAGCGCCTTGCCGCCGGCCTTGGCCTCTTCGATGCCGAGCGCGGTCAGATCGGGGTCCTTCCAGCCGGTAAAGAGATTCTTCAAATTCCAGTCGCTCTGGCCATGGCGAACGAGGACGAGAGTACCGCTCATAAAATTTCTCCTTGATAGGATCGGATCAACGCGTGGAGAGCCCGAGAACGTCGAGCATGGAGTAAAGGCCGGGTTTCTTGTCGCGCGCCCAGAGTGCCGCCTGCAGCGCGCCGCGCGCGAACAGCGAACGGTTGCCGGCATTGTGCGACAGCGTCAGCCGCTCGCTCTCGCTGGCGAAGATGACCGAATGGTCGCCGACCACGCCGCCGCCGCGCAGGGTCGCAAAGCCGATCGTGCCCGCCGGGCGCGGGCCGGTATGCCCGTCGCGCACGCGCACGGAATTGTCGCTGAGGTCGATGCTGCGACCCTTCGCCGCCGCCTGGCCGAGCAGCAGTGCCGTGCCCGAGGGCGCATCGACCTTGTGGCGATGATGCATTTCCAGCACTTCGATGTCCCAGTCGTTCGAAGGCAGCGCGCGTGCGGCCTGCTCGACGAGTACGCTGAGGAGATTGATGCCGAGACCCATATTGCCCGATTTCACGATGCGGGCATGGCGCGCGGCCGCCGCGAACTTGGCCTCTTCCGCGTCCGAGCAGCCGGTCGTGCCGATGATGTGAACGATGCGCGCCTGCGCGGCAAGCCCGGCAAAGTTGACGCTGGTCGCCGGCGTTGTGAAATCGATAACGCCTTCGGCATGAAGGAAAGCGGAAAGCGGATCGTCGGTGACGGGAACGCCGATCGGCCCCAATCCGGCGATCTCGCCAGCGTCCTTGCCGATGAAGGCGGAGCCGGGGCGGGCAACAGCGGCATGCAGGGTTACGCCGTCGGTTGCGTGGATGATGCGGATGAGAGCCTGTCCCATGCGGCCCGCCGCTCCAACCACCACCAGCTTCATCGCATCGTCGCTCATGTCGTCTCTATCGTCTATTTGCGGGAATTGCTTGAGATGGCTGGCCGCTGCAGGTTGTTGAGGCGAGCGTAGAGGCCGTTGTCGGCCTCCGCAAGCGTCTCGTGGTTGCCTTCCTCGACAACCCGGCCGTTCTGCATGACAACGATCTTCTCGGCTCGGACGACCGTCGACAGGCGGTGTGCGATGACAACCACCGTGCGGCCGCTCATTGCCTCTTCCAGCGCTTTCTGCACCGCGGCTTCCGATTCCGTGTCGAGCGCCGAGGTCGCCTCGTCCAGAAGCAGGATCGGCGCGTCGCGCACCAGCGCACGGGCGATCGACAGGCGCTGCCGCTGGCCG
Source organism: Rhizobium sp. (assembly GCA_039593415.1). GTDB lineage: Bacteria > Pseudomonadota > Alphaproteobacteria > Rhizobiales > Rhizobiaceae > Rhizobium. Next base: position 2,428 of record JBCNPI010000300.1, on the reverse strand, counting down.
CCGGAAAGCGTCACACCGTTTTCGCCGACCGGCGTATCGTAGCCCATCGGCTGCGCCTCGATGAAATCATGCGCATAAGCCAGGCGAGCCGCCTGCTCGATCTCGGCATCCGTCGCTTCCGGGCGGCCGTAGCGGATATTGTCGCGGATCGTGCCTTCGAAGAGATAGGGCTGCTGCGAGACATAGGCGATCTGCCGGCGCAGCGACTGTTTCGTCACATGGGCGATATCCTGCCCATCGATGAAGATGCTGCCGGATTTCGGGTCGTAGAAGCGTGGGATGAGATTGATGACGGTGGATTTGCCCGCGCCGGAGGACCGACGAGCGCCGTGGTCTGACCGCCTTCGGCGGTGAAGCTCACGCCGCACAGGACGGCTTCGTCGCCATAGGCGAAATGGACGTCGCGGAATTCGATGCGGGCGCCGGTCACGGTGAGCGGCTTGGCATCCGGTAGATCGCGTTGGCGCGGTTCCATGTCGAGCAGCTCATAGATCATCCGCGCATTGACGACCGCGCGCTCCAGCTGGACCTGCAGCTTGGCGAGACGCCGCGCCGGATCATAGGCGAGCAGCAGCGAAGTGGCGAAGGAGAAGAATACGCCCGGCGAGACATTGTCGTAGATCGACCGGTAGGCGGCATAGGCAAAGAGGCTGGCGATCGCAAAGCCGGCGACGGTTTCGATGAGCGGGCCGTTGCGCTCCGAAAGGCGAGCGATGCGGTTCTGCCGATGCTCGGCCGCAGTGATCAGCTTGTTGATCTTGCCCTCGAGCTCGTCTTCCATCGTGAAAGCCTTGACGATGGAAATGCCCTGGATGGTCTCCTGCATCGCGCCCAGTACATGGCTGTTCAGGACGATCGCGTCTCGCGTGGCGGAGCGCAGACGCTTGGAAATATAGCGCAACGCCAGGAAGACCGGCGGCGCGATGATGACGAATGCGATGCTGAGCACCGGGTCCTGGAAAACCATGACGCCGAGCAGGGAAATGAAGGTCAGAAGGTCGCGCGCCGTGGACGTAATCGTCAGGTTCATCACATCGCGGATGCCCGAGACGTTCTGGCTGATCCGCGCGGCGAGCTGCGCGGAACGGGCTTCGCTGAAATAGCCGACCGACAGCGTCATCAGGTGCGAATAGAGCCGCCGCTGGTAGCGGGCAATGATGTTGTTGCCGATCTTGGACAGGATGACCGACTGGAAATATCCGGCAAAGCCACGCACCACGAAGACGAGGAAGATGCTGAAGCAGATTTTCCAGGCGTCGACGATATCGCGGGCGATGAAGGCGCTGTCGATGACCGATTTGACGATATAGCCGATGTAAGCAGTCGAAAGCGCGACGAGGGTCAGGCAGGTAATCGCGATGGCATAGCCGCGGATATGATCGCGGCCGTTCTCGGCGATGATACGCTTCAGCATGCCGGTAATGGCTTCGCTGTCGACGCTTTTGCTTTTCGGGTCAGGCAATTTCAATAATCGGCTTCCTGTCATGGACCAAGCGAGCCGCATATGTCGCGTGCTTCAGCGGCTCTATTAAAGAGTTAGCACGGCTTTGGCTAGACATGGCTTGCCGCGCTGATTAAGGCCGATCACGGAGCCAACCCCATTATAGAGGAAGGCGGCCCCTTCAAAAAGGTATGGTGCGCCGGCTGTTTCGGCGCGCCGTGGTCGTTTGGCTGGCGATTAGCGCCGCCAGCGGCGGCCCTCGGTCGCCAAGCCGAAGCTTGCCGGCTTGCGGGCATAGATTGCAAGTCCGGAAAGAGCGGCCAGCGGATTGATGACCACATGGGTCGGGATCGCCTTCATCATCTCCGTGTGCGGCGCCTTGTCCTCGAAGGCGGCGCGGAATTCCGGCTTCTGCAGCGCCGGCAGGATCTTTTGCGGGATGCCGCCGGAGAGAAAGACGCCGCCACGCGCCATGAAGATCATGGCGATATCGCCGGCAACACGGCCAAGATAGGTGACGAACAGCGTCAGCGTCTCCTCGGCCTGCTTATTGGTGCCGGCAAGCGCGTGGTTGGTGATGTCGGCCGGTTCCTTGAGGCTGGGTTCGATGCCGTCAGCCGCGCAGATGGCATGATAGAGGTTCTGCAGGCCACGGCCGCAGATCACCTGCTCGGCCGAGATGCGGCCTTCGATGGGCTCCAGATGCGGCCAGATCTGCAGGTCGCGCTCCGTGCGTGGCCCGAGATCGATATGCCCGCCTTCGCCCGGCACAGGCACCCATTGATGCTGGGTATGGACCAGGGCGCCGACGCCAAGCCCGGTGCCCGGCCCGAGCACGACGCGCGATGCGGTCATGTTCCCGGATGCTTGGCCGATGGTCTGGCGATGCTCGTCGGAAATCTCGGCGATCGCCAGCGCCTGCGCCTCGAAATCGTTGATGACGAGCACGTCCTCGATGCCGAGATTGGCGATCATCGTCTTCGGACG
>JBCNPI010000030.1:0-33120 GCA_039593415.1 Rhizobium sp. | reverse complement strand
GAACGTCTTGCGGACCACTCCCGGGATGCCGTGGAAATTACGCTCCCCGTAAAGCCCGACAGTATCCCGGCCAGACATTACGAGATTGTCGAAATAGCGGCCGGCAGCGAAAAGGTCCTGCCGGGACCGAAGGAAGCGATGCGCCCGGAATCGTTCCAGCGTATCATGACGCTGGCCTCCGACCCGGCTTTGATCAAGCTGGTCGCCGGGCTGAACGGCCTTGTCGAGTCTCCGTATGGATCGACGGAGCAGCGAATGTCGCTGGCCTCATCCGGCCTTGCCTTCAGGAGTTTTGCTCCCATCCTTGCGGCGGCGAAGCTCGACAAGCGCATCGACAATGACGTTCACAACACCGTGCTGGCAATCGGCCAGGCGGTCGATGCGGACGGGCTTGTCGGGTTCTGGCCTCACAGCAAGGGCAACGTCTCGCTGACGGCTTGGGCCTATTCGTTTCTGGTTGCCGCAGACAAGGCAAGCGAGCCCACCGACAAGGCTTTGACGGAGCGCCTTGCCAATGTGCTTAAACTCTCTCTGCGGTCGGATTATCCGCATCTGCTGAGCGGCAATGAAATCCGTGAACGGGTCGAAGCCCTGACGGCACTTGCCGATGGCGGCAAGCTCGATCCGGCCTATGCGGCCGAGTTTGCACGCTCAGCGGCCCAGATGCCGAATGTCAGTGTTGCCCGAATGACAGCCGCCGCGGCGGCGGCACCTGATGCCGATCAGCGTCTGGTCGGCAACCTGGCAGAGGCGATGTGGTCACGCGTCCGCATTCTCTCCCGCAATGGTCAGCTGGTTTATAACGGTCAGTCGCAGGATGAGGGTAATCCCCTGATCCTGCCCTCGGAAACTCGCAGTCTGGCTGAAATGGTGCGCGCGGCGGCTCTGACCTCCGAGACCGATCCGCGCTATCCCGCCCTCAAAAATGCTCTCTTGCAATTGGGCGAGGGCGACGGCTGGGGCTCGACCAATGCCACCGCGGCCGCAATCCGCGCCCTTGCAACTGCCTGGCAGCGACCGACGACGCCCCTGCCGCTGACCGTGACGCAGAACGGCAACGTTCAATCGCTGACCCTCGACGCCAATGCACCCGTGTTGCGGCAGGTCATTTCGGACCCGAGCGCGATGGTCATCCACAACAATGGCACAGCGCCGGTGCTCGCCTTGGTCGAAACGAGCTATCTCTCCGCCGAGCCCGGTTACAAGGCGCAAGCTCATAGCGAAGGTTTTGCCCTCACCCGTACGCTTTACCACGTCCCTGTCGGCAACGCGCCCCTGGAGAAACTCACCCCCGATGCCAATGGCATGATCGCGTTGAAGGTCGGAGATGTGGTGGAGGAAAGGATTGATCTGGTCGTGTCCGAAGACCGCACGCATGTTGCACTCACCCTGCCGCTTGCGGCCGGACTGGATCCCCTCAATCCGAACATCGCCACAGCGCCCGCGGAGGCGACGCCTGCCATGGCGCCGACCCTGACGGCAGATTGGACTTCCTACGGCGATGACCAGGTCTTCTGCGCCTATGACAGGCTACCGAAGGGCAATTACACGTTTGCCTATCGCATGCGCGCCCTTATTCCCGGCACCTATACGCAGCCGCAGGCGCTTGCCGAGACGATCTACCAAAAGGGTGTCGACGGAACGAGTGCGGCAACGCAGATCGTGGTGACGAAATAGCGATATCGGGTGCGGAAGGATACTGGAATCCATTAGCCGGGCAATGACATTGTTGAGAACCCGCCGATCGAAACTCGTGGCTTTGACCTTGCTGGCTGTCGCCGCCGGCGCGATTGCCTGTGCCTACTCTGTCGCACAGCGGGCTCAGCTCGTCGCGCCCTCGCCAACGCCCGTGCTCTACGATCGCAACGGTGCGTTCCTCGCACAGATCGGCCATAGCGAGCATGGACGTATCGATTATGGCTATTGGCCGCTGGAGCAATTGCCCGATCGCTTCGTCAAGGCAACGCTCGCCCTCGAAGACCGGCGGTTTTTTGAGCATGCCGGCGTCGATCCCTATGCTATCGGTCGGGCGGCCTGGCAAAATCTCAGCTCCGTCCGGCGCCGCTCCGGTGCGTCCACCATTGCCATGCAGGTTGCACGCATGCAGCAGCCGGAATCGCGCACTTTCCTCCACAAGGCCCTCGAGGCCGGCACCGGCGTCGCGTTGACATTGCGCTATGGCCGCAATGCCGTGCTGGCGCAATATTTGCGGCTGGCCCCCTATGGCAATGGCAGCCATGGGATTGCCCACGCGGCACGATTTTATTTCGACAAGCCGGTGTCGGACCTTTCCTGGGCGGAAATCGCCCTGCTATCGGCCATCCCGCAATCGCCGACGCGAATGAATCCGCTGCGACCCGACGGACTGCGCCGAGCCATTCAGCGTGGCCATCAGATGCTGGACGCGCTGCTGAAAGAGAAGGTCATCGGGACGGACGAAGCCGAGATCGCCCACCATCAGCTGAACGAGGTGCGCATGCCCAACCTGCCGCGCCGCCCTGATGCGCTGCATGTGATACTGCGCTATAGCGATCTCATCGAGAGCGACCAGATAACTGCCGCTTCGGCGAATGCACCGCTGATCCACACGACGATCGATCTCGGTCTTCAGGCCGACGTCACGGCACTCTCACGGCAATATCTCGGCATTTGGCGTCCGGCCGGCGCACAGCAGGTCGCAGCCATGGTGGTATCACGCCAGACCGGCGAGGTATTGGCCCAGGTCGGATCGAGCAACTATTACGGCAATCATGCCGGAGCCTTCGACTACACGCGGACACAGCGATCCCCCGGCTCGACCCTGAAACCCTTCATCTATGCACTAGGTTTCGAACGCGGTGTGCTGAAGCCGACCGACATGCTGCTGGACCTGCCGGAGGGTGCCTCGGGCATCGGCGACGCCGACCGGGAATTCCTCGGACCCATGTTGCCGCGCCAGGCGCTCGCCAATTCCCGCAATGTACCCGCCACCAACCTGCTGCGCAGCATCGGCCTTGAAACCACGTTCCGCTTTCTGCGCGATCTCGGGCTTCACGATCTGGAGGTTCCAGCCGATCATTTCGGGCTGTCCATGGCAATCGGCTCGCTGCCGACGCGCCTTGATAGGCTGATGCACGCCTATGGGGCTCTCGCCAATGATGGGCAGTTGCAAGACCTGCGCTGGGCACGCGAGCAGCCACAGCATCCGCCGGTGCGTGCCATTTCCCTTGATACGGCCCGGCTGATCACCTCCTTCCTGTCCGATCCGCAGGCCCGGCTTCCGAGTTTCCATCGTTACGGGTCCCTCGAATATCCGTTTCCGGTCGCCATCAAGACCGGCACGTCGCAAGGCTACCGGGATGCCTGGGCGATAGCCTATTCGCAGAAGGTGATCATCGGCGTCTGGGTCGGGCGAGGCGACAACGGCACCATGAACCGGATGACGGGAGCCAGCAGTGCCGCCCACCTCGTTCATGCGATCATGGATCGTGTCCATGGCAACAAGCCCGGCGACCTCGCCGAAGCCCGCTTTCAAACGCCGCCGGATCGCAGGCCCCTAGACGTTTGCCTCGTCAACGGGCGGGCTAACGACAGGACCTGCGGCCAGACACTGGTGGAATGGCTGAAACCCGCCGAGATGCTTGAAATGGCGAAGACGGCCTCGCAAAATGCCGGGATGGCGCCAGCCGAGACTGGTCCAACGACGACCTCGAAGGACCCGGCGCTTGGCCGCGATGGGCCGAGCCCGCAAATACACCTCGCCATTTCAACACCCGCCCGCAACAGCCAGATCTGGCGCAATCCGGAACAGCCGGCCGAGTATAACCGACTGGCCCTGAAGGCCGATGTAAAACCCCATGTCCCGCAGATCGTCTGGTACGTAGATGGCCAGCCGTTTGCGGTTGCCGATCCCGACCGGCCCGTATTCTGGCCGATCGAGAGCGGTCAGCATCGTTTCCAGATCCGTTTGCCATACCGCGACGAAACCTCGGCGATCGTTCCCATTTACGTGCAGTAAGACTTAAGCGACTGAAGAAGAGGCGCGATGCGTTTGCTCGTCCGATTGTTGCTGCCCTCGCTCACCCATGAATATCCGCCTGTGACAGAACCGCACAGGATGCCCGCAGTGCAAAAAGATACATTGTAGATATATGTTTTAAGGCATAGATCGGTCCCGCCACTATCAAAATCATGGAGATCCGAAATGGCTAGAGAACTGAGCGCGGCAACCAAGGCAATCGTGCAGGCCACAGTGCCCGCGCTTGCAGCCCACGGCACCGAGATCACCGCCGCCATGTATCTACTGCTTTTCAAGGACGAGGAGGTTCGCAACCTCTTCAACCAGTCCCACCAAGGCGAAGGCGGCGGACAGACGAAGGCGCTGGCGCAGGCGATCCTCGCTTATGCGCAGAATATCGACAACCTCGCCGTCCTCAGGCCTGCGGTCGAGCGGATCGCACAAAAGCACGTCGGTCTTCAAATCCAGGAGCATCATTATCCGCATGTCGCCAATGCGCTGCTCGCAGCCATCAAGCAGGTGTTGGGCGATGCCGCAACCGACGAAGTGCTTGCGGCGTGGGGCGAGGCCTATTGGTTCCTGGCGGATATCCTGATCGGCAGGGAAAAGCAGGTCTATGATGAGCTAAGCGCCGCTGAAGGCGGATGGAGCGGATGGCGCCGCCTCCGCATTGCCGACAAGCGCCGCGAGAGCGACATCATCACCTCCTTCGTTCTCAAGCCGGAAGATGGCAGACCGGTCCTACGCCATCTCCCCGGCCAGTATCTGACCTTCCGGATCGCCGTGCCGGGCAAGGGTGAATATCGCCGCAACTACAGCATCTCCTCCGCTCCGAACGGCGAGACCTACAGAATTTCGGTGAAGCGCGAGCCCTGGGGTGTGATTTCGAACTATCTGCATGACAAGCTGGTTGTCGGCGACGTGCTCGAAGCTGCACCGCCGGCAGGCGATTTCTTCCTCAAGGAGAATACGGCGCGACCGGTCGTCTTGCTGAGCGGCGGTGTCGGCCTGACGCCGATGGTCAGCATGCTTGAAACCATCGCAGCGAAAGAAGGAAATGCGAATGTCTACTACGTTCACGGAGCCGAAGACGGCAAGGTTCACGCGATGGGCGAGCATGTTCGCAAACTCATCTTCGGCCGCGACGGCATGAGGTCGGCGATCTTCTATCGTGCGCCGCATTCCGAGGATCGGAAGGGCGTTCACTACGATCAGGAAGGCTTCGTTACCCTCGAGTGGCTCGCCGAGAACACACCACTGAAGGAGGCCGACATCTATCTGTGTGGTCCCAAGCCCTTCCTTGCGACCTTCGTCGATGGACTGAACAGAGCCGGCGTCCCGAAAGACAGAATCCACTACGAGTTCTTCGGTCCGGCCGACGATTTGGCGGCATAAGATGAGCATCAGGCGGCTGGAGTTCGCTCCGCCGCCTGACTGCTATTATGCTGCAATGGAATCAGGAAGAAATTCATGCGGCTGACAGTTTATTCCGACTATGCGTTGCGGCTGATGATGTATCTCGGTCTCCGCACGGGCGGGAGCCTGTCGACGATCGATGACGTGGCTGCGGCTTACGGCATCTCTAAGGCGCATCTCATGAAGATCACCAACGAACTCGGCAGGAAGGGTCTGATCGAGACCATACGGGGACGTCAGGGGGGAATGCGCCTGGCCCGTGACGCATCGGCGATCAGGGTCGGAGATATCGTTCGGGCCTGTGAGCCGGACTTCGCGCTGGTCCCCTGCATGGAAGCCCAAGGCGGCAATGCCTGCGTGGTATTGCCGGCTTGCGTACTCAAGCGCGCGCTTGCAACCGCGGCCGCAGCCTTTCTCGAGGTCCTAGACGGTTACACGCTGCAGGACCTCGTCGGACCAACCGTCGCGCTACGCCAACTTCTGGGCCTGGAAGACACCAATCCCGTGCCGAATGCGGTGACAAGCTAGCGGCAGCATCCCCCTTTATCCGCAGCCGCATTCGCATGACTTGCCATTCGGCAAACTATCCAACTTCGCCAAGGCTGGCAGCGAGATCGGATAGGAGATCTTCTTCGGCTTCCAGGCCAATGGAGACCCTGAGCAGGCCGTCGCTTATGCCAGCAGCGCGGCGCGCCTCCTCTCCCATGCCGACGTGAGTCATGCTGGAGGGGTGAGCAATGAGGCTCTCAACCCCGCCCAGGGACTCGGCCAGCGTAATAACCCGCAATGCAGCCACGAAGCGTCGTACCGCCCCCACACCGCCCTGGAGTTCAAAGCTCAACATGGCACCGAAGCCGGATTGCTGCCGCGCCGCAAGCTCATGACCGGGATGAGACGCCAGGCCGGGATAATGGACAGCTTTCACTTGCGGATGTTGGGCGAGAAAACGAGCAACGGCTCCAGCGGTCAGCTGCTGGCGTTCGATCCGGGCAAACAGGCTTCGGATTCCCCGCAGTGTAAGATAGGAATCGAAGGGAGCGCCCGTCGCTCCGATCATGTTCGCCCAGCCTTTAAGCTCTTCGACATCGCTCGACCTTGCCGCGACGACCGCACCCCCCACCACATCCGAGTGCCCGTTGAGATATTTCGTCGTCGAGTGAATAACGAAGTCGGCACCGAGCAAAATCGGCTGCTGCAGCGCCGGTGACAGAAAGGTATTGTCGACGACAAGACGCGCACCCGCGGATTTCGCCAGTCGGGAAATAGCCTTGATGTCGACGATGCGCATGAGCGGATTGCTGGGTGTTTCCACGAAGACGAGCGATGCGCCGCGACCCAGGGCCCCCGCCAAAGCTTCCTCATCGTTCTGATCGACGAACTCCAGATCGAAATGGCCCTTGTCTTTCAAGGCTGCCAACAGCCGGTAGGTTCCGCCATAGCAATCATGCGGCGCCAGGACCCTGTCGCCCGGCTTCAGAAGACTGAGTACAAGATTGACGGCAGCCATGCCGGAAGACGTGACGACGGCTCCCGCACCGCATTCCAGTTTCGCCAATGTGTCGGCAAGGAGATCGCGCGTCGGGTTGGATGTTCTCGAGTATTCGTATGGCTGCGACTGCTCGAACTGTTGGAACGCGAAGTTGCTCGATAGGTAAAGGGGTGGCGTCACGGCACGATGGGACGTGTCGCTCGCAATGCCGTTGGAGGCCGCGATCGTTCTGAAATCTCTATCTTTCGACATATGGGAATTGCCTTGTGCCGATTGTCATGGCAGGCCAATCGACCGAAAGTCGCACAACCGAGATTCCCGGCGATGGGACATTCAACTGTCAAAGGTCTGCTCCTTCGGCACACTATAGTTTCTCGTTTGAGAATGACAACGGCGGATCGTTCTCAATTTCAGTCGAAATCAAGCTTATGCGGCTATAGAGGTGTTAGGGGACCATTCGCATGGGCCTAGAATTTCATGAGGCTCGACGCACCTGTTTCACTTTAAGCAAAGTTCGAGCCTATCATTCAACCGATCGGCTTGATCTGACAATGGCCGACCGTTAGGTTGGCGCCGCGTTCAAACTGCAAAAGACATGAGGATTGTTATGCCGACAGGCAAGGTTAAGTTTTTCAATACCGACAAAGGCTTTGGTTTCATCACGCCTGAAGCCGGAGGACCGGACGTTTTCGTTCATGTCTCCGCCCTGCAATATGGCGATGTGCTGAGAGAGGGGCAGTCCGTTTCCTACGACATCGGCCAGGACCGAAAGACCGGCAAGTCGAAAGCGGAAAACGTCAGGCCACTTTGAGTGGTGGACACGCCGCTACCCGATATATCGGGTAGCGCTTCTGCAGGCATCAGCTGATCTGACCCGAAAACGCACCTTCCATTTGGGCGAGCCTCAGGGATCGTCTGCGAACGCCGCGAGACGGGTGAACAACCCAGTTGGATATGCCATCACGTCCGATATTCGGCACGAGAAGGGGGAAGCCGAAGAGTTGAAGGCGGGCCTCCACCTTCGGCCGAAAACTGGCTTCTGCGGCCCGGCTCATCATCATAGGATGATGCCGCCCTTAGTTGAAGGCGCGGTATAAGGTAGCCTTCTGCATTGTTTTCAGGCCTCAATCGCTAGATGACCTCTTGTCTGGGGACCGCAGCTTCCGAAAACCTTTTGCGCAGCGCAAGCTGATGCCTCGTATTGGCAGCGGCCATATGAGCCTCCGCCCTCGGACGCCTGCCTGACTTGAAATGAACATCCCGGCGACGGAGGCAAAGCTTAAAAAAAGAGAAGGATCCGGAGGGAATGCCGGATCCTTCTCGCTTTGATCGGAGGTCAACCGATCTATGTGAGCAGCTTCTCGGATTGGAAACGATCCGCTGCTACCGACATGGAGTGTCGGATCCCGTTAAACGCCAGCCCCGGAGCACAGTTCCTTCATCCCATTTCAGGAAAATTAAACCCGCTTCCCGAGCTTTGGCTCAAGCTCGACATCATTTATACATACGTTCGGTATGTTTGACAATATGCCCAATGCTGGATAAGCCTTCGCCGAGACATAAATTCGATGGCAAAAGTTTCTTGTCTCCTGAGGCGTCACATGCGATCAGGCGAACAAGCCGATTGCACCTGCGGCAGGCCTGTCTCGCCGTCGGTCGTCACGCCACGCGTGACGAAAATGCACCAACGGTCCGCGACCGAATACGCGACGACGGCAATTAACGCAGATCCGCTTTCAATATGATGACAGCAGGCGGTATGTCGGGAACCATTATGCGGTCGCGACGTGTATGACGTGGCGCGGACCACGACATGGGCAAATGCACGGAGATCGGGATGAAGCCTCTGGAGAAGGGCAATTTTGCGGATGCGTTCGGCGGAGAAACATCTGCAGACGGTGGTCGATTGTCCTCCGATTTCAAGTGGGTTCCCTGGGTTCTCGCGGCATATTTCGCCGTCCAGGCCGCTATCCGCATCTCCATCTCCGGCTCGCTGCGGATCGATGAGGCTCAGCAATTTCTCGTAGGCCAATGGATTGCCTGGGGATACGATGCTCAGCCGCCGCTCTATAACTGGTTTCAATACGGCGTCTTTGAAATTTTCGGTACGAGCGTCGCGTCCTTCGTCGTCGTGAAAAACCTTCTGCTCTTCCTCGTCTACTTTGCCTATTACAAATTGCTGCGGCTGCTGGTGATCGACAAGAGGCTGGCGGCGGTCGGAACCCTGTCTCTTCTGACGATGCCGCAGATGTTCTGGCAGGCTCAAAGGGATCTCACCCATACGGTCGCGACGCTTCTCGCAGTTATCCTATTCATCTATTTCGTGGTATCGACCATTCGTCGACCAACCCTCGCCTCCTATGCGATGGCCGGTTTGTCGGCTGGGCTTGGAATGCTCACGAAATATAATTTCGCCCTCACCGTGCTCAGCGTCCTTGCCGCCACTCTCTTTCATCCCGAAGGGCGCAAGCGGCTCCTTGACAGACGTCTCCTGCTGACGCTGGCAATTGCCGTTCTGGTTTTCCTGCCGCATGCCGTCTGGATGATGTCCAATATGAATCTTGTCCTGACCACGACGGTCACGACGATGTCGGAGCAAAAGACAGGCGGAAAATTGTCCGACATCGCCTTTGGAATTGCCGAATTGATCCGCACGACCGCGGGAATCGTCATCCCTACGACCGTGGTCTTCCTTCTGGTCTTTCGTCAATCTTTCCTTCGATCGCTGCGCGCCAGAAGCGAATGGAGCGGCTTTTTTGGAAGGATGCTCGCAAGCACCGCCGTCATCCTGCTGGCGTTGATACTGATCGTGACGCTCACGGAGTTTCGTGACCGCTGGCTTCTCCCATTCCTGTTCCTGCTGCCGATCTATTTCTGCCTGAAACTCGACGCTGCCGGCAAGCAAGACCCGGCCGTCGTAAAAAGGTTCCTTTATGTGCCGATCGTCATGATGGTGGCTTTGCCCATCATCATTGCCGGGACTGTCCTGCTGGCGAGATACTTCCACTCCTATGAGCATCTGAATACACCTTACGCGGCCTTCCTGGATAAAAGCATCGCGGCGGAGGGCCGGCAGCCCAAGGTCGTGGTGACGACGACATGGCATAAGGCAGGCAATATTCGTGTGAGCATGCCGAATACGCCCGTGATCTCCACGGAGTATCCTGCATCGGATCTCAGCCCCCAAGCTATCGGCGAGGGGCCTGTCCTTCTGGTCTGGAACCAGCGAAACGGACATCAATCGCCCATGCCGGACGAGCTGAAACGATGGCTTGCGGCAAAATTCGGAAATGAGGTCCAGCTGCCGCCAGAACAGGATGCCGCCATTCCTTATTATTACGGGAAGGACCCGGATCGCTACCATTTCGGCTATGCGTGGTATTATCCAAAGGCCGAATAGCGGCTGAAACCGGCGCTCCTCCGGCACGAACTTTGATCATTTTGCCGATTTCAGCGTCGGCGGCGCATTCGGTCCGAGACGCCATTTTCTGAAGCGCTTACGGTAAGGCGAGCTTAGGATTAGACTTCTGTTAACCATCTCAAGGTTAAAGATTTCTAATCGGAAGGCGCATCCGCGCCTCCAGTTTTTGCGAATAATCGGTCATGTCGATCATCCACGCCCTCAGCGCAAACAGCGGTCGCCTCATCAGGATCACCTTCGGCCCCGGAGGGCGCGAGCGCCCGCCGGTAAGAGCTACAGGCCAAGCCAAGCTCGCCAGGGCGCGCATCATGATGCTCGCCGGTGGGCTTGTCCTCTGCTATGCGGCGATCTTTGCCAGGCTTACCTATTTCGATATGGAGCCAAGGGCCGATACGTCGGCCATTCCGCCTGACCATGTGAGCGCTGCACGTCCGGATATTGTCGACAGAAATGGCGAATTGCTGGCAACGGATATTCGCACTGTCTCGATGTTTGCCGAGCCCAACCGTGTGGTCGACCCGGACGAAGCGGTGGAGAAAATCGCTTCGATCTTTCCCGACATCGACCGCAAATCCCTCTATAAGAAGCTTGCCGACCGCCATTCGCATTTTGCCTGGCTGCGCCGGCAGCTGACGCCGAGGGAGCAAAGCGAAATCTTGGCGCTCGGCATTCCGGCGATCGGATTTCGGCCTGAGGTCAAGCGCTTCTATCCAGGCGGCCGGACGGCGGCCCACATTCTCGGCTATGTCGATATCGACAATCACGGCGTAGCCGGCATGGAAAAATATCTCGATACGCAGGGCCTGTCGGATCTCGCTTCCACCGGCTTGACGAGCCGCGATACGTTGGAGCCGGTGCGCCTTTCGATCGACCTACGCGTCCAGAACGTCGTCCACGATGTGGTTTCGGATGCGATCGGCCGCTACCAGAGCCAGGCGGCCGGCGCCGTCATTCTCGACATCCACACCGGCGAAGTGCTGGCCATGGCCTCTGCGCCTGATTTCGATCCAAACGATCCGCAGGCGGACGTCAAAGGCTGGCTGAACCGCATGTCGAACGGCACCGACGAGATGGGCTCGGTGTTTAAGACCTTCTCGATCGCGATGGCTATCGACACGGGCATGGTCAAGCTGACGGATACCTTCGATGCCAGTGCGCCTCTGCACTATGGCGGCTTCACCATCCATGACGACCGCGACGTGCCGCGGCGTGTCCTGTCGATCCCGGAGATCTTCCGCTATTCGTCCAACATCGGCACGGCCAAGATGATGGACAAGGTGGGCATGGCGATCCAGAAGAGCTATCTGACCCGCTTCGGGCTGCTGACGAAGATGCAGACGGAACTCCCAGAGGTGAAGGCACCGAGTCAGCCGAAAGTTTGGAAGAAGCTCAACTCCATAACCATAGCCTTTGGCCACGGCGTCGCCACCACGCCGATGCAGACTGCCGTCGCCGGCGCAGCCCTCATCGACGGCGGCAAGCTGATCGAGCCCTCCTTCCTTCCGCGCACACAGGAAGAGGCGGAAAAGACCGAAACGATGATCGTCAAGAAGAGCACCAGCGATACGATCCGCTATCTCTTCCGGCTGAATGGCGAGCAGGGCACCGGCAGAGCAGCCGACGTTCCCGGCTATCATGTCGGCGGCAAGACGGGTACCGCCAACAAGGTCATTCACGGTGTTTATTCACACAAGCTCAGTTTCAATTCCTTCCTGGCCGCATTTCCCATGGAAAATCCGAAATATGTGGTCCTGGCTTTCATCGATCAGCCGCTGACAGGAGTGCACAACCTGAACCTTGCCGCCGAAACGGCCGCGCCGATGGTTCACGACATCATCAGCCGCGTAGCGCCGATCCTCGGTGTCGAGCCGGATTTCGGGACGAACCTAGTCGCATCCTACTGAGCGTGGCATCGTTTCACGGCGGATGAAGCCGAGACAAGCCAACATCAGTGACGCAGCGCTGCCGAACTCTATAAGAAGCATCCGGCCGGTGGTCTTCAATCCCGCCCGACCCATTGGATTAGCCTGCCCAGCCCGCGCCTTCAGCTATTGCGGGAGGCTTGAGGGCGGCCATAATTAGCCGGCAACCGATCGGTGGCGCCCATCAGGCACGGTGCAGTTATGCTGGTGCACCGGCGTCGGGAAGCCGATAGCCGCCGCCCGCCAGGAAAAAGCTCGATGCCTGGCGTGCATGTTCCTCCATCTGCGTCTTGACCAGCGTCAATCCGCGTGAAGCAGAGCGGATTTCAACATCGGCAGCAGGACCAGATCGATGAAATATGGGGCGGCGGTTTCTCCTTATCGGACGTATTTGACACAGCACCGCCTTCACGGTAGAAATCGATAAAAAGGTAGAATATTGGAGCGTCCTATGTCTCTGAACATCAAAAACCCGGCCACCGTCGCTCTTGCCGACGAACTCGCCCGACGTCAGGGCATAAGCAAGACCGCCGCTATTCATCAGGCCCTCACCGAACGCCTGCATCGCCTGGGATATGGTGATGTGGCGCGGGAGCGTCTGCTTGACGACTTGCGCGCCATCCGCGAACGGGTGGCGCGATTGCCGGACCTCGACAATCGCAGCGATGAGGACATCGTCGGCTATGACGAGCACGGAATTCCGAACTGATGGTGATCGATACTTCCGCCATTGTCGCGATTTTACGCAACGAGCCTGTGGCTTTGCGGCTAGAACGCGCCCTGGTCGCTGATCCGATCCGTCTGGTGCCTGCGACCTGCGTGCTCGAGGCGCGCATGGTTCTCATCAGCCGGCGCGGTGAACACGCCCTGGCCGAGATCGACCTTTGGCTGACGAAAATCGAAGCGGAGATTATTCCGGTCGACGCGGACCTGGTGGATCTGGCAACGCAAGCCTGGCTGACCTATGGCAAGGGCCGCCATCCGGCCAGCCTGAATTTTGCCGATTGCTTCTCCTATGCTCTGGCCAAACGCGCCGATGAAGCCCTGCTCTTTATCGGCAACGACTTTTCCCAAACCGATATCGAGGCAGCGTGATGACCAGCGACGTGGAGCGCGATGACTATCGAACCGATCACCTCCCCTCCCCCGCCGCGCAGCCGACATCCAGCCTACCCGCGCACCTACAAGAACTCACCGACCGCGCCCGCACTTACCTCGCGGCGGCCAGCTCCGCCAACACACGCAAAGCCTATGCAACGACTGGAAGCATTTTTCCACCTGGTGTCGGCGCTCGAACCTGACGCCCCTTCCAGCCGGTTCACAAACCGTCGGCCTCTAGATCACCGCATGTGCGCCCGGCACCGCCGAACATGATATGAAGGCCATCCGCGTGTCGACCATCGGCGGCTGTCCGCGCTCGCCTGGAACTACACGCAACGCGGCATGCCTATCAATCGAAAGGATCCCCATATTACCACCGATCTTGCCGGTATCCGCAAAACCCACCACCCCACCCCGCCAGAAGGAAGCGGTGCTGCTGATCGGCTTCGCGGCGGCCCGCGCCGCTCAGAGATCATTGGGATGGATTGCAGCCACGACCAGACGGAGGACGGTCACGGCTGACTCGAAATCCTTGACAAAGGCCTCCACGTCACCCTGCGCGGCAAGACCGGATGGCGCGAGGTCGAGATCGCCGTGGCTCGTCCGATGCGACCTGCCCGGTTCTCGCTATCAAAACCCGGATCAAGTTCGCCCGGATTGCCAAGGGTCTCCTCTTCCGCCGCGTCCGCGGCCAGGACAAGGAATTTCCGACCGAATCGGCCGAACGATCGCGAGGTCCATCTCGTGAAGAAGGCGGCACTGGCCGTCGGCGTCAGGGGTGACCTCAGCGAACCGGAGCGCGCCGAGAAATTCTCCGGTCACTCGCTGCGCGCGGTCTGGCGTCTTCCGCGGAGGTCGACGAGCTCTATGTCCAGGGGCAGCTCGGCCATGCCAGCGCGGAAATGACCCGGAAATACCAGCGCCGGCGTGACTGCTTTCGCGTCAATCTCCCCAAAGCCTCAGGGCTTTGAGAACCCCCTACTTGCTATGAAATCGTTGGGACAAAATTGCGTGTCGGATTTTAGCTTACCGCTTCAATTGAAATTGTCAGCTAAAGGCCATACGCCTGATGATCCCCGGGGAGCTGAAGCACAAGAATCCCGCCATCGATATAAGGATGCTGGTCGGTCGCCAATTCGGCACCTGCTTTTCGGTAATGCTGGCAACAGGGGCGCTGCTGCTGGCAACAGCGCAATACCTGCCGCAATTGGTGCAGCAGGACCTCGGCAACACCGCCACCTGGACAGGGCTGATGCTTTCCCCGGGCGGCGTGGTGACCATGGTGATGATGTTCGTCGTCGGCTTTTTGTCGCCGAAGCCGCAGCCAAAATACCTCATCGCGATCGGCGCCGGTTTTGTCGCGCTGTCGATGTATCAGGTCACGAACATCTATAGCGGCGTTGGCTTCTGGTATCTTGCCGAAGCGCGCATGTTACAGGGAACTGGCTTGCCATTCACCTTCCTGCCAATCACCTCCGCTTCCTATGATGGCATTCCAGCGAACAAGACCGATCAGGCCTCGGCTCTGCTCAATGCCGCCCGCAACACCGGCGGGTCAATCGGGGTTTCACTGATATCGAATATCATCACCCATCGGAAGCAGTTCCACCAAAGCCGTCTGATCGAGCATGTCGTTCCGCCGAACGGCGCTTATCAGCAGACGCTTGGTCAGGTGACAAGCTATTTCGCTGTGCGAGGAAGTTCGCTGACGGCAGCCCAGCGGCAGGCGCTCGGCTGGGTTAACCAGCAGATACAGAGCCAGGCCTCACTCCTCTCTTATGTCGACGCTTTCTGGGTTCTGACACTGAATTCGCTCGCGGCCATTCCCCTCGCCCTAACGCTGCGAAATGTCGCTCTTGGCGAGAAGGCTTCGGCTCGTGATAATGTGCGGCGCCTTCCGCCGCGGAAATCAGCTCAAGCGGCTCGGCCGGTGCCAGGAGGCCTGCAGCGACGCGTGGCGGATATGTATCGGCAACGATCCAAAGATCACGCGCTCAGACTACGGCAAATTCAAAACCCTGACAGCTGTCAGGGTTTTGCCACCAAGCGTATCGGACGGATCGCGTCGCAGCTTGTCCCGAGAGCCCTGATCAGCCACAGAGGCACCACTTTCCTCAAGCACCCTGTTTCATCCTTTCTTACGGAAAAACCTGACAGCTGTCAGGGTATGAAAAGCATCGATCCGCAAGCCTTCGATCTGCAGAGATATCATGAACACTAGGAGAGCCTCCCGAACCCGTTTCACTATTTCTCTGGACCGATGAGCGCCGCTTCGGTTGACTGCCGCGCCTGGAACAGATGCCGCAATGATCCCGCAACTAGTTCTGACCTTTCTTGTCATTGTCGCGATGCTCGATTGCTGTTGGGCGCTGCTTGCCGCCAAGCCCCGCCATATACTGACGACGCGAGACGCCATACGCAATCGACGCGCGGGCGCGATCAATTTTTGTCGCAGCGGCAGGCCTTGCGAGTATGAGACGAGCCACTTCATAATGGACGGGAATACCGGGCCCTAATCGATCACGGGTTCCTTCGTACCGGCGCAAGGCCTGATCGGGATGCCTCTTGGACCCGAGCGGAAGAGGAAGAGGATGACAATTGGCGCGCGGCTGAAAATAGCCGAGACTGACGGATGGCTAGTGAGCCACCGGATGAATTCCGCACTGCCTGGCTATCTTATCATCGCCTCCGAGACGTTAGCCGACGATCTATCGGAGTTGTCCGATGAAGCCTTATGCGAAATAGGCCGTTTCTGGCCTTGGTTCAAACTGCCCTGAAGCAGCAATTGAACGCCCGGCGGGTCTATATTGGCCGGTGCGGCCATATTCCCGGCCTTGCGATCCATTTTCATGTGATCCCGATCTACGATTGGGTCGAGGAGCTTTTCTGGCAAGATGTCCGATACCGCGCGCTTCAGCAATTCGCAGGGTTTCCAGGCGAGACGGAAACGGATGGCGCTGAGCTGACGTTATTTGTCTGGCGGGAATTCTGCGAACGTCCTGACCCGCCTTCAGTCATGGGACTTAAGATCCCCGAGATCATCGATAATGCTGCGTAAGACGATCCCGCTAAGCTCGCCGCTTATTAAGTTATCATCCATCCTTCGTTGATGATGTGCTCAAACTTTCTGCCCCTGCGGCCAGCCGATTTCTCCATCGGGTCATTCCTTAATGGCAAGAGCAATCGTCTGTGAGGAATGCCATGGGCAAATTGCCCAAGGACGACAATTTGCTTGACTAATGGGGGTATCTGACGTGCAATAACACCAAAGAAACACGAGATTCTTCGTCCTCCTCGATCGAAATCAGCATAGTGTAATGATCTGATTTTTCGACATAAATTCTCCATCTTGAAGTGATCTCAGCTTTAGTTTCCATCAGCCATACAGCGTTGAAAGCTCCTCCTCCCGAGCAAAACCGTTCCTATAGAGAAACGCCGCTTTTGCTCCGGAACGAGCCCGAACTGACGTCTAAACTACAATTTCAAGCCCGCTTTTCGGGTTCGGTTTGAGCTTGGAATGAACCGGTTTGCCGATGCCGTGCATCAAAACTCTCCGTCTGGAAGGAACCTTCGACAGGAGCGCGTAGCGCGGGCAACCGATACGCTGTGATGTCGGCCTGCGACTGTTTCGTGCCGGTGCGAGGAAGCGCTCTCGTCGCTGGCGGACCTATGAAGAGAACCTTCTGATCTGGATGAAGCCATTTCACGCGGCAGCAAGGTGCGGAGTCTTCCCTTTCGAGGTATTGCTGCCGGCTTAATCATCGGCCAGTTTCCAGCCGCAGCATTACGGAATTGTAAGGGTGCTATTCATTTTCGGTTAAGTCGAACTCGGTCATCAAAGTCATGCGTAAACACGCAGCATCAACCCCAATGCCTACGAGGTTTCACCATGAAAAACGTCCTTCTCGCTTCCGCAATTGCTCTTGTGTCGGTTGTCGCAGTCAGTGCTCCGTCGCAGGCTGCCCCCTTCCATCGCCATCATCATCACCATTGCATCGTCAAGGCTGTGAAGCATAAGGTTCACGGCCATTGGGTCGTTCGTAAGGAACGCGTCTGCCGTTAATCCCGCCTTCGTTTCCTCAATAAGGTTTGATGGAAATCGAGTGGCCATAGCTGACAATATCGGCTGTGGCCGCCTGCCGCTGGGCAAAAGTCGCTCAGCACATCATGACGACGTCTTTACCCGTGGTATAGCCGCTTCCACCATTGGCCCTCAGTAGCGCCATCAGAGCCGGTCCGGGCGAGAATTCACCACGCTTCGCCTTTGTCGAAAGATCGCGTAGATAGGCGCCGGCTGAGTTGATATGCTCTGATCGTTCGAGAATGCAGGCCATTGTTGTCGCCGCATTCTCCGGCCCCATCAGGCTGCAGGCCTCCTGATAGGCCCTGGGGCTGATGCCCAGCATGGATCGTACCACGATGGCAGCGGATATCATGTCTCGCCAATTGTTGATGGTTCCCATGGGGCCATAAGATGAAATTTCTGGGCACGCTTTCAACACCAGGCTCAATGGGAATACCCGCATTCCGCCATTCTGTGGTTTGTGGGCGTGAGGGATTTCTTGCTCACAGTCTTCGCGGCCGTGTTCAGATTCAGAAATGGATTCTGGATTTGAATTCTGTATGTGGCGCTCATTATGGGCATCATTGGTGCTATAATTTTGCGGTTTTTCCTGCTTTTCCAGAAGGTTGATGATTTCGACGCGCAAAAGCTCCATAGCCTGGAGGATAGAACCAATCTCCGCCACCGTCGGTGAACGGGAAATGAGGTTGGTAAGCCGAGTGAAATTCTCTTCGATGAGCATCCAGTTGCCCGCAGCGCCGTCCTCGATTGCTGCTGCGATCAGCTTGCGGATATCGCGTCGGCAAATCGTCAGGTTCTCCTTTGCACGGCGAAAGGCAAGACGGTCCGCGGCTACCTGCTGGGCTAGGCTTGCCAGCTCCTCGGCACGCCAAAGAAGGGGGGAAATATCAAAGCCGAATGCACTTTCGATCTCTCCGCTCCTGCTCTTGCGTGCATAGCGTTTGCCATTGGCGCTATCCCTGCGCAGGATTAGGCCGGCTTCGACGAGAAGGGCAAGATGCCTGCGAAGTGTCGCACCAGCAATGCCATGAGCACGCAGGGTCAACTGCGCATTGGAGGGAAAGACGACAAGCTGCGCGTCTCGGCGGAGTTCATTGTCGGGATAAAAACTCAGGAGGGCATTGAGCACGGCCAGGCTGCGATCCTGCAGTCCCAGCAATTCCCGTGCCTCGGAAGCATCTCGAAAGATTTTCCACTTGTCTGCTGATTTGATACGCCCTACCTCGGCTGCGGCGGTCTGCCGCCGTAACAAGGCAAGCACAACCGTACGCCGCCCGAACGGCGTCGTTACACTTTCATTTTGCATTTTCCCCACCTCTAAAGAGGCAAAAGAAATCCGCTCACCAAAAACGGTGCCAAAGACTCTTGACTGTGATTCGGGGAAATGCGATTCTTCAGTTGCTACATTGAAGAGAAGGCTTCCACGACGGCAACGTTTGGGGGGCCTTTTTTCTTTTGCTAAGCTTCCTTTCCCATCGAAAAACCTGACAGCTGTCAGGAGTTGCGGCTACTTTGTTGCTGAGAGAAGCGCTCGACCAGATAGGGCAGCTCCTCTTCAACGAATTTTATGAATTCGGTTCCCAGCGCACCTTCGGCCGAGATTCGAACCTCTTTCGGCAAGACAACATAGGCACCGAGCTTCGTTCCCGACGCGTTGGCAAGCTGAACCTCCGTGCTGTTCGCGCCCGTCGTCGAGCGAGGCTTGATCGCGTTCAGCACCCGTTGAAATCGCTCATCCGATGTCTTCGGTTCTTCGCGAAAGTCGGACAGAATCGTACGAACCCTCGGCAAGGCATCCGATGCGCCCGATACGATTTTTGCCAGCTCCAGCCAGCGCGGGCGTCCGATCTTCGGGGCTCGGCCGATTAACTCGATCACATCTGCCGGGATTGCCCGATAGACGCTTCGCATGCGAGCGAGCTCGGTATCCTCGATCGAAAGGGCTGCGTAGATATGTCGGGCCTTGATGCCGGCATCATCCATACGGGCGGCAAACAGGGCGCGTTCGATCCATGTCAAATCTTGCCTGCTGGCGTTTTCGATGCCCTGAGCGAGCACAAGGTCGAGGTCGGAAATTTCGACCTCTATAGCGCGTACGGGGCGGCCAAGCTCAAGCGCGGCTCGCCATCTTCGATGGCCATAGATCACCTGATAACGATCGGATTGAGACGGATGCCGTCGAACCTGGATCGGAATCTTCTGCCCTTCCTCCTCTATCGAGCGCTTGAATCTCGTAAAATCATGGAGATCGTCGTCCGGCAGACGGTCGGGATAGGGGGAGGGATCAATGATGTTCGGGTCCAGCTCCTGAATCCAGCCTCCACCGGATTCGACGATCGCCCGCAACCGGTCGCGCTCGGCACGTATATCGCCGATCGCCCGGTGCGCGGCGCCGATGACGCCCGCTCCCACACGCCCCGGCTGAGCGGGGGCAGGGGCAGGCGAAGGCTGCTCGGCAGCGGATTCGTTGCTGTCCAGTTCGGCCGAAAGCAGGCCGAAGCTTGCGACGATGGATTTTCTCTGGCTCTTGCTCATCCACGCCCCCAGCTTGCATTGATGAGTTGCACGATCGATTCGTTGACGGCGTCCACGGCCTCGCGCGCTCGCTTATGCGTATCACGGCCGATCTGTCCCATTTCGAGCTCGTATAAAGAGCGCTTGGCAAGTCCGGCCGCCTCGACCGCCGTACTTTCGATTGCCGTCGGCAACAAAACGTCGGGGCCAAAGAGGTGGCGCAGCATAGCGACCACCTGCGACTGCGGCGCATCGTTCGGATCGTGCCGGGTGACGAGATATCGGATGAAATCCTGGTCGAGCTGCGCGCCGCTTTCGTTGAGCACGCTGATCAGATCGCCCATCATGAGAAGGAACTGGCTCATCGACGCCACGTCGAGCATGGCGGGATGCACTGTGATGATCATGCTCGTTGCGGCATAAATTGCGCTGAGCGTCAGGAATCCGAGCGAAGGAGGCGTATCGAGGATGACGACATCGTAGTCCGCCTCAACCTCGGCAAGGGCAAGTTTGAGGCGTTCGAAGAAGATAGCACCTGCCCCCGACTTCTGGGCAAGCACACGAGGGGTCTCGTGCTCATATTCCATGACTTCCAGATTGCCGGGAATGAGGTGTATGCCGTCGAAGTAGGTCTTGCGGATGATTTCGCGGATCGACCGCCTTTCGGCGGCATCATATCTTAAAGCAGCATAGATGGTTTCGTTGGCGCCGACATCGATTTCCGGTTGCGCGCCGAACATGGCCGAAAGCGACGCCTGCGGATCGAGATCAAGAGCAAGCACGCGATAGCCATGCAGTGCGAGATAATGGGCGAGATGAACACAAGTGGTCGTCTTGGCGCTGCCGCCCTTGAAGTTGGCGATTGCAAGAACCTGAAGATGCTCATTCTGGCGGCGGCGCGGCAGGAAGCGAAGTGCTTCGGACGGCTTCTGCTTGGCGAACAGCTCCCGCAATTCATTGATCTGGGCGAGCGTGTAGACGCGATGATTGTTTTCCAGCCGGCTGGGAACGGGGCCGCGGCCTTCACTCGACATCAGTTTCAAGGTTGAATCCGGAATCGATGTAAGCTTAGACACTTCGTTGGTGAGAAACTGGCGAAGCATCTTTTCCGATTTTGGCGGATACATGCGCGTTCTGAGCTGCTGAAGCTGGCCCGACAGCACAGTTGCATGGCGCGCAATTTTGCTGCCAGCATTTTCCCTGGAAGGAGCCATCGTCTCCATACGGTTCTCTATCGCCATCTGTTCCTCTTGGCGGCCTGTCGCCGGTTTGCCGACCTTTGGCCGCCAGAAGATAGAACACGATTCTGTCAGGCCGTCCAGAGATTAGCGGTCAATGACCGGTTAGCGTATGACAGCCAAGACTTCATATCGGAC
Source organism: Rhizobium sp. (assembly GCA_039593415.1). Lineage (GTDB taxonomy): Bacteria > Pseudomonadota > Alphaproteobacteria > Rhizobiales > Rhizobiaceae > Rhizobium. The sequence continues at coordinate 11,800 of JBCNPI010000030.1, read as the reverse complement.
CGAATAAGTCGCTGTTTTTCCTGAATTTTCTTCCAAGCAACACACAAATACCTGCCGCTGTGGCTCATATGTTTCGACCGTAGAGCGAGGGAGCAATAGTCCAATCGGACTCTATCCGGCTAAGATTATCGATGGTTCCGCCGACGAGAATCACCGTTCGCAGCTTGTGAGTCGCGCTCCCATGCCGGCGACGGCACATCGGTTCGCTCGATGTGCCGAGGCATCAATATCGCGTTCCAGCCTCTCGGCAAACAGATTTTCAAATTGGTCGCAGGCGGGTAGTTGCAAACCAATCGACAGGTCTGGCGCTGCAACGAGAAAATCGCTCAGCCCGCTTCATGAGCCGCGCCAAACGACATCGCCAACGCCTCAAGCTCCTCATAAATCGACTGCGCAAAGCTGCGCAGCACGGTCAGTTCGAAGTCATTGATGGCAATGCGCGTGAGCTGGATCGAGATATGACCGAAGAGGGTCACGGCGCTGCTTCCTTCGGGGAAATTGGCCGGATGCAGGTCTACGGCCGTACCTTTGTTAAGGAGTGCGGAAGCATTTGATCCGGAAACATGGATGCGAACGCGGCCGTGACTCTGATCCGAGATGAAGGCCCGGCCCGCCATAGCGTCTGCGAGGGCCTGCTCCTGAGATTCGGCGAGCCGGTCGTTGCCGGCAATGAACCATTGCCGGTATCCGGCAGGGCGCACCGAGCTTTTCCTGAGACCCGCCGCAAAAAGATGGCTCGCAATCTCCTCGCTCGTGGTCGCACCCATCACATGCAGGAGGTGGCCTTCGGGCAAGGCTTCCAGCCGGATAATCTCGCCCTGCAAAACGGCTTTTCCGGCAAGGATCGGCTTTAATGTCGGCAAATCACGCATGGAGCTTCTCGTTCTGAGGGTCGATGAAGACGGGGCTGCAAATCACGGCATCCGTATATTCGTTTCTAAGGCCATTCCAGACGGTGATCTTCTCGCCGATACGCTCAGGACCGTTCTTGATGAGCGCGAGCCCGATCGTATGGCCCAGGCTCGGCGAAAAGGCGCTCGATGTGACATAGCCTTGGTCGTTCTCGAGTGTTGCGGCTGCATTTTTCGCAAGGATATGCGCACCGGTGCGGAAACTGGTCGCCGGATTCACCGGCTTGACACCGACGAGGCGAGGCCGGTCGGCCGCTTGCAGGCCTTCACGCTGGAGCATCGCCTTGCCGATGAAATCGGGCTTCGTGGTCGAAACCATGCGGGCAAAGCCAAGATCGCCCGGTGTCACCGTGCCGTTGATCTCCGCATGTGTGACGTGACCTTTTTCGATGCGCAGGACACCGAGAGCTTCCGCACCATAGGCGCAGATCTCGTGTTTTTGACCCACTTGCATGATGGCGTCGGCAACGGACTCGCCATAGGCCGCGGGCACGCCAAGCTCATAAGCGAGCTCGCCGGAAAATGAGATGCGGAAGAGACGCCCCTTGAGCTTACCGCCGAACAGAGAGACCGCGCGTGCGCTCATGAACGGGAAAGCCACATCAGAAATGTCGTCATCGACAATCTCGGAAAGAATGGCGCGGGATTTCGGGCCTGCTACCGCCATCTGCGCCCATTGGTCTGTCGACGATGCAAAATAGACGTCCAGTTCGGGCCAGAGTGTTTGCGCGCAGAACTCCAGATGGGTGAGCACGCCGGCGGCAAGGGCCGTCGTGGTGGTCATGAAGAAATGGTCATCGTTCAAGCGGCTGGTGGTGCCGTCGTCGTAAATCATGCCGTCTTCGCGCAGCATGATGCCGTAGCGCGCCTTGCCGACGGGCAGCTTGGCAAAGCCGTTGCAATAGATACGGTCAAGAAGGGTCGCGGCGTCCTTGCCGAAGATCTCGATCTTGCCGAGCGTCGAGACATCGCAGATGCCGGCATTTTTGCGGATGTTCAGCACTTCGCGATCGACGCTTTCGCGCCAGCCCTTTTCACCATCGCGCGGAAACCAGGAAGAACGATACCAGAGGCCTGTCTCCACGAAGATGGCGCCATTCTTCTTTGCCCATTCGTGCAAGGGAGATTTGCGCGCGGGCTGGAAATGCTTAGCCCGCGAAGTACCTGTCAATGCGCCGAAGGAGACGGGTGTATAGAAGGGCCGGAACGTGGTTGTCCCGACCTCGGCCGGCGAGATGCCGCGAGCCTCGGCCAAGATGCCGATGGCGTTGATGTTGGAAAGCTTGCCCTGGTCCGTCGCCATGCCGTTTGTCGTATAGCGCTTGGCAAGCTCGACATGGCCATAGCCCTCGCGCACGGCAAGGCCGAGATCCTTGAGGTGCACGTCGTTCTGATAATCGACGAAGGCTTTGCCCTTGCTGCCTTTGACATGCCAGAGCGGCGCGGCGGCGACTGATGTTTCCTCCGCCGAAGCAAAGGCGGGTGCAATCTTGCGAAAACCGATCGCCTCCAGCGCTTCGGCCGCTTTGATCGCTCCGTCGCCAAGGCAGCTATCGATGGAGGCCAGGCCGGCTGCGGAGCCGGCGATCAGCAAACCGTCCTGCCGTTCCGGCGCGAGGAAAGCCCCATGCCGTTCCGACCAGACCGGCTTGGCCCCGCGATGGCAGGCAAGATGGATGATCGGGCTCCAGCCGCCGGACATGGCCAGAGCATCCACATCGATCTCCTGTGTGCCTGACCCGCTCGCAATCCTGACCGCACGGACCTGCCTGGAGCCAAGCGCGTCGACGACGCATGCGCCGGTCAGCACCTTCGCCCTGCCGGTCCAGCGCTCGCCACTATTGGCGCGTGTATCGACGATGGCGGCTACCTCAAGGCCCGCGGCCTCGAGGTCAGCGGCGGTCCGGTAGCCGGAACTGTTGGTCGTGAAGGCCACGGTGCGCTTGCCGGGAGCAACGGCCTGACGGGTCAGATAGCTGCGCATGGCGCCTGATATCATGACGCCTGGAATGTCGTTGCCGCCGAAGACAAGCGGCCGCTCCTCGGCCCCGGTCGCAAGGATCGCCTGCTTGGCGATGATGCGCCAGAGGCGCTCGACGGGTCGGCGCGGATCAGGCATCGCCACATGCTTCTGGACGCGTTCGACGGCGCCGAAGACATTGTCGTCATACCAGCCGATGACAGTCGTGCGCGGCAGGCATTGCACATTTGGCAACGTGTCGACTTCGTTCAATATTTCCTTGAGGGGAGAGCTGCTCTCCAAGAGCAAACTGCCGCCGCGAGCGAAGCCTTCGTCCGCGAGAATGACACGCGCGCCGGCGCGTCCTGCCGTCAATGCCGCAGCAAGACCTGCAGGCCCAGCGCCGATCACGAGCAGATCGCAATGCGCCCAGCACTTCTCGTAGGAGTCGGGATCGGACTCATAGGACGCCTTGCCGAGGCCGGCGGCCTTGCGGATGAGCGGTTCGTAGACTTTCTCCCAGAAGGCGGCGGGCCACATGAAGGTCTTGTAGTAGAAGCCGGCGCTGAGGAAGGGTGAGAGCAGCCCATTGACGGCACCGACATCGAAGGCAAGCGAGGGCCAGCGGTTCTGGCTGCGGGCAATCAGCCCGTCATGGAGCTCGATCATCGTGGCACGGCTATTGGCTTCCGTTCGCCCGTCTGTGCCTGTTGTGACCAGCGCGTTGGGTTCGGCGGCTCCTGCCGTCAGGATGCCGCGCGGCCGGTGATATTTGAAGCTGCGGCCGACGAGCTGGATGCCGTTGGCAAGAAGCGCAGAGGCAAGCGTGTCACCGGGATGACCGGTTAAGGCCCGGCCGTCGAAGCTGAAGGCAATGGCTTTGGAGCGGTCGATCCGGCCACCGGAGGAAAGACGATAGCTGCTCATGCGCCACCTCCAAGTTTGGCAAGTGCCGCGTCGCGGATGCCGTGGACCTTATGGGTGACGGTGTCGCGTTCGACGATCAGCCAGCGGCGGCAGCCGGAGGAGTGATGCCAATATTCCCGGTGCAGCCCCCTTGGGTTGTCGCGCAGGTAGACGTAATTGTACCAATCTTCGGCGCCGGCATCCGGGGCAGGGCGGCTGAGGCTTGCGTCGCCCCTGATGGTGAATTCTTCCTTGGGACGCGTGCCGCAGTGAGGGCAGGAAATCAGGCTTGCCATGTTGTCATGTCCTCAATGCAGGTTCGGTTGGGCGCCGACGCCCTTTTCGTCGATTTGATAGCCGCGCTGGAAGCGATCGAGGCGCAATTGCCTTGCCGTCTCATGCGGCTCGTTGCGGGCGATCAGATGGGCGTAACAGTAGCCGGATGCCGGCGTCGCCTTGAAACCGCCGTAGCACCAGCCGGCGTTCAGGTAGAGATTGTCGATATGGGTGCGGTCGATGATCGGCGAGCCGTCCATACTCATGTCCATGACGCCGCCCCATGTGCGCAGATAGCGCACCCGGGTCAGCGCCGGGATCATCGCCACGCCGGCTTCGGCGACATGTTCGACGGTCGCGAGGTTGCCGCGTTGGGCATAGGAATTGTAGCCATCGATATCGCCGCCGAAGACGAGGCCGCCCTTGTCGGACTGCGAGACATAGAAATGTCCGGCGCCGAAAGTGACGACGCAATCGATGAACGGTTTCAAGCCTTCGGAGACGAAGGCCTGCAGCACATGACTTTCGATCGGCAGGCGCAGCCCCGCCATGTCGGCGACGACGGTGGAATTGCCGGCCGCCGCCAGTGCCAGCTTGCCGCAGCCGATGAAGCCCTTGGTGGTTTCGACACCAGTGACGCGGCCGTTTTCGGTGCGGATGCCGGTTACCTCGCAGCCGGTGATGATGTCGACGCCCCGGCTGTCGGCGCCGCGGGCATAGCCCCAGGCGACGGCGTCGTGGCGCACCGTGCCGCCGCGCGCCTGCAACAGGCCGCCCATGATCGGGAAGCGGGCATTGTCGAAATCAAGAAAAGGCAGCTTCTTGCGGACGGCCGCGCGGTCGAGCAGCTCGGCATCGACGCCGTGCAGGCGCATCGCGTTACCACGCCGGGTATAGGCGTCGCGCTGCGCATCCGAATGGAAGAGATTGAGCACGCCGCGCTGCGAGACCATGGCATTGAAGTTGAAATCCCGCTCCAGCCCTTCCCAAAGCTTCATGGAAAGTTCGTAGAAAGGATTGTTGCCGGGCAGCAGGTAGTTGGAACGAATGATCGTCGTGTTGCGGCCGATATTGCCGGAGCCGAGGTAACTCTTTTCCAGAACGGCGACGTTGGTAATTCCAAACGTCTTGGCGAGATAATAGGCTGTCGCCAGCCCATGGCCGCCGCCACCGACGATGATCACGTCATAATGTGACTTCGGTTGCGGCTGGCGCCAGGCAGGCGCCCAGCCGGTATTGCCTCGAAGGCCGTTGAGAAAAACTGAGAAAGCCGAATAGCGCATGATAAGGTCCGCTTTGAACTGCGCTCATGTTGACATAGTGGCAAATACCGACTTGCCCAATTAGGACTTATTTAGATAGAAAAGGGACATGACTTCGATCGACGCGAGAAATACCCAGACGATCGGCTTCATCCTGATCCCGGGATTCGCGCTGATGTCCTTTGCCTCCGCGAGCGAACCGCTGCGCGCCGCCAACCTTCTCGCCGGTCGTGAAATCTATCGGTTGTCGACGTTCTCGCCGGATGGCGCCCCGGCAGTATCGTCGGGCGGCGTGCCGGTGCCGGCAAAACCTCTCCCGGTTCGTGGGTCGGGTCTTGGCACTGTCTTCGTCTGCGCTGGCGGATCACCGCGCGACTGGCACTACCCTTCGGTCCTTGCCTGCCTCCGTCAGCTCGCACGCGAAGGCGTGCGCATCGGCGGCATTTCCGGCGGACCCTATCTGCTTGCCGCAGCCGGGCTTCTGGCCGAGCGCGATTTCACCGTTCATTGGGAGCATGCGCCGGCCTTGCTGGAAGCTTTCCCGGCGCTGTCACCGCGCCAGGCCCGTTTCGTCATCGACGGCAATCGCATCACCTGCGGCGGCGGCATTGCGCCGCTCGACATGATGCATGTGCTGATATCCGAGCGCATGGGTACGGATTTCGCGCGGCGCGTCAGCGATTGGTATCTGCATACGGAGGTGGGCGAGCCGGCAGCGCCGCAGCGCGGTTCGCTCGCCGAACGCTATGGCGTGCATCACCCGGGTCTCCTGAGCGTACTGGAAAAAATGGAGGAGACGATCGAGATGCCGCTCGACCGCTCCGCCATGGCGCGGATCGCCGGGGTGACGCCGCGACATCTCGACCGGCTGTTTGCCGCGCATCTCGGCGCGACCTTTCTCGATCAATATCGGCTGATAAGGCTGCAGCACGCACGCCGGCTCCTGGAGCAAAGCCCGCTTTCGATTTCCGAAATTGCCATTGCCACCGGCTTTTCGAGCGGCGCGCATTTTGCCCGCGCTTATCGCTCTCTGTATGGGATTGCCCCCGGTGCCACCCGGCGCCCCTGATTTTCGTCGCAGTTGAGAAAATTTCACTGAGAGGATAGAGTCCTTCTCAGCAAGTCCTGCCGGCAAAAAGGATCCAGAATGAAAACCAAGGCAGATGATGTATCGGCCGACGATCAATCCCACGCTGGACGGTCAGCCTTCTCGCAAAATCCGCATGCGGTTCGCGAACCGAAGGAAAACAATCTCGAAATGGCGATCGGCCACGAGGTTCGTGCCTATCGCAAGAAACTCGGCATCACGGTGACGGATCTTGCCGCCGCGACGGGGATCTCGCTCGGCATGCTCTCGAAGATCGAGAACGGCAATATCTCGCCGTCGCTGACGACGCTGCAATCGCTGTCGCGCGCACTCGGCGTGCCGCTGACGGCCTTCTTCCGTCGCTATGAAGAGCCGCGCAATGCCGTCTTCGTCAAGGCCGGCCAGGGTGTAGAACTGGAACGGCGCGGCACGCGTGCCGGCCACCAATACAATCTTCTCGGTCATATCGACAACAATTCGAGCGGTGTCATCGTCGAGCCCTATCTCATTACCTTGACCGCTGATTCCGATATCTTCCCGACATTTCAGCACGAGGGCATGGAGTTCCTCTACATGCTTGAAGGCGAGGTCATGTACCGCCATGGCGACCAGCTCTATCCGATGCAGCCGGGCGACAGCCTTTTCTTTGATGCCGATGCGCCGCATGGCCCGGAAGTGCTGGTGAAACTGCCGGCAAAATACCTGTCGATCATCAGCTATCCACAGCGGGGAAAGACCGACTGACTTGCCTCAAAAGAAAAAAATATTCTTTTGAGTTGAAAAGCCGCATTGGACCTGATAGCCATTTTTGCAGATGCGAAAACGGAGGGTTTGGGCATGTGCGGAATTGTCGGTCTTTTCTTGAAGGATAAGGCGCTGGAGCCGAAACTCGGCGCGCTTCTGTCCTCCATGCTGATCACGATGACAGATCGCGGACCTGATAGCGCAGGCATTGCGATCTACGGCAACGATAATGGCGACACGGCGAAGATCACCGTCCAGTCGCCTGATCCGGCAAAGGATTTCGACGGGCTGGAATATGAGCTGAGACGGGCGCTCGATGCGCCGGTATCTGTGACAGTCAAAAGCACGCATGCCGTCATCACGCTTGCCAAGGACAAGCTCAATGCGGGCAGGGCGGCCCTGACGACCCTGCGTCCGAATATCCGTGTCATGAGCAGCGGCGATACCGTCGAAATCTACAAGGAAGTCGGCCTGCCGAAAGATGTGGTCTCGCGCTTTGGCGTGACCGCCATGTCCGGCACGCACGGCATCGGACACACGCGCATGGCAACGGAATCGGCCGTCACGACGCTTGGCGCCCATCCCTTCTCGACGGGCTCGGACCAGTGCCTGGTTCACAACGGTTCGCTGTCGAACCACAACAACCTGCGGCGCGAGCTGAAGCGCGAGGGCATGATCTTCGAAACGGAAAACGATACCGAAGTGGCGGCTGCCTATCTCACGGCCGAGATGGCCAAAGGCAAGGATCTCGGCGAGGCGCTCGAAAGCGCGGTCGACGATCTCGATGGCTTCTTCACCTTCGTCGTCGGCACCAAGTCGGGCTTCGGCGTCGTTCGCGATCCCATCGCCTGCAAGCCGGCGGTCATGGCGGAAACCGATCAATATGTTGCCTTCGGCTCCGAATACCGCGCACTGGTCAATCTTCCGGGCATCGAGGATGCCCGCATCTGGGAGCCGGAACCGGCAACCGTCTATTTCTGGGATCACGAAAAGGCCGCATAGTCAGAAGCGCCGTAATCGAGAGAGTTTTTCATGCCAGTTTTCGACCTATCCGTCACGCCGCTGCGCGAACTCAACAGCGCTCTTCATGGCCTTGCTGCCGGTACAAATGATATAGCCTTCGAAGTCGTCAATCCGCGTGGCCATCATGCCGTGGCCGCCGGTATCGATGCAGCCGTCACCGTCGATATCAAAGGGTCCGTCGGCTATTACTGCGCCGGCATGAACGATGGCGGCAACGTCATCGTGCATGGTTCGGCCGGTCCGGGCGTTGCGGAAAACATGATGTCCGGCACCGTCGTCATCGAAGGCGATGCCAGCCAGTATGCCGGCGCGACCGGGCAGGGTGGCCTGCTCGTCATCAAGGGCAATGCCGCCTCGCGCTGCGGCATCTCGATGAAGGGCATCGACATCGTCGTTCACGGCAATATCGGCCATATGTCCGCCTTCATGGGGCAGTCCGGCCATCTGGTCGTGCTGGGCGATGCCGGCGATGCGCTCGGCGACAGTCTCTACGAGGCCAAGCTTTTCGTTCGTGGTTCGGTCAAGAGCCTCGGCTCCGACTGTATCGAAAAGGAGATGCGTCCGGAGCACCTCGCAAAGCTTTCCGAGCTCCTCGACAGGGCCGGTGTGCGCGACGTCAGGCCGGAAGAGTTCAAACGCTACGGATCGGCGCGCAAGCTCTATAATTTCAACATCGACAATGCCGACGCCTATTGAGACGAAGGGGACCTCATGAGCTATCACAATCCATATACGCCACCCCGCAAGTCGGCGACCTTCGACGATCATACGCTTGCTGAAATCCGCCGTGCGGCGGCGACCGGTATCTATGACATCCGCGGCGCCGGCACCAAGCGCAAGGTTCCGCACTTCGACGATCTGCTGTTCCTCGGGGCTTCGATCTCGCGCTATCCGCTCGAAGGCTACCGCGAGAAATGCGATACGAGCGTCGTCCTCGGCAGCCGTTTCGCTAAGAAGCCGATTACCCTCAAGACCCCCATTACCATCGCCGGCATGAGCTTCGGTGCGCTGTCGGGCAACGCCAAGGAAGCGCTCGGGCGGGGCGCCACACTTGCTGGAACGTCGACCACGACAGGCGACGGCGGCATGACGGACGAAGAGCGCGGCCACTCGCAGACGCTAGTCTATCAGTATCTCCCGTCGCGTTATGGAATGAACCCCAAAGACCTGCGCCGCGCCGACGCGATCGAGGTGGTGGTTGGCCAAGGCGCCAAGCCCGGCGGCGGCGGCATGCTGCTCGGCCAGAAGATCTCCGATCGTGTCGCCAACATGCGCAATCTGCCGAAGGGCATCGATCAGCGCTCGGCCTGCCGGCATCCGGACTGGACCGGTCCGGACGATCTCGAAATCAAGATCATGGAATTGCGCGAGATCACCGACTGGGAAAAGCCGATCTACGTGAAGGTCGGCGGCGCGCGGCCCTATTACGACACGGCGCTTGCGGTCAAGGCCGGTGCCGATGTCGTCGTGCTCGATGGCATGCAGGGCGGCACGGCTGCAACGCAGGATGTCTTCATCGAGAATGTCGGCATGCCGACGCTCGCCTGTATCCGTCCTGCCGTCCAGGCGCTGCAGGACCTCGGCATGCATCGCAAGGTGCAGCTCATCATTTCCGGCGGCATCCGCTCCGGGGCTGATGTGGCGAAAGCGCTGGCGCTTGGCGCGGATGCCGTTGCCATCGGCACGGCGGCGCTTGTGGCGATCGGCGACAATGATCCGAAATGGGAAGAGGAATACCAGAAGCTTGGCACGACTGCCGGCGCCTATGACGACTGGCACGAGGGCAAGGACCCCGCGGGCATCACCACGCAGGACCCGGAGCTTGCCAAGCGCCTCGATCCGGTTGCTGCCGGTCGACGGCTTGCCAATTATCTCAAGGTCATGACGCTGGAAGCGCAGACGATCGCGCGCGCCTGCGGCAAGAATCACCTGCACAATCTGGAGCCGGAAGACCTGTGTGCGCTGACGATGGAAGCTGCCGCCATGGCGCAGATTCCGCTCGCCGGCACCAATTGGTACCCGGGCAAGGGAGGCTTTTGATATTTCGGCTGGGCCGATCGGCCCGGCCGTTCAAATGCATCGTCGAAGTGTCTCGAAGAAATCCAAAGGGGAACCAGAATGACACTGGATCTTGCTGCCTTTGCAAAAGACAAAGGCATCAAATATTTCATGATCAGCTATACGGATCTTTTTTCCGGCCAGCGTGCCAAGCTGGTGCCGGCCCAGGCGATTGCGGGCATGCAGGAAGACGGTGCCGGCTTTGCCGGTTTCGCCACCTGGCTCGACATGACGCCCGCCCATCCCGATCTTTTTGCAGTGCCCGACGCATCTTCCGTCATCCAGCTCCCATGGAAGAAGGACGTTGCCTGGGTCGCGGCCGATTGCATGATGGAAGGCGAACTGGTCGCGCAGGCACCGCGAAACGTGCTGAAGAAGCTCGTGAAAGAAGCGGAGGCCGCAGGCAAGCGCGTCAAGACCGGCGTCGAAGCCGAATTTTTCTTGATCACCGCCGACGGCGCCAAGATTTCCGACGAATATGATACGGCGGAAAAGCCCTGCTACGACCAGCAGGCCGTTATGCGGCGGTATGACGTCATTTCCGAGATTTGCGATTATATGCTCGAGCTCGGCTGGGGGGCTTATCAGAACGACCACGAGGACGCCAATGGCCAGTTCGAGATGAACTGGGAATTCGACGACGCCCTGAAGACGGCCGACAAGCACTCCTTCTTCAAATTCATGGTCAAGTCGATCGCCGAGAAACACGGGCTTCGCGCGACCTTCATGCCGAAGCCTTTCAAGGGGCTGACGGGCAATGGCTGCCATTGCCATATCTCCGTGTGGGACAATGACGGCAGGACCAACGTCTTTGCCGACAGGGGGGCCGAATTCGGCCTGTCGGCCGAAGGCAAGCACTTCCTCGGCGGCATCATGAAACATGCCTCGTCGCTGGCGGCGATCACCAACCCGACGGTCAATTCCTACAAGCGCATCAATGCGCCGCGCACCACATCCGGAGCCACCTGGTCTCCCAATAGCGTGACCTGGACTGGCAACAACCGGACTCACATGGTGCGTGTGCCCGGTCCCGGCCGTTTCGAGCTGCGCCTGCCCGATGGTGCCGTCAATCCCTACCTACTACAGGCGGTTATCATCGCTGCAGGCCTCGATGGTTTGCGCAGCCGTGCCGATCCGGGGCCTCATCACGATATCGACATGTATGCGGAGGGTCATCTCGTGAAGAATGCGCCGCGCCTGCCGCTCAATCTGCTCGATGCCCTGCGGGCCTATGATGAGGATGAGGGGCTGAAGCAGGCGATCGGCTCGGAATTCTCCGATGCCTATCTGAAGCTCAAGCATCAGGAATGGAACGCCTATTGCTCGCACTTCACGCAGTGGGAGCGCGACAGCACGCTCGATGTCTGAGTGCGTAGCAAAAAGACGCCTGAATTTGCCCATGTGCCGGGGCGCGAGCCCCCGGCACCACAGCGGAATTTTGGCCGCGGACGGCGGAGGAAGATCAGCATGACAAGCTATGTACTGACAGTGGCATGCAAGTCGACGCGCGGGATCGTTGCGGCGATCTCGAACTATCTGGCCGATCAGGGCTGCAACATCGTCGATTCCAGCC
>JBCNPI010000003.1:0-92577 GCA_039593415.1 Rhizobium sp. | reverse complement strand
GGCGGCGGCGGGTTCCAGCACTTGCCGCGCATCGAGCAGGGAATCGTAGAAGCTGCGGTCGTTGCTGAGTGCCAGGGTCGCATCGAGAACCAGCGGGTCCAGATAGTTCCAGTTCTCTCGTGGCAGGACGGTGGTGCCGGCGCGAGTGCGCGAGCGAACCATCCCCAGCGCCGACAAATATTGCATAGCTTCGCGCAGGCTGGTGCGGCTGACGCCATAGACCTCGGAGAGCTCGGCTTCATTCGGAAGAATCGAGCCCTCGGCAAGAGCGCCCGAAACGATTTGGCCGATGAGCTTCTTCAACAGCTCCTCGCGCACGGTACGCCTACCCTGTTCAGGTGCGGCCCCGGCCTGCGTCGTCCGTAAAGACCCCAAACGCGTAGTCATCCCTAGCACTCCCTTCCGCTGGCCCGTCAGCGATCATGAGCGGCACTACGCCCCGGCATCAATGCGCAACTGCGAGCCCGACAAACTTCTCCCCAAACTTCTCCTGGAAATCCGTTACAAGCGACTACCACGTCCTGCCGCCGACGACCGCAGATTGTCCAACAGAACGGCAAGCAGCAGAATGCAGCCGCGCACGAGATATTGATAGAAGGCCTGGATATTGAGCAGGTTCATGACGTTCTCGGCAATGCCCATGATGAGGACGCCAACAATGACGCCGGTCATCGCTGCGCGGCCGCCCGCAAGCGACACGCCGCCAAGCACGCAGGCCGAGATGACGGAGAGCTCGAGCCCGGTTGCCGCGTTCGGCTGGCCAGAGGTGATGCGCGAGGCAAGCAGGATGCCGGCAATGGCGCAGACGAGGCCCTGCAAGGCAAAGATCCAGATCCGCATGTTGACGACATTGACGCCGGCCAGGCGCGACGCCTCGGGATTGCCGCCGATCGCAAGCGTGTTCTTGCCGAAAACAGTCCGGTTGAGTGTAAAGCCGAAGATGATGAAGAGCAGCACCATGATCCAGATCGGCGTTGGCACCGTCAGGAAGCGCGACAGCGCCAGCTGATAGAAGGCCGGATCGTTGATGCCGACGGCGCGTCCATCAGACGCGATCAGTGCGAGGCCCCGCACGATCTGCATCGTTGCGAGTGTAGTGATCAGCGCGTTGATGCGGAACTTGGCGATGACGACGCCGTTGACGACGCCGACGACGCTGCCACAGATCAGCGCGGCGAGCAGGCCGAGCGGAATGGAGCCGGTGGAGTTCGACACCATGACGGCGATCATGCCCGAAAAAGCGACCGTCGATCCGACCGAGAGATCAAAGTCGCGCGAGGCAAGGCAGAACATCATGGTGCAGGCAACGATCCCGATCGTCACCACCGACTGCAGCAGCCCGAGCATGTTGCGCTCGGTCAGGAAGCTCGGAACGAAGAGCGAGACGATCACGAACGCGATCGCGAAGATCACCACGAGGCCCTGTTCGCCGAGAAGGATTTTTTTCAACGAATTCATCACTACCATTCCTGAATTACATTGTGCCGGCGGCATTCTTGTCGGGCAGGGCCGCGGTCAGAATGGCCCGTTCGTCGAAATCGGCGCGAGCGACATCGGCGGCGACGCGGCCCTGACACATGACCATGATGTGATCGGAAATGCCCATGACTTCCGGAAGCTCGCTGGATATGACGACGATCGCCATGCCGCCTGCCGCCAGCTCGTAGAGAATTTCATAGATTTCCGACTTGGCGCCGACATCGATGCCGCGCGTCGGCTCATCGATGACGAGAACCTTGACGCCCTGCTCCGAAAGCCAGCGGCCAAGGATAACCTTCTGCTGGTTGCCGCCGGAGAGATTGACGATATCCTGCTTGCGCGAGGGCGTGCGGACCCTGAGCTTGGCGATGAACTGATCGGCGACCGAGGCTTCCTTCTTAGGATTGAGGATGCCGAAGGGCGAGAAATGCCGCCGCGAAGAGATAGCAATGTTCTCTTCGATCGACCGCCCCTGAATGATGCCGTCGAACTTTCGATCCTCAGGGCAGAGAACCATGCCGGCGCTGATGGCGGCCTTCGGATTGTTAGGCGCGACGGCGACGCCATCGATCGAGACGCTGCCCTGATGACGATGATCCGCACCATAAAGAAGCCGGGCCATTTCGCTTCGGCCGGCGCCGATGAGGCCGAAAAAGCCAAGGATTTCACCCCTGCGAACCGAGAAGCTGACGGGATTGCGCAACTTTGAACCGGAGAGCGCCGTAACTTCCAGACGCACCTCGCCGAGCGGACGTTCGCGCCAGCCCCAGATATTGCTGATCTCGCGGCCGACCATCTGCGAAATGATCTGCTCGCGCGTCGTATCGGCGATCTTGGGATGATGCGCGGCGAGCTTGCCGTCGCGCAGGACGGTGAGACTGTCGCAGAGCCGGAAGATCTCATCCAGGCGATGCGAGACATAGAGGATGACCGTGCCATTGGCTCTCAGCCGGTCGATCAGGGAAAACAGGATTTCGCTCTCGCGTGACGAAAGCGACGAGGTCGGCTCGTCGAGCGCGATCACCCGCGCATCGACCATGACGGCCTTGGCGATCTCCACCATCTGGCGGGCACCGATCGACAACGAGGACACCTTGGCTGCCGGATCGACATCGATGCCGATTTCCCTGAGCTTCGTACGAACGGTCTCGATCAGCGTCTTGCCGTCGATCACGCCAGCCCTGCCGGGAAAACGGCCGAGCCAGAGGTTCTCGGCAACCGTCAGTTCCGGCACCAGCTGCAGCTCCTGATGGATGACGATGACGCCGGCATGAAAGGCATCGCGGACGGAGCTGTAATGCTGCTCCAGGCCATCAATGACGATGCTGCCGCTATCCGCGGCCTGATCGCCGGAGAGAACCCGGATCAGCGTCGATTTGCCAGCGCCGTTTTCGCCCATCAGCCCGTGCACCGCGCCTCTTTCGACATCGAAAGAGACGTCCGACAGTGCCTGGACGCCCGGATAGCCCTTGGAAATGCCCTTAAATTCAAGGAAAGCCATGCTTGCTCCATCGAGAGAAGGTCCGGCGGCAACAAAGCCACCGGACGGACATCATCCTGGAAGGACGATCATTCGATGCCGAGATCCTTGCGAACCTTCTCGTAATCGCCGCGCAGTGCGAGAGAACCGGAGGTCAGCGTCAGCTTCGGCGGCTCCTTGCTGTTGGCAATCCAGTCGTACATGTTGATGGCCGTCTCGTAGCCATGGCGCTTCGGCGAGATGATGACCGTACCGAAGAAACCGGTTGCGGCGGGCTTCTTGAACTCGTTGATCGCCGAATCCGCGCCGCCGATACCGACGCCGATCATGTTCGCTGCGGGAATGCCGACCGATTCCGAGGCGCGGACCGCACCGAGCACAGCTTCATCGTTGAGGCCGAAAGCGACCCAATATTTAATGTCGGCGTGCTTGTTGAGAACCGTGGTCGCGGCATTGAGCGCAGCTTCCGTATCGGTCTTCGCCTGCGGCGCGTCAAAAATGTTCGCCGCCGGGAAACCAGCCGTCTTCAGAACCGAAATCGCACCTTCGACGCGGTCGACTGCGGTCGGCAGCTGATCGTAGGAAACGCGGATCGCGCCGACATTCTTCAGGTCCCAGCCGCGCTTCTTGATTTCATCGACGATCGCCTGGCCGACAGTCTCGCCGATCTTGGTGGCGGAAATGCCCATATGCGGTACATCTTCAAGCGGCTTGCCCTCGGCATTGACCAGGCGATCGTCGACGGTCATCAGCTTCAGCTGATTGGCGGCGGCCTTGGCAACGATACCGGGGCCAAGCTTGACGTCCGGCGTGCAGATGATGAAGCCCTGCGCACCTTGCGCGCCGAGATTGTCGATCGCCGACTGAACCTTCTCGCCATCCTCAGCGCCGATCTTGACCAGGGTGAAGCCCTTCTCCTTGGCGGCCTGGTCGGCAAATTTCCATTCGTCCTGGAACCAGGGTTCTTCCGGCTGCTTCACGATGAAACCGATTTTGACGTTCTCCGCCAAGGCTGAGCCGGCGGTCAGAATGGCAAACGCGCCCGCAAGGACGGCTGCTTTGAAAAAGCGCATGATCTCTCTCCCAAAAACCTCGATCTGCCATCTCGCGGCAGCGATCATCAACTAAGGATAAAAAATCATACCAGTCAACGTTTATGTAGGATTATTTACCCGCGAGGGGCATGAGTTTTACCTGTGGCGCTTTGTTTCCCGCTGCATGAGCCGATTTTGCTATAAATAGATCATACTTATACCCCTCGCCGCTGGTCTCCTTCAATATCCGCCCGCAGATCATCACGATTTCAGCCATGGTCGTTTTGCTTCGATGTTGAGGCTGCCGAGCTTCGTTTTCATCCCTGGAGAGCGTAGCGAGCTCAGCGTCCGTGCGGAGGGTTGAACAAGACGCAAAGCGATCCCGGATCTACGAAAGGCTTTGCGAGGCAAGGCTCAGTTGGCCGCATAGGCTTATTATGGGAACGCAAGAGGAGATACTCTGACGCAACGAACACCCGTGAGCTCACGAACGCCGATATCGCTATGTAGACCCCAGTTGGTCGAAACATTCTTGAATATCGCCGCAGATACAGCTGGCGCGACGGTCGAAGGGAAGGTTTCTTAGGCGTTCAGCGGCTCTTCAATGAGCATTGTCGTCTTTGCTCCGGCAGGGCTTTCAAGTTGATTGGGTCCGGTTCATATAGGTTGGTCGGTTCGTGTGTTGATGGGGATAGGGATGGGGAAAACAGACGTGACTTTAAATTGCGCAGAAGAGGCAATTTCGGCGACTACGTCCGCTTCGGCACAAGAAGTCTCGGGCTCAACGACTTGTAAACCGGAGACCGCTGACTTCAATTCCGAGCTTCACGCTCGGCCGTCGATTTATTTCGACGGTCCGGCGATCGTCGAACACGTTGCTTTCGCGCCTTCGGATGGAGCGGTCAAGGAGTTCCATGATACCCTTGAAGTCGATGGTGAGATTTCAGTCAGGGTCGAACGGCACACTGAATTCGTGACAGTCACACGCCTGCGGAAGTTGGACTCAGACCCCGAGTGTTGGCCCGAATCCGATTTAACGGAAGGTGATTTTGCGCGGCTCGCGGGATTGAACTCTCCTCGGCATGTTTGCCACGTCAGTATCCTTGTCCTCGGGAACGCTCCTGACGAGCTGGGATCGGTTTTGAAGACCTTAGGTTTCGGCGATACGGCTGCGTCCTCGATCGGTGGGGGCTCGGCACAAGTCTGCTCCGATTTTCGCGTCGGACCGGACCATTCAAGCAGGATCATCCTGTTCAACAAGGACCTAAACGCACACCGCCTGGGGCGCATGGTGCGTCGTATCTTTGAGATTGAAACCTACAGATCAATGGCGCTGCTCGGATTGCCGGAGGCGCGGCGTCTTGCCCCACTTCTCGCTGGATATGACGCGGAGCTCGTTCAACTGACCAATCGCAACTTGAGCACGCCTGCAGAGCAGCACAAGCGGCTGCTTGACGAGATCACGGTTCTGTCGTCGCATATCATTTCAGCCACTGCTGAAACAAGAAACCGGTTCGGAGCAACAGCGGCCTACGCTAAAATAGTCGAAGAGAGGATCGCACTTTTACGGGAAACGCACGTCCCAGGCTTTCAACGCTTCGGCACTTTCGTCGAGCGCCGGTTCAAGCCTGCGGTTCGGACCTGCGAGGCAACCGCACTGAGGCTCGAGCAGCTATCAAGAGCGACGATGCACCTGCTCGATCTGCTGCAAACCCGAATTCAGGTCGAGATTGAGTTCCAGAATGCCACACAGATCCAGGCAATGGCGGATAGAGCCGCGACGCAAGTCAAGATCCAGCGCGCGGTCGAAGGCTTTTCGATTATCGCCATCAGCTACTATCTGATGAGCCTGCTGAAATTGGTATATGAGACAGCAGATCACGCAGGGTTTCATTTCCATCCCATGATTATGCTTGTCGCCATTCCAGTGGTTATGGGAACTGTTGCGATCGCCATTCTACGCGTCAAACATGCTCTGAAGGAAGAAAGCTAGAGAGAATGGAGGCGACCAGAGCACCAGTCGGTTTTCGGAAGCGGCTCCGGAATATCGACTTCCGGTTGCCGAGCCTGGAGCCAACGCGGCTGTGACGCGGGGCTTCGTAAGTGTTGCTCACCCGCTTTCCGAAGAACGTCCCGAAACAGATAATCCACACGGACTGTAACAGGACGCACGGCAGATGTTTGCAACGGCGGTCCGCCCATCTGCAAACCTTAGCGAAATCGGTTTCGACGATCGGGTACTATCGTAGACGATGACTCTTAGGAGATGAGAGAAAAGCGCCCTTGTTCGCGTCCGCAAAGGAGCGACTCCATCTCAGCATACACCGGTCGGATTACCGCTTTCGCTTTCTGCCCCATGAAGCGGCCAGTCCGCAACCGACCCTGCTTACGAACTCGCGCTCGGCGCACCGAACCACTTAGTCAGCCTCAACTCGGCTTCCTTCAGGTCGGCTACCGTTTCGCAGGCCCAGGCGACAACCCCATCAGGTCGTACCAGTGCTGCTGTCATGCCCAACCTTTCAGATCCGCTTCCTGTGACATAGACGATCCGATTGCTCCAACGGCCCGCAAGCTCGCGCAAAGAAGCATTGCCTTCAAAGTCAAGCAGCAGGCCTAGCCCCTTGCGCAGATGCTTATTGACCCTGCTGTCGCCCATCAGTTCAAAATCCGGCACGCTGCGGCCTACGAGGGGATGGGGATCACCAAGATCGTACCTGATCCCGACACCCAATACGCGCTCCGCGAAATAGGTGGCGCCGTCGCGCGTTGTCATAAGGTCCCGAATGATGGCTTCCAGCGCACGCGAGCTCCTGCTCGGCCGCATCAACGCGACCTGCGCGCGCGACCAATCGAGGACCTGAGCGCCGACCGGTCGTCGTTCCGCTCCGTAGGTGTCGAGCAGGCCATCGGGCGCATCGCCCTGGATGGTGGCGGCGAGCTTCCAGCCGAGGTTCATGGCGTCGCCAAGCCCGAGATTAAGTCCCTGGCCACCGAGTGGTGAATGCACGTGCGCCGCGTCGCCGGCAAGGAATATTCGACCCGCCCGGTAGTCAACAGCCTGAAAAGCCCGATCGGTCCAGGTTGTTGCGAGCAGAAGTGCCGCCACTCCCACGTCGACCTCAGTGATCTTGCGTAGTACCTGCTCGATATGCTCGCGCGTCGGCTTCGTGCGGTGAAAAATGCCGCCGTCGAAGTCTACCATCGCGATCGTGCCGGGCGCGGTATAGGTGTACATTCCTGTGGTCGTATAATGTTGACCGGGATTGAGCGCGGCTGGATCGTGGAGTTCGACCTGAACAGAATAGCCGGTGAACTCGGGTTCTGTGCCGGTGAATCCGATCCCGGCCGCTTTTCGCACCGTGCTGCGTCCGCCGTCGCACCCAACAAGCCATCGGCTACTTACGGTGATATCGCCTGCCACTACAGTTACGGCATCGGCCGTTTGCTGGACGGCCTCTACACCGTAGCCGCGCCGGATCTCGACGCCGCACCTTTCGGCACGAATTGCGAGAACGTCTTCGATGCTCGCAATGTCGACTGCTATGCTTCCGATTGGACCCGGCAAACGATACGACCATTGTTCCGTATCAATCTGGTCGTAGAAGAACTGGATGCCGGCGAAATGGCCACTCGGGCGGCGGTGCTTCCGCATCCAATGAGCGGCGGAGGGCGTGTCGCACTTGGCCACGCGGACCAACAGCTCATCCAGGAGATCACGCCGGTCGAAACACTCAACGGTCGGCACGGAAAGACCACGTAGGCCGAATGGCAGGCTTTTAAGCGGTGTTTGTGTGTCCTCTGCCTTCTCCAGAAGAAGGACGGAACAGCCCGAAAGTCTCAGCTCGCAAGCTAGAAACAGCCCGACGGGGCCCGCGCCGACGACGATTACATCATAGAAGTGAAAATCGGGGGAATGCATACATAGCTCCATTGTCGATGTTCGACCGGAGCGTTTCCCGAACGAAGAACCTCACAGACGAACCATTGAATCGCCTCAACGGCGATCGTTGTTCGTCGTGGAGATCCTAGGCGTGAGGCCAAAGACCAGAGCTTTCGTTACCGAAAGGACTTGGGCTTACCAGACCAAGTCTGCCTTTTCCGACACAGCCACCATAACAGGCTGATCCCGTGGATGCAACCGGGGGCAAAGCCGCATGTACTAATTGACCGACCGCTTCCGGCCCCCTGAGCCGTGATTGCGCGTTCTTCCTGGCGTGAGAACCCGTGCGGGTTCTGGCGTGGGGTGGCAACGCACGTAATCTCGGCGAGATCCCGTTGTCGCTTGGCGCTTAACGAGAAGGTTCCGGCCAGCTTTCTCGGGAGTGGGAAAAAGGTGGGGCTAAGAAAAATTAGGCCTTATGGAGCAAGTGCCACAAAGCATCGACGTGTCCCTTGAAATTGTCACGGCGACAACAAGCGAATTGACTGCTTGGTGTCAATCAGCGGCTGTCTGGGAGCAAATGAACGGAGACCTTATGCTGGTACAGATTTTCCAGGTAGACGCCTTCACGCGGCGGCGCTTCGGCGGCAATCCGGCCGCCGTGATGATCCTCGAAAGCTTCCTCGATGATGCGCGTCTGCAGGACATCGCCGCCGAGAATGATAGTCGGCGCCGTCACGAACCAGGAATGCGGTCTCTGCGAGAGGCGCCTATCCGTCGACCTCACCGAAAACGATGTCGAGCAATCCCAGAATTACCGTTTCAATCAAAAGGACTATCGAGATATACCCGATCCACAAGCTTCAAGCTGCGGTCGGGCTGCAGGATGTAGGTCTCGCGTACCCTTTCGCCCCATTGATCCGTGAATGTGTGGGGAACGATACTGCCGATCGGTGACTTTTGTAACCGTTGGCTCGGCTGTCCGCCGTAGGTGATGCTTCCGGGAATAGGCTTCAGCCCCTCTTGGCTGGTTTGGCAGGCCGCAAGCATGCCCGCCAAAATCCCAACGACGACTATTCTTCTCATCGCATCCTCCAATTTTGCTTCGACACACCAAACCACGTGATAGGCAGGCAGGTTCCACCAAGCGGAGCCTTACACCCCTTGTGCGAACACAAAACCCTGAACGTTTTCTAACGCACGGCTTTTGTGTGATGGTCTTCCGGACTCATCAGTTATCCAGTCCAAATCGACTGAGGCCGCTTTCACTGGAATTTTTTAGCCTTTACCTTCAATCTATGGATAAGCCGATCAGGCTCGTAAATCTCGCGCCTTCATGACAGCCCTCTCCCGCGAATCCGGACTGCCGGGGGCCCATGGGCAAACTCCTCGCCGTGACCGGTCGGTAGCCTGAACGCCTCTTCGATCTCACCGGCCTTGCCGATCGGCGAGATTGCCGCCCGTGGAGCGCCTATTCTTTGAGGAAATCGGCATGGCGCTCGGCAATGGCGGCAGCAATTCCGGCTCATGGAAGCTATGTGCTTGCTAGGCGCCGGCGCGAAGATCGCGCCGACCACCTTCGAGGCGGGTACAGCACGTCGAGCGCCTTTATCGCCGCTTTCCGCAATGCATTCGGCACGACGCCGGCGAAATAGTTCACGATGGACGAACCGTGGCTCGATAATGGTTCACCAGCATGATTAAGCCGCTGATCATCATGGCGAAGAGCGGCGGCAGGGGCGCATAGACGACCCACATCGGCGGATTGCCGAAGGTCATGGTGCTGAGGTTTGCCGCCACCGTGACCAGGAAGATGATGCCGATCCAGCGGTGCAGCCGCCGGTTCCAGAGGACGAGCCGCGAGGGTTGCGGCTGCAAGAATTTCGCGTAGCTCATTTGCGCGCCTCCACCATCTTCCAGCCGTTGCCGGACGGGTCGCGGAAATTGGCATCGACACTGCCGAATCGCGCCACCGGCTCCTGAATGAATTCGACGCCCTTTGCCTTCAGCCGTTCACAGGTAGCGCGGCAATCATCGACAGTGAGCACGAGCGGCGGCATGGCGCCCTTGGCGACTAGGGCGCGCATGGCGGCCGCCGTGTTGGCGTCAAGCACAGGCTCCTGGGGCAGGAACAGACCCAGCTCGAACGCCGGCTGGTTCGGATGTGTGACCGTCAGCCAGCGATAATTGCCGTTCCTGGCGTCCGTGTGGACCTTGAAGCCCAGCTTGTTGACGTAAAAGTCGAGGGCAATGTCCTGATCATGGACATAGATGCCGACGACGCTGATACCGTTCGTCATGGGATATCCTCCGTTTCATCGTCATCACCACTAACGCCGCTTTCGCAGCGGCGCTTCTCCAAAACTGCGGTCTTGAGGTTGGGCCGATGGGCAGCGGCGACGAAACAATGCGGGACCTTTTGAAGTTGGTGCGGCTCCTGTCGGGCAAGACCGCGGATATCGCTTGGGCTGGCGCCGGTAATGTCGCGAAAGATCCGGCCGAAGGTGCCAAGGCTGTTCCATCCGGTCGCCAGCGCGATTTCAATGACCGGCAGGTCGGTGTCGCGCAGTAGAGCTGCGGCGCGTTCGATGCGCCGCGTCAGCAGGTAGCGGTGCGGCGGCACGCCGAAAGCGATTTTGAAGGCGCGGGCGAAGTGCGCCTGGGACACGCCGCTGATCCCGGCCAGGTCGGCCACCGTCAGGCCGGCATCAAAATTCGCGTCCATTCGGTCCTTGGCGCGCAGCAGACGTCTTAGCAAGGCGGGGGATTGGCCGATCATGAGATTGTGTGACACGCCCGAGCGGCCGGCACAACTGGAGCACCGATTTGATAGACCACAGTACACGACTCTTTTATGTTGGAGCTTGCTTTACCGCGAGGTTCCATTGGTCTGGAGGTTTGGTGCTGACGATGCTCACACAGGCCTTGTCTCACGGCGGCAAGATGTCTTTTAAGCAGCAAGACAGGGTTTCCCTTCCTCCCTCATTTTTTCCCGAGAGGCGTTGAATGCCGCCATTGTTGACGCTATATAGCGTCTATATTAGTGGTACTCTGAAGATGGAGGCGGATCATGGGCATCGCCCAATATGCAGACGACGGGCTGTTCGCGCCGCGCAAGATCGCGGATGCATTTCGCACGACCAGTGAAGAGATCGCCCGCACTGCCGGACTTGGAAAAGACGCGATTCAACGCAAGGATCGTATTCGCTCCGACAAAACACAGCGGCGCCTGCGCGAGATGATTGAGATCGTCAATAAGGTCGAACCGCGCTTCGGCTCGGCGCTGATGGCCTATGCCTGGTATCGCTCCGAGCCGCTGTCTGGCTTCTCCGGTCAGACGGCGATGCAACTGGTCCGCAACGGTCGCGCCGACGAGGTGCTCGATTATATCGACGCGGTCGACGCCGGCGTTCACGCGTAACGTCGATGCAGTATCAAGGAAAGCTCTACCGGGCGCTCAACCCGATCTACGCCCGCGAGCCTTTGTCGGGACGCGGCGCGGAACTCTATGGCGGGCGCTTCAACCCGAAAGGCGTCCCGGCCCTCTATACATCGCTGACAATCATGACGGCGCTGAAGGAAGCCAATCAGGTCGGAAATCTTCAACCGACCACGCTGGTTTCCTATGATGCCGATATCGAACATGTGTTCGACTGCCGGGACGACGCGGCCCTTCGGGCGCAGGGCATGGATGCGGCGGCACTCGCCGATCCGACTTGGCGTGACCAGATGAAGGTTTCGGATGAGGCGAAAACACAAGCCTTCGCGCGCCAGCTTGCTACCGACGGCTGTTGCGGGCTGCTCGTGAAGAGCTTCGCGCCCGCTGCAACGAATGACGATCTCAATCTCGTCCTCTGGACATGGGGCAGTACACCGCCTAGCCGCCTGATCCTGATCGACGACGAACACCGACTGTCACGATAGTCTTGCGCAGCACGCCATCTCTCTCGACGCGAAAAGGCCGGCCGCAGATGACCACGCGACACATGAACGCCCGCGCTCTCGGATCCGGGCTTCCGGGTGTCCCATGAACGCGCCAGATCTCGCAGGGATTCCCGCCCATAGACTTGAGTAGGACCACTCTGGAAAATGCGCTAGAAGACGCGGACAGCAAGTAAGTATGAGGCTGAAATGAGGAACGTTTTCCAGCCGCAGCGCCGCCGGACGGCGCGGCAGCGGCCGGAGGAACCCGGTGTGGGTGAGTGAAGCAGGTGGGGAAATCCGCGCCCGTCAAGAGCGCCGGAGGGGCTCTCCGGAACCTGTGGGAAGCTCGGGGTGCCGCCAGCACTACTGAACCTTTCTCACGTTCCTCAGGTTACGCTTGATGGGATGTGAATCGACATCGCCCGTGTCACGTTGGAACTCAGGATAAAAGCCTAAAGCTCTGATGGCCATCGTTGATGAGCATGCATGACCGTGAGAATCTCTACGTCTTGCTCGACACGGTAAGGAATAATGTCGGGCATATCCGCCAGCACTAGTTCGCGGGTGCCATTGATGCGGCCAGCGCGACCACTTGCCGGAAAATCGGCAAGCATATCCACCGCCGACACGATTCGTGCGACGACCCGTGCAGCAGCATCCGGATTTTCCTTCTGGATATGTGCGCCGATCCCATCAAGCCGCCGCAATGCTCTCTTCGTCCAGCGAATACGCTTTTCGCTCATGACTGATGAGCAGACCTGACGTATTTTCGGATGACTTTCGCCATTTCTTCGTCACTGGCGAATTCGCCCCGGTTGGCTTCAGCCAACCCGGCTTCGATTTCAGCAATTTGCCACTCTTCGCGAGCAACGTAATCCTCGATGGCCTGGGCTGCCATATAAGAGCGCGAGCGATCAAGCTTTTCCGCGATCTGGTCGAGTTTACTAGCCGTCTCGTCTGAAACACGCACTCTGAATGCAGTCATAATGCCCAACTTTTCTTGGTTCTTTATGATTGTCTGTGAACCATCGTAATTCGTCAAGGTTCAAAGCGGCTGCGAGGGCGTGCCAGAAGCGCAAATACTCTAAGCTCTTGAGAGGAGCCGAACCAAGGACCCTGTTTTTTATAGGAGCTATTCGCCTGAAATTCCCTGATTGAAGACAGCAGGCTGACGGCCCGCATCCAACTACGATACTTCAGTCTTTGCCAACAGTCAGCCAGCCGGCGCTCCCATCGGAAAGCTTTACTTTCCCCTTGGCCGACATCATATCCGGTGCTCGCGTGACCTCGACCTTGCCGTTGCGACCGTCCGAACATTTGACCGGAAGTGTAATTGTCGGACGCCGATCGCTGAGATCATAGCTGCCTGAACATTTCACGGCCTTTCGAGACGATTGAACCGAGAAGCGGCCTTTCCCGTTTGATGCGATGGTCGAGCCCTTGAATGTCTCCCCAGAATCCATCCTCGCTGAAGCCGGAAGAACGATTTCAGTGTTCCCGTGGCCCTGCGGCTTCTTTGGGCCTGCGCCCGCGATTCTCAAAGCCCTCGAAACACTCGCAGGCATACCACCGCCTTGCATGAACTGAAGGTAATCATCATAGGGGATGCGGCCTCTCGCATAGGCGGTGAGGACACGGCGGCAAAACTCCATTCGGACATTGGCCTGCGATACGCCCATAAGCTGGGCAAGCCTCTCCTGCACCTCAGGCTTGATGCCGTTATGGCTGCATGCCTCAATGTTCCAATTGAGAGCCGATGGGTCGCTCAGCAGATTCTTGTCGTATTCATACCCGCTCTTGCTTGTCGTCGATTGCGCCGAAGCGGGCAGGGAGAGCGCGGCTATGGCGATCGCTGTCAGAATTATAAGCTTGTTCATGTTCCCTGTTTTCCCATTGTTTGATCTAAAGAGTAGCTACCGCGGCCCCTGCTAACACCGCGCAGACGCAAACTCATTCCCTCCAACCACAGCTCGACCTACCGGTAGTCGTAAGTGGGGGGCATTCTGGTTGGATGCGCTCCCCGAAGGATCACGTCAACGATACCGCCCCCTTCGCATTGATTATCGCTGTTGAGAAGTCTTCCTACTGATCGATTTACGGAAGACCAGAGGCGTATCGCCTGTTCGATGTTTGAACAGCTGGTAAAATCGACTGCTGGAGCCGAAGCCGCAATCAAAAGCGATCTTTAATACTGGATCGTCGGTGTCAGCGAGCAACTGCATCGCTCGGGCTATCCGATATCGAATTAGGTATTCATTGGGGGACGTACCAAGGACCTTCTGAAAAGCCTTGTTGGCAGTGGCGGGGTGCACACCTGCGCGCTTGGCCAATTGTGGAACTGTGAGCGGTTCGTCGAAATGTTTGTTGATGAGATCGGTGAGGACTTCGGTGTGACGAACGGCGGTCGCGGAATTCGTCGTCTTAGAAGGACGCAACGCGTTTTCGTTCTCCCCGCCGCTGTCCAGGAAAAGGCGGCGCACCCTTAATTTGACCTCTTCGAAGACCAGTTCGCGACGCGCGGCATCGCCGATGGTCCATTCCTCCAGCCAGCGCTGAGAAACAGCGCCATCGATGGGGTTCTGGCGGGGTTCACATAGGATCTGCCCCTGCATGATACGACCGCGCGCGCCTCGCTCAATCGGCAAACTTAAAAAATCGACGAGCGGAAGATAGATGCAGACAAGCGGCGCATTCGGCGTAACCGCAATCGTTCTATGGGGAATGGCCGCCCAGAATAGCACCAGCCGCCCCGCCTCGACCTGCTCCTGCCTCCCGTTGAAGATATAGGTCATCTGACCGTCGAGCAGGTAGTTCAGCTCGACATGATCGTGCCAGTGCGCCGCATTCATCGCGCTGGCAATGTGACGCTCGATCATGAAGTCGCCCCGCGAAGCAAAAAGAGCGTCCTGCTCGGCGGATATATGAAGTTTTGACATTGTCACTCGCTTTAAGGCGCGAATCCGGGAATGATTTCCTTATTATTGGGAGGAATTCCTGATTTGAAAGATGCAATCAGCTTCGCAGACATCTCTTGCGGAGGCCTTTCCATGCCAAAGATCTGCCTGATCGGTGCCGGCAGCACCGTCTTTGCCCAAAACATCCTGGGTGACGTCCTCTCCAGCCAAAGCGGCGACCACTATGTTATAAGCCTCTTCGACATCGATCCGGAGCGCCTGAAGACATCCGAAATCGTCGCCCGGCGCATCTGCGAGGCGCTTCATCTCGACAAAGTCCGCGTCGAGGCAACGCTGGACCGCCGGCAGGCGCTGCAAAGCTCGGATTTCGTCATTCTGATGATGCAGGTTGGCGGCTACAAGCCCGCTACCGTAACGGATTTCGATGTCCCGAAGCAGCATGGGCTAAGGCAGACCATCGCAGATACACTCGGGATCGGCGGCATCTTCCGCGGCCTGCGCACCATTCCCGTTCTCGAGGGCATCTGCCGTGATATGGAAGAGGTGTGCCCCGACGCCCTGCTGATGCAATACGTAAATCCGATGGCGATCAATTGCTGGGCGATCAAGGAGATTGCGCCCCACATCCGCACAGTCGGGCTTTGCCACAGCGTGCAGCATACCGCCGCCCATCTTGCCAATTGTCTCGGCGAAGACGTCACCGAGATCAACTATCTCTCGGCCGGCATCAACCATGTCGCCTTCTTTCTCAAATATGAAAAACTGCACGCCGACGGCAGCCGCGAGGATCTCTATCCGCGCCTGCGCGCCCGCGCCGAAGAAGGACGCATTCCCTCTGACGATCGGGTGCGCTTCGATGTCCTCAAGCGGCTCGGCCACTTCGTCACGGAATCGAGCGAGCATTTCTCGGAATATACGTCCTGGTACATTAAGGAAGGCCGCAACGACCTGATCGAGCGGCTCAATATTCCGCTGGATGAATATATCCGCCGTTGCGAGGTCCAGATCGCCGAGTGGCACGAGTTGCGCCGAGACCTTGAAGGCGGCAAGCCGATCGATGTCTGCCGGAGCAATGAATATGCGGCCGGCATCATTCATGCGGCAGTCACTGGCCAGCCAGCGCTGATTTACGGAAATGTTCCGAACGACGGCTTGATCCAGAATCTGCCGAACGAATGCATCGTTGAAGTTCCATGCCATGTCGATCACAACGGCATTCAGCCGATCCGCATCGGGCGGATACCTTCGCAGCTCGCAGCCGTCGTGCGCTTAAGCGTTTCCGTGCAGGAGCTGACGGTCGAGGCGGCACTGACGAAGAAACGGGATCGCATCTATCAGGCAGCCCTGCTCGATCCTCACACCTCGGCGGAGCTGTCACCCGATCAAATATGGACGCTTGTTGACGATATGATCGAGCAACACGGCAGTCTTTTGCCCGCTTACCATTAGCCTCACCACCTCTTTAGGGACGATAATTCATGCACGCGGTCTCTTCGAGAGAGGAGGCCGCCCGTTTGCGTTGTTGGTGCGATGCCGATCGTGAAATAGATCAAAAAACATCAGAAATATGATTGACATTGATCTTATTGGATGGAAGTCTGAGCGAAATAGAAATGATTACGAAAGAGGAGCCTTCGTTGAGCCAAGCCGGAGGAGTGAAAGTCGATCGTCTCGATGCTATTCGCAGCCATCTGTATGCGAACGGGTTTTCGACCATCCAGGCGCTCGCGGACGCTATCGGCGCCTCCCTGGCAACGGTGCGCCGGGACTTGCAGGTTCTCGAGCGAGAAGGCGCCATCGACCGCGTCCATGGCGGCGCTCGCATCGCCGAGGGCTCCTCGGTGGAGCTTGCCTTTCAGGAGCGTGCCAAGCGGCATCTGTCGGCCAAACGCGCGATCGCAACGGCAGCCTATGATTTGCTGACGCCGCGCACGGCGATCTTCCTTGATGCCGGAACCACGGTGCTGCAGCTTGCCCGCCTCATCCGCCTGAACCCGATGCCGCTTCGCATCTTCACCAATGGCCTGACGGTGGCACAGGAATTCCTCAATATTCCCAATCTGGACGTCGTGTTGCTCGGGGGGCAGCTTCGCAGCGAAAATGCTTCGCTCGTGGGGCCGCAGGCCGAAGCGATGCTCGAGAGCATCTGGTTCGATCAGCTCTTCCTCGGCGCAAGCGCCATCAGCCCGGACGGCGCGATCTATAGCGTCGACAGCGCCGAAGCGAGTCTCAACAAATGCATGTTGACCCGGTCGGCGCACCGCTTCGTGCTCGCCGATTCCTCGAAGTTCGGCACGATGGCGACCTATAAGGTCGCTCCCTTGAGTGCTGCCAAAGTGATTACCGATGCGGCTCTTTCCGCGCATTGGCGCAGCGAACTTGTCAATCTCGGCGTCGAGACGACGATCGCGGATCTCGGGGCGCCGGAATGAGCGACGACCTGATCCTCGGCATCGATGGCGGCGGCAGCAAGGTGCTAGCGGCACTTGCCGACCGAACCGGCAACGTGCTGCTTATGTCGCGTAGCGGCGGCGTCAACCCGATGGACAATCCGGACTGGCGGCGCGAAATGGATCTCGCCCTGCGCCCCTTCCTGGAGAGGGAGCAGCCGGCGGCCGTCGCTGCCGCGCTGCCGGCCTATGGCGAAGTGGCACGCCTGTCGGAACAGCAGCGCGAGGCGATGGAGGCCAGCTTCCCAAAGGCGGAGCGGCATATTCTCAACGATGTCGATGCGGCTCACCTCGGCGCTTTCGCCGGAAAATCTGGTATTCTGATCCTGTCCGGCACGGGTTCGATGGCTTGGGCACGCAACAGCGCTGGCGCATCTGCGCGCGTTGGCGGTTGGGGCGACGTCATCGGCGACGAGGGCAGCAGCTATTGGATCGGACGGGCAGCTCTCAGCCTCGTCAGCCAGAGCCTCGACGGGCGGGCAGGTCCGACCGAGTTGGCGAAGGCCATGTTCGAATTCCTGAGCCTCGATAGTATCGATCCGGTCAACGCTCTCGGAGGATGGGTCAGCGAACTCAAGAACCCCCGCGCCGAGATCGCAGCCCTCTCGGTTCTCGTCGATCGCGTTGCTCGTGCCGGCGATGGCGTGGCCAGGCAGCTGATCGACCAGGCGGCATCCGAGCTCGCAAAGCACATGGAGGCCATAGCGCCGCATTGCGATCCGCGCGCTGATTGGACCTATGCGGGCGGAACATTTGCAAGCCGTACCCTGCTTTCCGCTTTGGAGCGGCGCATCGGCCGCGCGGCGGTAAGTCCAAGGCTTCCTCCCATCGGTGGCGCTCTTCTGGCGGCCGCCCGACTCCTCGACTGGCCGGTGAATGACGGCTGGATGACGCAAATCGCCGCAACGGCAAAGACCGCAGCGGTGCATTCCAGTGAAGCAGGCCTCAATAACAAGGAAAGAAGGGAACATGCGTAAATATGCTTTGCCATTCGTCGCTCTTGCGGCGCTCGTTGCCGCCGTTCCGGCTCTCGCCGAGGATGCGAAACCGCTTGCCGGACAATCGATCACGGTGCTGATGCCTTCACCTCAGGCACCGAACATTCCCGGCGATTTCGAAGCCGAGACCGGCATTCACGTCAATATGCAGACACTCTCGTGGGACGATATCCGCCCGAAGCTCGTCACGTCGCTGATCGCAGGTACAGCACCTGCCGATGTCACCGAATTCGATTGGTCGTGGACCGGCCAGTTCAGCGCCGCAGACTGGTATCTGCCGCTCAACGACGTGATCGACGCCGATACGGTTAAGGATATCGGCGTCTCCAAGATCTTCACGGTCAACGGCAATCTGCTCGGCGTGCCCTATACCAACGACTTCCGCGTCATGCTGATCAACAAGAAGCATTTCGCCGATGCAGGCATCACGACAATGCCGAAGACGCTCGACGAGCTTGTCGCTGCCGCCAAGCAGATCAAGGAAAAGAAGATCGCGACCTATCCGATCGGCCTGCCGCTTTCGGCGACCGAAGGCGCATCGACCAGCTGGTATCTGCTGACGAAAGCCTTTGGCGGCGAACTGTTCGACAAGGATTTCAAGCCGCTTTTCGTCTCAAAAGATTCCGCCGGCTACAAGGCGCTGGCTTTTGAACTGATGCTGCTGAAGGAAGGTCTCGTCGATCCCGCCTCCACCGGCCTCAAGGACAGCCAGATCAATGAGAGCATGTTTGCCCAGGGTGTCACCAGCATCATGATCTCCGGTGAGCCGGGCAGGATCGGTCAGATGAACGATCCCAAGCAGTCGAAAGTGGCCGGTCAGATCGAGGCGATCCTGGTGCCAACCGCAAGCGGCGAGACTCGCAGCTTCGGCCTTCCCGAAGCGCTCGCCATTCCCCGCGTTTCGCAGAACAGGGAAGCCGCCATCGCCTTCGTCAAATGGTTCACGAGCAAGGACTTCCAGAAGAAGAATGCGGCCAATGGCGCATTGCCGACCCGCACATCGGCATTGTCTGAACTCAATGCTGCTGGCCAGCTGCTGAGCGGTGACACGCTCGTTGCGCAGTCGAAAACAGTCGAGCCGCTGTTTCCGCAGGGTACGCCGCCTTGGTATCCGGAATTCTCAAGCGCGGTAAATACGGCCATCAATAGTGCGGCGAAGGGCCAGGTCACCGTCGATCAGGCCATGCAGAACATCGCTGAAGCGGCAAAGCAGGCATCGGCGCAATGACCATAGCAGTCTCTGCCGGTGGCAGGAGCAGGCGTGGTGCCGGCGTCAAGGCCGACACCATGCTGGGCATCCTGCTTGTTTCGCCGATCCTGATTACGATGGCAGCCCTTGTCTTCTACCCGATTGGAAGAACGGTGTGGGATAGCCTGCACAGGGTCAACCCAATGCAGGCGGGAGCGCCCTTTGTCGGGCTGGAAAACTACACGCGCATGCTCTCCGACGGGCAATTGGGCACGACGTGGGTCAATACGTTTCTCTACGTTGTGCTCGCAGTCGTCGCCGAGACGGTGTTCGGCGTGCTCGCCGCCGCCCTCATCAATCAGGTCAAGGTCGGCCGCCAATGGCTGCTCGCGGCTGTCGTCCTGCCCTGGGCGCTGCCTGGTGTCGTCAATGCGGTGATCTGGCTCTGGATCTATCAACCCGGTGCGGGATTGCTGAACGGCATTCTCTCGGCCATAGGGTTGCCATTCGAAAATCACGTCTGGTTCAACGATCGCACCAGCGCCATCATTGCAGTCACGGTGGTTCACGTCTGGCGCATGATGCCCCTGACCGTCGTCATCGTGCTGGCCGCCATGCAGAGCATTCCCGCTCATCTCTATGAGGCCGCACGCATCGATGGTGCAACGCGCACACAGATGTTCGCCCTTGTTACGCTTCCGCTGGTGCGCAGCGCCATTGCCGTTGCCATGACCAACGCAACCGTCAACGCGTTCAACCTCTTCGATGAGGCATGGGTCTTGGCGGGCTCCAGTCTCGAGACCCGCCCGGTTCTCGTCCAGATCTATCTCGAGACCTTCCAGAATCTGCGCTTCTCCTATGGCATGGCCTTGTCTCTCGTGATCACGTTGGTCTCACTGCTGGTCTCGCTTGTCTATGTCCTGCGCGTCTATCGCAACACCCGGTTTGACTGATGAAACAGAGCCTTTCCTATCGTTTGCTGATCTGGGCCGGCGTTGCGGCTCTCCTGATCTGGTCACTCGGTCCGATCTACTGGACGCTCACAAGTTCCATCACGCCGACCGAGGACTTCTCGGTCCGCCCCATCCATTTCTTTCCGCAGCATTTCACGCTGGATCATTTCTCGCGCCTCTTCGGCATCGATATTTCCAGGATCGGCGGGGTTCAGGTCTGGTCGCAGTTTCGCGCAGCACTGATCAACAGCATCGTCACCTCGGTGGCTGCGACGCTTCTTTGCGTGGCGATATCGGCACTCGGCGCCTATGCCTTCACGCGAATCCAGTTCCCTGGCCGTGGCTTTCTGTTTGCCGCTGTCGTCGCGACCCTCGCAATCCCCGGTTATGCGGTGCTCATTCCGCTTTACCGGATCATGATCACCCTGCACCTGGTCGATACCTATGTGGGCGTGGCGCTGATCTATGTCTCTGCCTACCTGCCCTTGTCACTCTGGCTGTTGCGGAGCGTCTTCGAGGCATTGCCGATCGCGCTTGAAGAGGCGGCACAGCTCGATGGCGCCGGCAGGCTCTACATCTTCTTCAATATTGTCCTTCCGCTCGCGGGTCCCGGCCTGACGGCAGCGGCGATTCTGACCTTTCTTGGCGCATGGGGGCAGTATCTCGTCCCGCTCATCTTCTCGCCGCAGGCGACGAAGCCGTTGACGGTGTTGATCCCGGAATTCGTCACCAAGAATTTCATCGACTATGGGCTGATCACGGCAAGCGGATCGATTGCCATCATCATTCCCGCCCTGGTCGTCATCTTTCTCAATCGATACCTCGTCAGCGGTCTGCTGGCCGGATCGGTCAAGTAAATCGGAGCTAGTATGAATACGACGGAAAAGGTGATCTTTGAACAATTCCCCTATTGGGAAAAGGCGATCGGACCGGTCTCCGCCCCGCATGATGCCGAACTGACGGTTTTTCTGGGCTGCGGCACCTCCTACAATCTCGCTCTGTCACTTGCGGCTGACGCCAATCTCGCCGGCTATCCGGCGATTGCCGCGCCGGGTGCGGAATGGCTGAACCGGCCGTCCGCCTTCTGGCCGCGCTGGCAGAAGGTCCATCTGGTGGCCCTTTCGCGCAGCGGCGAAACGACGGAAACCGTTGCTGCCGCCAGGGCTAGCCGCAAAGCCGGCGTTTTCGTCACCGCCATAACAGTCGAGCCAGAAAGCTCGCTTGCCAAGAACTGCGACCGGCTGATCGAAGCGGCGACCCATGGCGATGAGGGCATCGTCATGACGGTTTCGGCGAGCCTGATGCTGCTTCTGGGTATGCAGATGGTTGGCATGGAGATCCCGCCATCGATCGCCCAATCCGCACGCCGTCTGGTCGATCAGCTCGATGCTGCTCTTCCGAAGATCATCGAAGGTCGCTCGCATTTCGTTTTTCTCGGCAGCGGACCGCTCTTCGGCATTGCCCTCGAAGGTGCGTTGAAGCTGATGGAAATGAGCCAGATCATCACCCAGGGCTTCCATCCGCTGGAATACCGGCACGGACCGATCAGCCTCGTTGATGAAAATACAGCGATCGTCATGCTCTATGGCGCCGACCGGAAGGCGGAGGAAACGCTGCTGGTCGAAGAGCTGCGGCAAAAGGGTGCGGCCGTTATCGGCTTTGGCGGTCCCGGCGACCTGGAATTGACTGTCGATTGTGATCCGGCACTCGCGTGCCTCTGCGTGCTGCCGGCTCTGCAGATTCTTGGAGAAAGGGCAGCGCAGTCGAAGGGTGTCGATACAATATCGCCCCGTCATCTGACCAAGGTCGTGACGCTCGGATGAACGCCTTCGTCGAACACAATCGCAGCATTGCGCTGAGGAAGCTTCTCGGCGATCGCGTCAAGGCAATGCCGCGAGGGATCACATCGGTCTGCTCCGCGCATCCGCTCGTTATCGAGGCGGCACTAAGACGTGCGGCCTTAGACGGGGCGGTCGCGCTTATCGAGGCAACCTGCAATCAGGTCAATCAGGATGGTGGCTATACCGGAATGACGCCCGGCGACTTCCGCCGTTTCGTGGAAGACATTGCCGGCGCCGTCGGCTTTCCTGTCGATCGCATCATCCTTGGCGGCGACCATCTTGGGCCGAACCCGTGGAGGAAGCTTCCCGCGGGGGAGGCAATGGAGAAGGCCGAGGCGATGATTGCCGCCTATATCGAGGCGGGTTTCGAAAAGATCCACCTCGATACCTCGATGGGGTGTGCGGGCGAGCCCCTAGCCTTGGCCGATGAGCTGACGGCGGAGCGCGCCGCGCGGCTTGCCCGCGTGGCGGAACAGGCCGCTCTTCGCTCCGGCCGCCGGGCTCCCGTTTATGTTATCGGAACCGAGGTTCCGCCGCCGGGCGGCGCTACCCATCTCCTCGACGAGCTCGAGGTGACGCGACCAGAGGCGGCCACAAACACGCTGGCA
The DNA here is from genome assembly GCA_039593415.1 of Rhizobium sp. GTDB lineage: Bacteria > Pseudomonadota > Alphaproteobacteria > Rhizobiales > Rhizobiaceae > Rhizobium. The sequence continues at coordinate 69,826 of JBCNPI010000003.1, read as the reverse complement.
GTGCATCGTGCCGCCTTTGCCGAGGCCGGTGTCGAGAGCGCTCTGGAGCGGGTGATCGCCATCGTCGTCCAGCCCGGCGTCGAGTTCGGAAATGCCAATGTCGTCCTCTACAGACCCGATCGCGCGGATGGTTTGGTTGGCGCTCTCGACGAGATGCCCGGCATGCTCTTCGAAGCGCATTCCACGGACTACCAGCCTGGGGACGCGCTTGCCGCCCTTGTGGAGGGCGGTTTCGCTATCCTCAAGGTCGGGCCAGGCCTGACCTTTGCTTTGCGTGAGGCGCTCTATGGCCTCGATGCCATCGCGTCTGCTCTCGCCGGAAGGGTTCCACCTGATGCGCTCTATGCGACGATGGAAGCCGTCATGCTCGAAAGTCCGGATTACTGGAATTCCCATTATGGCGGCTCGGCTGAGGAACAGCGCTTGCAGCGGCACTTCAGCTATAGCGACCGCATCCGCTATTATTGGCCGAATGAGAAGGCCGCCGCGGCCGTCGAGGCCCTGCTTGCGCGCTTCGAGGGCGATATTCCGGAAACGCTCATCAGCCAGTATCTCGGCCAGGTCTATCCGGCAGTGGTCGCGAAGAAGGTTCTGCCTCGGGCGCGCGATCTCTGCATTGCGGCGATCGATGCCGCCCTGGAACCTTATTCTGCAGCCACCTTCACATAGGTCGCCTCGGCGCGCTGCCCGGTCCTGGTGGTCGGCAACGGCGTTGGCGATCAGACAAGACACACGCTTTTCTAATTGGAGATCATAATGGCATCGGTCAGCGTGACGAGTGTTCGCAAGAGCTACGGTCACTTCGAAGTTCTGCATGGAGTGGATATCGATATCGAGGACGGCGAATTCGTCATTCTCGTCGGCCCGTCCGGCTGCGGAAAATCGACGCTTCTTCGCATGATTGCCGGACTGGAGGAGATCAGCGGCGGTGACGTCGCGATCGGTGGCCGGGTGGTCAACGATGTCGAACCGAAGAGCCGCGACATCGCCATGGTGTTCCAATCCTACGCGCTCTATCCGCATATGACCGTCGAAGCGAATATGGGCTTTTCGCTTCGGCTGGCCAAGGCGCCGAAGGAAGAAATCCGCCAGCGCGTGCGCGATGCGGCGCAGATCCTCGGTCTCGAAAACCTCCTCGACCGCTATCCGCGCAACCTGTCGGGCGGCCAGCGCCAGCGCGTCGCCATGGGCCGCGCGATCGTGCGTCAGCCGCAGGTATTTCTCTTTGACGAACCGCTGTCCAATCTGGACGCCAAACTGCGCGTGCAGATGCGCTCCGAGATCAAGCAACTGCACCAACGTCTACGCACGACCACGATCTACGTCACTCATGACCAGATCGAAGCCATGACGATGGCGGACCGGATCGTCGTCATGCGCGACGGCTATGTCGAGCAGATCGGCTCGCCTCTGGAATTGTACGACAGACCCGCCAACCTCTTCGTCGCCGGGTTCATCGGCTCCCCGGGGATGAACCTCATCCGCGGCAAGATCAGCAGTATCGGCCCGCTGGAATTTGTCGCCGACGGTGGAGCGCGCCTTCCGTTGCCCCACGGGCTCCATATCGAGCGAGGAGCCGAGATCATCTATGGTCTCCGGCCGGAGAACATCTCGATCGCGGAAGACGGCATCGATGCCGAGGTGGTCGTCGTGGAGCCCACCGGAGCGGAGACGCTGATCGTCGCAGGCATAGGGTCAGATCAACTAGTCTTGGCATTGCGCGAGCGCGTGAAATTGCGAGCGGGGGATATCGTTTCCGTGAAGCCCGATATCGACAAACTTCACCTTTTCGATGGCACGACAGGCCGGCGACTTTAAGAGCGTTCAGCTCTCTTCAGATCATGCTGACCAGCTGCGGAGACCAACGGTGGGCTTCTCGCTTGCGCGGCCGACCGTCGTTCAAGCGACTGCCGAGTCCGCCATTCTCGCGTTTCTATATGTTCAAACCGCCCCCATGGCTACATCACTCAGCGTGCTGCCACGAGCGATCCGGCTTTTGCAGAAATGCTCCCACTTTGCCATCACCCTTTGCAGTTGAAGGGATATCAGTCCGCGCGGTGACGAGAACTGAAGGGGTGCCAAGCTAGCCATAAATCGGTTGCCGAAGAGTGTCGCGATTCGCATCACACACCCGATTTCGTCCACCAGCTTTCGCCAAGTACAATGCCCGGTCGGCTTCTTGACAGAGATCCGATAGCTTGGCCCCTTGATGAAAGGCTCTTGCAACACCGACGCTTGTGGTCACTGTGATCTCGGAGCCAAGGGTCAGAAAGCGGAGGTCCCCCACAGTTTTGCGGATCCGCTCAGCATGAAGTACGGCATCTCCCGAGCTTACCGGAAGGAAAACGACGAACTCTTCCCCTCCCTGACGCGCGAGCAACGCCGATGTCGGTAAGACCGACTGCACCGCTTGCGCCATCGTCGAAAGAACTTGGTCACCCGCGGCATGCCCAAAACGATCATTCAGCTGTTTGAAATGATCAATGTCCAGAAAGAGAACCGCGTCGCCTCGCTGTAGTTCGCTGGGAGCGTTTGCATTAAATGAGCGACGATTATAGAGCCCTGTCAGGGGATCGCGATCAGCCAGATTTTTGATCTTGATATGCTGGCGCTCGCTGATGAAAATCACGATTGCAATCGCAAGCACAAACTTTGAAAGGATCATCAGAGAAAAACCGTTGACCACACCGATTACTGGGAAGGCGTGGAAGGAAAACTCCGCCCCCATGATCAACGAGAGCAGGCTGGCGGCCGCAAGTATCCCAGCAACCAATTTGCGGATCGGTAGCGGCTCGCGAGAAGCATCGCGGTACACGACCACCGCCGTCGCAGCCATGGTTAAGCAACCAAGGAATGTAAAGGTTGCTGCCCGATAAACATTGTTTAGATGAAAATCTGTGATCAGTCCCGCGGCCGAAGTTCCAACTGCTGGCAAGAATACAAGCCATATATTGAATTTCCGATCTGGATTGCTGATCAGAACGAATGCCAGGCCCAAAAGACAATATCCCAACACAGCAAGAGCAATATTGACAAGGCTGAGGAACCCGTAAAGCGCTGGATAGAGTTCTGCATATCCTGCCAACGTCGCGCCTGCCGCAAGGATTACAAAGCTTGCTGCGAGAAGTCCGACCCCTCGGCTCTCGGCGGAGGTCAGCCGCAAATAACTTAAGGTCAGAGCACCCGCTATATAGGACGTCTTCTGCAAGAAGAGCACAGTCGGGAGGTCGAGTTCGGTAGTCATCCAGCACCAAGAGGTAATTCGTTAGGGCTGCAATAGAACGAATTGGTGAAATTTTCGCGAATATGCCGGCGGATTCTGGAATTTTTTTCTACATTTTCGACATATACGCTTTAGCGGCAGTCTGGTGTGTTCCGCGTGCAAATTTAAGTCTGACGCAATCTAATTTATGCTTCCCGCGACCGCCTTGAAAGCCTCGATCGAGCGCTGGCTGGTTTTGAGCAGCTTCGCCGCCCCGGCGCGTGACGCGGCGGTGTAACTGTCTATTTCGCGCCGATATCGACGAAAAGGTCGCTGTTGCTATCGGCCCAAAGTACTGATTCACTCCTTGTGCGGCACGGGGAAGCGGCAACAATGGGCTATCGGACAGCGATGCAGGTGGTACGTTCAGCTCGTCCAGTGGCAGAGAACGTCTCAGAAATCCTCCCATCCCTGGGGCTGAAGGGCAGCATTGCCGACATTCGCGCGCCGGCGAATTCGCGCTTGGCGCTCAGGCGCGGCATCTTCACGCCACGATGTGGTCGGAGCAGCCGCAGCCGGCACGGGCAGTCGGGAGGTGTCCCGCAGTTGAAACTGTGCGACCATCTCCCGCAGCTTCGCCGTCTCCTTGGCAAGCGTCGCACTGGCCGCCGTCGATTCCTCGACCATGGCGGCGTTCTGTTGCGTGGTCTGGTCCATTTGGTTGACCGCGGTATTCACCTCCGCAAGGCCTGTCGCCTGCTCCTTCGCCGAGCTGGCGATCGCCTGCATATGGTCGTTGATGGACACGATCTGCTGCTGGATGATCTTGAGTGCGGCCCCGGTTTCGCTGACAAGTTTCACACCCTTGGCAACTTCCTCCGACGAGCTGCGAATGAGCTCCTTGATTTCCTTCGCCGCCTGCGCCGAACGCTGGGCGAGCTCACGAACTTCCTGCGCCACGACTGCGAAGCCCTTGCCCGCTTCACCTGCTCGCGCGGCCTCAACGCCAGCGTTCAACGCCAGCAGATTGGTCTGAAACGCAATCTCATCGATAACCGCGATAATATTCGAGACTTGGCTCGAAGACCGCTCGATTCCAGCCATTGCTTCAACTGCTTCGGCGACGATCCTGCCGGACCGGGCTGCACTCTCGTCCGCAGTCTGAGTTGCCGACCTCGCTTCCTCGGCACGGCGCGACGCATTGGTGACGTTGACTGTGATTTCATCGAGCGCGGCGGCGGTTTCCTCAAGGGACGCAGCCTGCTGTTCCGTTCGCCGCGACAAATCGTTGGCGCTGTCACTGATTTCGCGAGAATTGCTTTCAAGCAGATCGCTCGATTGCGAAACACCGCTCAAGGTGCCGTTCAGCTGTGCCAGCGCGGCATTGAGGTTACTCCGCAACAGCTCGAAATCGGGCGCGAACGGGTTTGTCACCTCAAATGACAGATCGCCCGCCGCCATCCTTGTCAAGGCATCGCCGATGGTGTCGACCGCGTGAACACGTTCCGTCACCACCGTTGCGAATTTCACGACTTTAGCCACGCGTCCTTTCTCGTCCAGCACCGGATTATAGGAGGCATTGATCACCACTCGCTTTCCGCGCTTGCCTAAACGCACGAATTCAGCCGCTTGCACCTTGCCGGCGCGCAATTGGCTCCAGAAATCTTGGTACTTCTGTGACGCGGCATAGTCGGGATCGACGAACATACGATGATGCTGACCTTTGATCTCGTCGAGACGGTAATCGAGGGCTTCGAGGAAATTCTGGTTGGCGGACAAGACTTCGCCATCGGGCGTGAATGCAATGACGGCCTGCACGCGGCTGATTGCCTCCATCTGGGCTTGATAATCAAGATTTTGCAGCCGCGCCCTTGCGTCAGCCCATTCGACCACAAATCCGGTAACGGCCTGTCCATGCTTTAGCGGCGTGACGATAAGATCAAAGCTGTGAGGCCCCACCGAGATGGTAGCACGATGCTGGGTGGTGAGTTTTGACAGCATGCCACGCTGATGGGATGGGTTCTTATGGAAGATATCGATGTTGGATCCCACAAGCTTGTCGACTTGGAATCTCGGCAGCTCTTTTTTAAGATCGTCCTCGGCCTGCTTTAGCAGCTCTCGGGTCGCATCATTCAAATACGTGATGTTGAGCTTGGCGTCGGCGATCATGATATTGGCGCTGATAGTATCGAGCGCCCGTAATTTCGCCTTGTGATTGTTGTCGAAGAATCCCAGCACGAAAACAGCTCCCCTTTATCAAGTTTAGCGGCAGCAATGGTAAAAGCGATGGAATCGAGCGGATTCTCGATTGATAAAATTCCGTTACTTCCAATAGGACGATGGTATACTTTAGATAAAAAATAGTTAAACCTGGAACGTTTTTTAAGAGTAACTCTCTGGAATATCTATTATATCGCGTTGACACTCAATTGTATGCAACGTAGAGATGCCGCAATACCTCACAGGATGCGCTATTTCCGATCGAAGGTCTTCCGCCAGTTTGGCGTTGGTCGAGATTAAACTCGAACGCAAGGCACGCCGACCACCAGAGCAGGAGATCGCCTGTTGTGCGTCATTTCGATCGAAATCCTCCGGAGTGGCGATCAATAGGAGCTCCTCCTCCGACGCCATGGATTTCCCCTAGCGCCAAAAGCAGCCTTTCCGCACCGTGGGATGCAAGACGATAGGAGATCTTCGGATGTACCGTGCGCGTCTTCACGACGCCCTGCTCGCACAGCCGCGCAATGTGTTGCGAGATGACCGACTGACTGAGGACGCCAATCTCGCAAAACTCGCCTGCGTTACGCCGTCATTCCATATAAGCTGCGAGCTCTTCAGGCATTCCTTGGGGAAAAGCCTCCTTAAGATAGTCTAGAAATGCAGACACGCGGGCACTGAGAAGCCTTCGTGTCGGGTAGAGCCCCCAAAGAGCGGTCTGAAATCCTTCCACTTCGCCCCAGCTGACTAATCTGCCCGTGGCCAGATCGGGGCTGGCGAGCGATAGGGGTAGACGCGCCGCGCCTACGCCGGCGCGAACGGCATCGCGAACCATGATGAAGGAGGAAACGCTTAGAACCGGTCTTGCCTCGATACGCAATTTTCCCGCTGAAGTCGCCACCTCCCACAATTCAGACCGGGCCATCGTTCCACGAGTGACGGCGGGAACGGCGTCCTGGCCTGCCGGACGCGCCAGGTCGGGACTTGCCACGACAACAAGCCGATCGCGCAGGAAGACGCGCCCGACAAGACTTTCATCCGGCTCCGGATTCACGCGAATGACCAGATCATAGGCTTCCTCGATCATGTCGACGGCGCGGTCTTCCGTCGTGATCTCAAGCTGCACTTCGGGATACTTCCGGACGAACCCTGCAGCAAGCTTTCCCAACGCCGTTTGCGAAAACAGCAACGGCGCACTGATCCGCAACCGGCCGCGGGGGCGATGTCCACCTGAAGCGATCGCCTTCGCCGTTTCGTCAAGTTCTGTCAGCAGTGCGCCCGTTCGCTCGAAGAGTGCGCGCCCCTCCTCCGTCAGCTTCAGCGTCCGAGCGCCGCGCTCGAACAGGCGCAGATCCAGACTTGCCTCCAGTTCAGCCACGCGCCGTGACAAGGTTGCCTTCGGACGACCTGTTGCACGGGCGGCCTTGCCGAACCCGCCATGGCGGGCGACCAGGTTGAAATCGGCGAGAGCGAGCAGATCCATGTGTTTCACCAGCGAGACAGTGAGTCCATAAAGAGCGTCTATCGGGATCAATGTGGATCATTAAATTGGTGACTGTCAACTGAACCCCAATCCGGAGTAACCGCAATGACCATTCTCGTTACTGGCGCCACCGGCCGTGTCGGTCACCACGTCGTCGATCAACTCGTCAAGCGCGGCGCAAAGGTCCGCGTGCTGACCCGCGACCCCTTGAAGGCCAATGTCCCGGCCGACGTCGAAGTCGCCCAGGGCGATCTGCTTGACATCGACGCCCTGCGCAGCGCCTTTCAAAGCGTCAGCACGCTGTTCCTGCTGAACGCCGTTACCGGCGACGAATTCACTCAGGCGATCATCACGCTCAACATCGCCCGTGAGGCTGGCGTCGAACGCGTCGTCTATCTCTCGGTGTTCGAAGCCGATCGTGCGGTGAATGTGCCGCATTTTGCCGTCAAATTCGGCACCGAGCGTATGCTCGTACAGATGGGCTTCAGCGCCACCATCCTGCGCCCGACCTACTTCATTGACAATGAGCTGATGATCAAGGACGTGATCCTTGATCATGGCGTCTATCCCATGCCGATCGGCAGCAAGGGTGTTGCCATGGTGGACGCCCGCGATATCGCCGAGGTTGCCGCGATCGAGTTGATCCGCCGCGACCAGGCTCTCGGCAAGCTGCCGATCGAGACGATCAACCTTGTGGGCCCCGACACGGTGACCGGCTCGGATGCGGCCAAGATCTGGTCGGACCTGCTCGGCCGTCCGGTTGTCTACGGCGGCGACGATCCCAGCGGATTCGAGCAGAACATGGCGAGCTTCATGCCGAAATGGACCGCCTATGAGATGCGCCTGATGTCGGAACGCTACGTCAGCGACGGCATGATCCCCGAGAGCGGCGACGTCGAACGGCTGACCAGAATCCTCGGCCGCCCGCTGCACAGCTATCGCGACTTCGCGGTTGCGCTAACGACTGCCGCCTGAGATCCCACTGTTGGACGAAATCCGCGAGCCTTTCGCCGGTTCGGATCATTCGTCCGCTGATGCAGGCCGGGTCTGACTTAGATGTAGACCCGGCACTCGATCCGATCCAATGGCTCAACCTTTGTTCATCAGCTTCACGGATGTGCATTCGCCGTCTAAGTTGAAAAGGAAAAATCAAGGCCAAAGAGATTGAGAACGAACATAAGGCTCTTGAACAGAATCGAACCAGCGACGCCCGTCAGTGTTGAAGAATCCACACCGAGTGCTTCGGCAATCGCCAAACCTGTGCCCGAAGCCATCCTCATGGCCGCGTACGATTTTCAATGGTGTGAGCAGGCGTTGCCGCGCTGGCTCGCTTGGGAGGCCGCTTCGAAGAGGCGTCAGCGGTTGCGCGTAAATGCCATTCAAGCCTTAGAAAGGCGAGAACGAGCGACAGAATCCGGCGGTCGACCCCGGACAGGGCGGGTCATGGTTATTGCTCTTCGACGAGAAACCACGATCGCGGCTCGAGAATTGGAGCATAGTTTTCAAAGGGATATGGGCTGTCAATTTCGCGGCACCAATGGTAAGGGAGCTTTACGAAAGACTTGCGGGTGCCCTTTGAGTTCAGCTTGGCAACAAACCAGTATCGACGCGCCGCCGCTCACGGACAGTGCACGGGCGGTATTGCGGACGATATCGAACAACGGTCCGGCGACAAGGCCACAACTGAGCGCAGCGCTGATGTTTTCCAAGCCGACCATGTCGGCAGCCGTCAGCGAACTCGAGCGTTACGATCTGCTCGCGCCGGCCGGGATCAATCGCGGCTCGATCGGGCGAACATCCGTCACCTACGGTCTCGGGCCGAAGGCGGGGTTCGTCATTGGCCTTGACTGCGGGACCACACATATCAATGCGGTGGCCCGTGGCCTTGATGGAACGACGCTCGGCACTGTGGAAATGCCCCTCGTCGCCATCTCCGCCGACGAGCGATTTCTTCTGATTGAGGACGCCATCACGCGGTTGTTTCTCCAATTCGAACGGCAATCAATGCCGCTGCGCGCGCTTGCGATCGCGCTGCCCAACATCATTTCCACATCGCTTGAAAGAATGTCTGGTCGCGACAGCCTAATGCCCGTCTTGGAACGGCTGCAATCCACATATCGTGCGCCCGTCCTGCTGGAGAACAACGTCAATTGCGCGGCTCTTGCTGAATATCACGAGGGATCGGCAAAAGCGCATTCTTTTGTGATCTACATGCAGATCGGCGTGAAGACCGGCATGGGCATAGTGCTGGACGGCCGGCTTTTCCGTGGTTTCAAGGGTGGTGCCGGCGAAATCGGCCACCTGCCCTTCCCTTGGTCGGAGCACGAGCAGCCGAAGTGGCAGCATGTAGAAACTTATATGGGATCCGCAGCCCTTCTCCAACGCGCCGCAGCAATATGGTCCGCTGATGAAGGTGTACCGCCGAAGAGCACCAGTGAACTCTTTGCCCGCGTGGAGCAATCTCCGACTGCGCGCACCATCGTCGAGCAGCATGCCCGCGATGTCGGAAATCTCGCCGCGGCCTGTGTCAGCGTGCTCGATCCGCAACTGATCGTTCTTGGCGGCGGCGTTGGGCAGAACCCGCAACTGCTGCCTGGCGTGAGGGATGTCGTTAAGGAATTATGCTGGCCGGTGGAGGTGGTCAACGGTCAGCTTTCAAATCAGGCAACCGTTCTTGGCGCCGTGCGGCTCGCCATTGACTTTGCAATGGCGAGACTTTTGGGAGAGGAAGGCAAGACTGCGTTCATATATCCGAGTACGTCGACTGCGGATCAGATCAGCATTTGAGCGAGACTCAGATGTCGCGCTTGGTGTCCGTCTGGCGGTAGCGGAATTCGCAGACCGGCAAGCCGACGTCCTCCGAAAGCGTGGCAATCAGCAACTGCGTGGGAATAGCCTGCAGAATGGCATCACCTATGCCCTCGGAGAAGGCAGGCACATGGATGACGACGAGATTGTCGGCGTCGGCGACATCAGTCCGCGCGGTGACGAGAACTGAAGGGATACCAAAGCCGGCGAGATCCAAAGCGAGCTTGACCTCACGGCCATTGCCAAAGAGCAGCACGCCACTATCCTTGTCGTTCGGCTCCATCGGCCCATGGAGGAAGTTCAGCGTATCCCAATCCTGAGCAGCGATACGCGCGGCTTCGCGCACGAGAAGGGCTGAGTAGCCGGCCGTACCCAGGGCTGTGCCCGCCCCCACGCAATCGATGGATCTCTTGCCTGCCAGAAGCCTCGCCGCCTTATCGGCCTGAGCCCGTGTCTGCTTCAGGACATTTTCGGCGCGGCTCGAGATTTCACCCCAGTTCGCGCCAGACGATCTGCCAGCCTTGTCGATGAGCAGTGCGGCACTCAACAATGATCCGAGATAACTTGTCGTATTTGGACCGCTATCCGCACCGCTCTCGGTCGCGATCATATGTTTCACGACCCGTGAAATCGGCGTGCCGTCCGCCTTGGCAATACCGTAGGATTGAGCGTTTGGCCGAAGTTCCATCGCACGCGCCGGTTCCTCGCTGCGGCCGGAAGCAGAAAAGGCGATGTAGGCGTCGCCGGCGTCGACCAATGGATCATAGAGATCGGTGCCGGGCAACGCGAAAGCCCTGAGACCCTGGGAGCGCATCTGCGCCGCGGCCACGACGGCCGCATAGAGGCTTGCGCCAATACCAACAAGGACCGTCGATCCATGCTTGAGCGGCTCGAGATCGAGCGTTTCCAGGCGCTTGGAGACGGCGTTAAGGCACGTGTTAAGGGCGGCGGGCTGCAATGCGATGGCTTCGCGGTAAGGCACTCTATCTGTCATGGTTATTCCCGTATGTTGGAAAAGTGGCGGCCGAGCAAACCTCGGCCGCGAGGGATTTGCCGGGACTCAGTCCAGTTTCATGTAGTCGGCAAAACGAGCGGCATCATTGACGGTCACCTTGTCGAGCTTGTTCTCGCCGAGACCCCATTTTTCAAAGATCTTGGCATAGGAACCGTCATCGATCATCGACTGCATGGCCGCGGCCAGCGCATCCCGCAGCTTCGGATTATCCTTGCCGACGAGCATTGCCTGGTAGCCGACGGCGTATTGCGTGCCTTTGACAAGCTCCAGCTTCTTGTTGCCTTCAGGCTGGTGTTTCAGGCTGTAGGCTGCGACGCCCGTCGTATCCATGGAAAGATCGACACGGCCGCTTTGCAAGGCGATCTTGATCTGATCGTTCGACGGAAATTGCATGACGTTGAGTGGCTTGTCGGACGGGCAAAGCGTCTTCTGCTTGTCGAGCAGCTGAAGCGGGATTGAACCTTGAACCGCCCCAGCATTGCGTCCGCAGGCGTCCTTCAACTTGTGCACACCCTTTGGATTACCCTCCAGCACGATGATGCTGGTGCCTTCGAGCATGTAGTTGACAACATCAACGATCTTTTCGCGTTCGGCAAAATCGCCGAAAGCGGACATGCCCATGTCAAAACGGCCGGCCTGGATCCCCGGAATGATGCTGGCGAATTGCGCCGGCACATCGGTAAATTTCACGCCGAGGCGTGTACCCATTTCATCGCGCAATTCGCGCTCGAGACCGATGATCGTCTTGTTGTCTTCACCGTAGAAATCGTAGGGCGGAGTCTGCGGTTCCGTGCCGACCTTGATCTCGCCTGACGACTGGATCTTTTCGGGCAGCATGGCGTGCAGCTTCTGGTCGAGGCCAGCCGCCCACGCCGTGGAACTAGTCAGCAAAGCTGCTGTGGCGAACAGGATCGTGAGCTTGATCTTCCCTGTCATTGGTATTCCCCTTTTTGCGTGAAGCACGTAAAGGACGTGCGGCCTTCTTGCGATACCCGACTGTCCGTCAGTGCATCCGTCTCAAAAACGCCTGCGTTCTTTCCTGGCTTGGGTTGTCGAGCAGCTCGCGCGCTGGCCCCTGTTCGACCACGACGCCCTGGTCCATGAACACGATCCGATCGGCCACATCGCGGGCGAAGGCGAGTTCGTGCGTTACCACGATCATCGTCATACCGTCGGCGGCGAGTTTGCGCATGACATTCAGCACCTCGCCGACGAGCTCAGGATCAAGTGCGGATGTGGGCTCGTCGAAGAGCATCAATTTCGGGTTCATGGCCAGCGCCCGGGCAATCGCCACGCGCTGCTGCTGCCCCCCTGAGAGCTGATAGGGATAAGCGCCGCCACGGCCTTCGAGGTCCACCATCCTTAAAAGCTCTTTGGCGCGAGCTACGGCTGCCTCGCGAGACATTCCACGATTGAGGATCGGCGGCTGCGAAATGTTGGTCAGTACGTCCTGATGGGCGAAAAGATTGAAGCGCTGGAATACCATTCCGATGTCGCGGCGCTGTACGGCCAGTTCCTTCCCGCTCATCTCGTGCAACGCATCGCCACGCTCGTGATAGCCGATCAGCTGACCGTCGACGAGAATTCGGCCTGCCGTCATCCGCTCCAGATGATTGATGCATCTGAGGAAGGTGGATTTTCCACTTCCTGAGGGGCCGAGCAGGCATACGACCTCGCCCTTGTTGACGGAGAGATTGATGCCCTTCAGCACCTCGAGCAAGCCGAAGGACTTGTGAACGTCGACCGCCTCCACGATGGGCTTTGCTATTGGAGATGTCATAGAGGTGCTCATCCGTTTTTTCCCTCGGCGCGCATGAGACGTAAGGCGTTCTGCAGAAGGCCGGGCGCCTCGTGTGTGGATTTTCCAAGCCGGCGTTCGATGACGAGCTGAATGGCGGAGGCGATTGTAGTCATCACGAGGTACCAGATGCTGGCGACGATCAGCAGCTCGATGATCAGGAAGTTCCTCGCGTAGATGTTTTGCGCGCGCGTCAGGAGATCCTGGGCCGCGACGACCGATACCAAGGAGGTCGTCTTCAGCATTGAGATGGTCTGGTTGCCGATCGGAGGAACGATAACTCGGAGCGCCTGAGGAAAGACGATGCGCAGCATGGATTGAACCGGTGTATAGCCGAGCGCCTTGGCCGCTTCCTGCTGGCCGTTGTCGACGGCCAGCAGTCCTGCGCGCATGATCTCGGCCATATAGGCTGCCTCATTGAGGCTGAGTGCGAGGAGAGCCGCAACAAAAGCCGTAACGATCGAATTGGTGTCGATATGGACGGATCCGATGTCGATGCTCGGAATAAAAAGCTGGATATTGAACCAGAAGATGATCTGGACCAGCAGCGGCGTACCACGAAAAAACCAAATGTAGAGACTTGCGAAACCGGAGAGAACCGGATTGGACGCAAGTCGCATCGTTGCAAGGATCGCACCGGCGACGATGCTGATGATCATAGACAGAATGGTGAAGAGGATCGTCAGCCTGATCCCGTCCAAGATTGTCTCGTCCAGGATATATTGCGGCACCGCCGACCAGGTGATGTGGCGGCTTGTGCCGACCATGTATACCAGGAGTGCGACGACCGCGATCAGCAAGACTGCGATTGCACGCTGTCCCCAATTTCGTGCGGGAATGATCTTCTGGGAGGTCATGCAGCTCTCCAATCACCGGCAGCTCTCAATTCGCCGTCAATATGCGGAAGGGGCAAAGTCGTCGGAAGATCGCCAAGGCTCAGTTTGCGAGCCAGCGCCATCGCCCCCGCGACGGGCGGTTCGCCGAGAAGGGTCAGCGTCAGATCCGGAAAGCGACCATTAAGGGCGGATTTGAAGGCCGCGAGAAGTCGCGGCTGGCGAGCAATGACGCCCCCGCCGGTGACGACATCGCCACGCGGCGCGCCGCGCTGAATCAATTGCGCTGTTAATACCGCGAGCGAGACACCCGCCTCGACGATGACTTTCTCCGCATAGGCGGAACCGGCATCCGCCGCCTCGAACACGAGCGGCGCAAACCGGCCTATGCCAGCTGCCGAGCCGATCTTCCCAAGCGCACGCCCAATCTCGATAGGTGATTGGATGTCGAGAGCTTCGATGAGGCTCCGGCCGAGCGGGTCAAGCGCTTCACCTTGATCGAGCCCAAAGCGAATGGTCCGAGCCGCCTCCCGCACGAGGCCGCTAGCACTCCCCTCGTCACCAAGATACCAACCCCAACCACCCGCTGCGATCATTCTTCGCTGCATATCGCGCGAAACGGCGATCGAACCGGTGCCGCTGATCACGGAAATGCCGCTCGTCTTGCCTGCCGCCGGCAACAGCAATTCGGAGTCGTTGAGAACCAGGACCGTGCCGGACAGGCGCCGGGCAAGCCGGATCTGCAGAGCAAGTCGATCGTCGTCGCTGTCGCAACCGTGCGCGCCGATCACTGTGATCGTTGGCGTAGCGCCCGCCGCAGCGACGATCAATGAGACGAGCGCCTCAACGTCGGCATCTTCATTGTCCCGGGCCCGCCATGCAGCGGTGTACAAAATCTTCTCGGCAATCCTCTCACCACTCGTCTCAACGACGAGCTGCGTCTTGGTCCCACCAATGTCTATTCCAGCAATCATGCGCCTCACCCTATTTATTAGGCAACTTACCTAATTAATAAATGGATGCAAGCGCTATTTTTGTTGCCCGAGCAATAAACGAAATATTGGTCGACCTGCCGGGGGTCACCTGCGCGAAAGTCTCGCGACTACGGAAACCCTGCGTGGGGCCGTTAGAATCCGCTTTTCAACTGTTGGCTCGCGAATGGACTCGAAGTGGCGAGCCTCTTGGCACAAACGTCATCCGCCTCCCATTTTCAATGGCATACATCTGCTTGACCTTGATGGAATGACCGATTTGGTGCCGTCTGCGGTCTGACTGCTTCGCGAACACAAGATACGAAAATGGCAAAGGCGCCGCAGTTTGCGGAAGTCCGTTTCAGCCCGAAGCGGACGTTTCAGGACAGGTGCATGGATTGGTCGAAAACCGAGGCGCTGACATGATCGCACTCGGTGTTGAGTGCCTTTTTTCGATGTTGAACGGCTTCAATTTAACGTCGGTCTGTCAGCGAGCGCTTGCTATACCCGACCTGCTCAGATCGGGTATAGCGTTTCGACTCAGCCTTAGACTTGCCGCAAGCCGCCGTCGACGCACAGTTCGGCACCAGCGATGTAGCTCGCGTCATCGCTCAGCAAGAACAAGGCGGCCGCAGCCACTTCTGAAGGCCGCGCCATTCGCCCCATCGGGATCGGAGCGACAAGCGCTGCACGCATGTCTTCCGGAACCGCGGCCATCATTTCCGTATCGGTTGGACCAGGTGCAACAACGTTGACGCGTATCCCTTTGGGCGCGAGTTCTGCCGTCCAGGTTCGGGCATAGGAACGGACGGCTGCTTTGGTGGCGGCATAGGTTCCGTACGAAGCGTAGCCCGCGTTATCGGCGATGGATCCGACGAGGACCACCGACCCACTTCCTGTCATCACGGGCAGAGCCGCCTGGAGGCCGAAAACCATCCCGCGGACGTTGACACCGAAGTGGCGGTCGAAGTGGTGTGGCGTTATTTCCGCTATTTGCGCAGGCTCTGAAAGGCCTGCATTCAATACGAGTGCGTCAATACGGCCGTATGCTTTACGCACTTTTGCGACAACCTCCACCATATCTTCGGGCACACTGGCATCGGCGGCAATGCCGACCGCGTCATGGCCGATACTCTCGGCCGCCTTCTCGGCATCTTCACTTCTGCGACTGGTAATGAAGACCTTCGCCCCTTCGGCAGAAAGGCGCTCTGCAATTGCCAAGCCTATACCCTTGGCGCCGCCGACGACCAGGGCGACCTTGTTACTCATTCGAGCCATCGTGAAATCCTTTCAATTGATGGTCTCGTCATGATATACATCCTATATCTGGTATCAATTACGCACCTGAAGTAGCCTAGATATGGACGAGTATACTGACCTGGAAGCACTTTCTCTTCGCGCGTGCAGCGACATGGCGCAGGTTCGCCCGGTGCTCGACAAGATCGCTGATAAATGGACGATCCTGATACTGACAGTGATCTGTCCCAAACCCTCGCGCTTCAACGAGATCAAGCGGCGTCTCGATGGGATCACGCACAAGGCTCTGGCCGACGCTTTGAAGAGACTCGAGCGGAACGGCCTTGTAACGAGAACCGTACTCCCAACGCAGCCGATTGGCGTGGAATACGCCATTACTCCACTAGGCCATTCACTGCGGGAGCCGTTTGAAGCATTGTGTACATGGGCAGCGGCCAACGGCGACAAGGTCGAGGCGGCTACGCGACGCTATGACAATGCGGGAAATCGTCGCTGACAATGTCGCTATGACCGCTTCGAAGGCGCAAGGCAGTCGCCCGCACTTGGCTGCAACGCCACCTTTCAGGATCACGTCCCACAGTCAACAGAATCGGATCCGTCGATGTGAGACGAGTCGAACCGGCGACCCTTTCTTAAATTTATCCAACGTACTGACGGGTATGCCTTTCGCGGGATAAGGTTCTATTACGGGAACTTTTTCGCCTCACGACGCCCCTCAGCCGAAGCACACCACGCCAGTGTTTCACGGCGCGGCCTGTTCAACCGCCCGCTCGATAACGCGCTGGAAACCGTCGGGTTGAGGTGCCACGTGACTGTCGTTGTGAGCAGCTTTCCATCCGCGCTTTCGGTCGCCCGCACCATCGATCTGATTGCAAGCGTTCTCGAACGGCAAACTGTTGAAGCAAGGCGCGGCATGTACACCTTCCCTCTTCCCGTCAGGACGGAGGAAGTGAGGGTTTCGATGATGTGGCACCCACGTTTAGAACATGACCCAGTCCATCGCTGGCTGCGGGAACATATTCGGAAGCTCTGCTCGAGCTGATCGATCATCATCAATTCGCGTCTGCCTCGGCCGCCTTCGACGATGCGGTGATTATCACTCCCGTGAGCTGTATGGCTCGATCATTGTCATCGGCGAAGGCGAGTGGTCATTTCATGAAGCGTGCCGTAAGGGCGATCTCAAAAAATGCTGAGGGACATTTAATGCGCACATACTTATTAGAGGCAATCTGGATCTTCGGTAATGAAAATCCAGAATACAGCTACCACATGATTAGCAAGTTTCACTGAAGTCGCCCATGAAGATTTTCGCTCGCCTCACGACCGTCGCCGCCCTCCTGATTAGTCTGCTTGTTCTGGGCGGAACCATCGCTTGGGGCGCGCTCGAGCAACCTGCCCGAGCACTGTTCGCGCACAGCCGCCGCGCAAACGCTGAATTGACAGCCTGGCAGGTACCGGATCGAACAGAGCGGCGGCACGGCACTCGGGACGCCGGTCTGATCAGCCCTGGCAACACCGCCGTTGATGACATGACTCAGCCCTCTCTCGGCGATCGCATCGATCCGGCGAGCGCAAACGAGGTGCTACTGGCATCCCCGGATATCTTTTCCGAGGAACAGAAATCCGCTGCCATGCGTGTCGAACTGGCGGGTCGCCGCCTATTAGCTATCCGCAACCGCTGTGTCGGCCGCGATGGCGGAGACTCGGGACGCTTTGTGTGGCACCTGACGGAGATCGAAAATCTAGATGTGACGCTGCCCGCCAACAAGGTACTGGCGACGATCCCGGCGGAGCAGTACCGAAAACTGCTCGGCACGATACACGATGATACACGTCCGACGCTCGATAGAGCCGGCTGCGAACAATTCGTCGCAGATCTGCTTCGGAAAAACCTCGTCTATTATGCGATCGCAGAACCAGCTGCAGTCAAGATATTACGTGCCATCTACGCAGGCGATGAGGCGATGCGAATTATTAAGCGCGATGCGGATTTAACCGCTGGCTGCATCAAACATGCCTACAATGCCGGAGCGCGCATGTTCGCCATCACGCGCGCTCGGTGTGAATGCAATACCCGCGCGATCAAGCACCACGCTAACGACGCACAGATCGATGCCTGGCTTGCGACATTGGACACGAAACCCTCGCCAGACTGGATGGTTAAGGCTCTATCTGAAGTGCAGCAATGCTCCTCGGCGGCGCAGTGAACCATTTAGTTTTCCGATGGTCGTATTCGAGAAATTCCATTTTCGTCCAATCCGCCAAGGCACTAACCCCCGGGGGCTCTTCAACGGGTCCGAACCTACGACCGTTTATTGTTACCAGCCCATGCATGTCAGAAGGAAAAATTCATCAATGCCTTGGAGATCCAAGCGATGATCTTTGTCACAGCCCCTCCAATTCAGCTGCCGCTTCTTGCGCCAGAACGTTTCGACATCATCGGCGCCGATCAGCCGGATGCCTGTCCCGTTTCCGCTCATGGCCACTTGCCGCATTGAGCCTGTCTGATGCAAAGACTATTGGAATTACTGATCTTTGCTTCATGTGACAACGGTAGATGCACCGGCAAGCCATTGGCCTGCATTGGAAAATTCTCGCCAAGCGTATCACATATCGAACGCGGAACGATAGTTTCTTTTCCTGGGTCTCAAGCGTATACGCAGGTCACGGGTTGAACTGTCTTGCCTCTTCGATCCCTTTCTCAACGTGTCTTCAGAGAAGCCTGCGCCAACCGCCGGGCGGCGCGTTTTTTTCGCTTCGTATCGAGGCGGGCCATAAACTCGATGGTTCGGTCGATGCCTTTGGAAATGAGCCGCGGCACCAGATGCTCCTTTGACCGCGCAAGGGATCCCATATACCAACTTGTGACCGCACCCTTAGACTTCCTCTTTAAGGCAAACAGCGCAATGTCCATGTTCGTGACAGGCTGGGCAAGTTCTCGATATTTCACATGATTGACGTCCTCCTGATGGAGAACTCCGCCATACGCTTCGGCCTCTGCCCACGTTGGCGACAATCGAAAGTGGCGATAGGCATCCAATGCCGCGCTCCTGAGCGCCGCATAAACGTCTGCGGGGCTGTAGTGTTCGAGCTCGACGGCGTCTGTGAGATATTCGACAAACCGAAGTGCAATCGCTTGCTGCTGACGAGTGCCCCAAGAGATCAGGACATCGTCTTCCTTGATGGGAGGCACGCAAGCCGGCTTGCCGTCTTCGGCAAAACCGAACCCTTTCACGCTGGTGTGGTCGGCGGCCGCCATGACCTCAAGCAGGGAGGTCTTCCACGGCGTCGTCGTCGTCCAGATGCGGGTCTTGTTCTCGGGGCCGAGGACAGTATTGCTCATGCCCATGTAATACCCCACGAGATCGACGCGATCGCCGACAACCCGCTGCAGGCGCAGTTGTGTATTGCCTCGCCAGCCCAGATCGACGATGTAGGCTTCGGCCGATGAGAACATGCCCTCGGAATCAAGATAGGCGAGAGTTGCTGTGCGCGCGGCTCGCACGCGGGCGCGCAGGGGATCGAGCACTTCGGCGCGCAGCAACGCCTCTCGCAACCGAACTTTCTGACTTTCCGTCAATGACCCGGATGTTGCGTCGGCCGTAATTCCTGCAATGCGCGAAACCGTTTTAATCTCCTCGTCGGAATATTTCAGCGAGGTCATAGCTTCCGAAATGCTTATGTGGTCGTAGTAGGCCAGTGCCAGAGCCTCAGAGACCATTTCTTCGTCATTGTCGGGCAGTGCCGGCAACAGAAAGGCCTGACGCGATGCGTAGGTGTAGCGCGCGTCGATATCGGCGCCGAGCCAGCGGGCGAGGCGCCGGCAGATCGGAACCATAAGCTGGCCATCGCGGGCGAGAAAGTGAATGGTGCGGCCGCCACGAGCCTGCACGTCGAGCAAGATCCACAGGACGTAGGCGGCAAACAATGGACCGACCACGCTCGCGGCACAAGTCAATATCCCTTCCTTTACGGGGTCTTCCTGACCCAAGCGCGCGGCACGCGCCGAGCCTGCAATGGCTGAGGACAGGAAATCTCCGTTCCCGGAGGCGAAGAGAACGCGCTCACGGGTCGTCCAATGGGAGTCGGCGAATATCTGCGCATTCCATCCGTTCGCCCGCGCATTTTGCAAATCGCTGACGGCATTGTCTCCCAGATGTTGGAAAGACGCGCTCTGCAATCCCCTTTGACGGGCGACATGGCCGAAAAGGGTGCCCGCAAACTTGCTCTGGAGTTCCTCACTGGACGCAACGATGTCGAGCGGCTTGGGATAGCCGCATTGCGTGAGGAGCGCCTCTACCTGTGTGGATGAGAAATATGTGTCGGAGAGAAAGAGAGCCGGACTATTCTCCCTCACCAGCGCGGATACGCGCTGCCGTGTCGATGCGATCGGTCGAATGAGGCGAAGCTCCTCCTCCAGCTCCGTCTCCAACGCGATACGCGCGTCTTCCGGTGTCAGATCGAGCGAGCGGCACAGCCGGTGATAGATGTCGTCCAGCGTGACTTCCCGGTGGGGCACGGTGAGGCGTTGCTGATACTCGGCCTCTGCGCGGGCATACATCCATTCCGTGTCACGGAGGTTGATAATGCCTCGTTTGCGGAGTTTTCTTCCGACGATGAGATGGATGTGCTCCGGAGAGTGGATGAGGCGACAAACAGCCGTGTCGAATACGTCAAAACTGAATTGAACATCTCCGCTCTGCGTCCCTCTCGGATACGCCTCCGTCGCGGTCGTCTTCCCATTTTCCATCAGCGCTACCCCACATTGCGGCTGGCTCACCCTGCAAGATGGCGGGTAAAGCCAAATTAGGGCTCATGGCGGAATTCGTTCCAAGACTTGGCTAAGCTGATCGTTCATCGAAATCAGAAGGCTATCGATCGCGGTCCATGCCATGGACAGGTCGCGTTAGGAGCAAATTTTGCCGAAACTCGTTCACGGTTATGGCATGTTCAAGAATCCGGCGGCTGCTTTTGAACGAAGCTGAGATGCGCTTTGGAGCAAATTTTACGATGACTCCCCAGTGTTGAAAATAGTAATGCAATATTAATCTGGAATTCAACTTTGTTCCTGCGACTATCGCGAATTATTATAGCTAAATTAAGTTTCTGTAATTAAAAATGCAAGGCCAAAAAAGTCAAGCTGTCCTCTATAAACGATTGCAACAAATCTGTAAAAGTTTTTGATGTGGAACAAAAATTCGAGTGAATTCCCAATCTATATTACATTTTTACATGATATATCCTTATTTTCATATTTATGTCGGCGGCCCATTGGCTCATCTTCTGGCGAACGCCAGCATTGATTGTGAATAAATTACGACAGCATCGATTTTTACTATTCCGGTGAAGGTCGAAGCAGTTATCTCGTGCTGCGGCCAAGCCTCGACAGTCTCTACGCTCGTGCAGGCCGGAATTTGCCTATCTGCTTACACTTTTCGCGGGAACCATGAACACCGGTGGATGTTAATAGCAGATGGACAGCAACGACCTTGAACGCATACCAGCTCCTTTGGCTCTCGTGGTGGACGATGAGCCGCTGATCCGTATGGACACTGCCGCCGTTATCTCTGACGCTGGCTTCCATGTCATTGAGGTATCCTCAGCGGATGAAGCCTACGCATTCATCGAAAGCCACAGCTCGCTCAAGCTGCTTTTCACCGATGTGAGGACCGGAGGTGAGATGGACGGGTTCGAACTCGCTCGCAAAGTGGCTCTATATTGGCCCGCTATAGAAGTCGTGATCGCGTCCGGAGAATGTCTCCCAAAAGACGGCGATCTTATCGGCAATGCGAGCTTTGTTCGAAAGCCATTCTCCACACAAATGGTGTTGCAGGCATTGGAGGAGCACTTCCCGAAGGGGCCTCCCTCAGGAGTGGCTGACTTGCGGCCCTTTGAAACGCTTGAGCTCAGAACCTGCCAGGTCGCGGCTGGCCCCATGCGGTTTCGGATGGGTGGGAGCGGGCCTCCAATCCTTCTCCTGCATGGTCATCCGCGCACCCACATGACCTGGGCGAAAGTTGCCGATCGGTTGGGATCACGTTTCACCGTTGTCTGCCCCGACATTCCCGGTTTTGGCCAATCATACATTCCCAAAGATGCCTCCGACAGCGTCCACTCGTCGAAACGGGCGAAGGCGGCGGCGCTTGTCGAATTGATGCAAACGCTGAAATTTGAAAAATTCGGAGTGGTTGGTCATGATCGTGGCAGCCTGGTTGCCTTCAGGATGGCATTAGACCACCGTAAGGTCGTGGAAAGACTGATTGTGGTCGACGGTCTTCCCGTCCTCGAACATCTCGAGCGGGCCGATTGGAAGTTTGCAAGAGATTGGTATCACTGGTTCTTCTTCGCGCAGCCGGAGAAGCCGGAAAAAATGATCTCCGCCGATCCCGAGGCTTGGTATGACAAGCTCTCTCCCGCTCTTATGGGGCAGGCAGCTTATGCGGACATTCGCGATGCGATCCACCGTCCGGAGGTTATTCATGGCATGGTTGAGGATTATCGTGCAGGCCTACGCATTGATCACATCCATGACAAGGATGATCGGGATGCGGGAAGGAAAGTCCTTTGTCCAATGCTTTGCCTATGGTCGTTAAAGGACGACCTCGGAGAAATTTATGGAGATCCTGTTGCGATCTGGAAGAATTGGGCAACAGACGTCCACGGCTACGGTATAGACAGCGGCCATCATGTGGCGGAGGAAAACCCAGAGAAACTGGCAAATGCAATTGCCGATTTCCTGCAAAACTAACCAACAGCGAAACGATAAAGACGGCCGACAGCGCGTGAAAAAATGCTTCTTGCTACTGGCCTGCAAATCTTCTTCGGCGCACACTTGGTCTTTCGCGTGAGACGAGGTCTGCCGTTGTTTTGATTTAGGGACCTTGATGCGGATCTTGTGCAAAGCTCGAACGCAACCTCCGGAACAAAATCGACCCGATCGCCGTTGCAATTGCCATCAAGTCAATCCTTGGAGGATAGTCAAATGGGACGAGGCATTCTGCTCTGGCTGCTCGGAATTCCACTGCCAATCGTCATTCTTCTGGTTCTCTTCACGCGATAGGAGGCGTCAATGTCCGCTGTGGAAGACGCGTCCGCTGGAACTGTTCCGATTGAATCTTCCAAACCCGCCATCGTCTGGGGGCCGATCATCGGTGGAGCGCTGGCCACCACCGGCATCGCCCTCATCCTACTGCTGCTTGGATCTGGCGTCGGCCTGACGATGGTCTCTCCCTGGTCCGGTCAGAGTAGTTCGGCGACGACTGTCGGGATAACCGCAGCCATATGGCTGGTGGTGGTTCAATGGCTGTCGTCTGCGATCGGCGGCTACCTGACCGGTCGACTTCGTACGAAATGGGTCAAAGTTCATTCCGACGAAGTCTTTTTTCGCGACACGGCGCATGGCTTTCTGAGCTGGGCGCTGGCAACTGTCTTTGTAGCGGGATTTCTCGCCTCCTCGTTAACATCCCTGGCTGGCGCTTCGGTCAGTGCGGCGAACGGGATTACACACACGGCCATGGCCGCTGCTGCACCAATCGGCAGGGATGAGCCCACGGCTTATTTCACCGATGCCTTGCTCCGGCCGGCGAAAACGGCAGGCCAGGCACAATCCGACACATCTGCTGTAGCAACAGAAATCTCACGGATACTTGCGCACGGTGCAATCACCGGGCAGATCCAGGATGATGACAAGGCCTATATGGCAACAATTATTGCTGCTCATACTGGTCTGTCAGATGCTGATGCCCGCAACCGGATCGATGCCGTGCTTAAGCAAATCAACGATACCAAGGTTGCGGCGCAAGAAGCCGCCGATAAGGCGAGGAAGGCGGCCGCAACGACTTCGCTGGTCGGATCCCTGTCCCTGCTTGTCGGTGCATTCATCGCATCTGCGGCCGCAGCGCTCGGCGGTCGTCAACGCGATGAGGAGGAGGATCTGGTCGATCCACACCATGCCGCTTCGTGATTGGCGCGTTCGTCTCCGAACGATAGACGTCCTTGAGGATGTCGAGAGACAGATCGTCGGGGGCAATCCACATTCAGCTTCCTCCGAATGAAAAGCCCTGAATCAATGCGTTGCAGACTTTCTGATTCGGAGCGGATTGATGGGTGTGAAGCGGTACGACTTGAGCGAAGCGCAGTGGCACCGGATCGCGCCGGTACTGCCGGGAAAAGCGGCCGATCCAGGTCGCACCGGCGCAGACAACCGGTTGTTCGTGAACGGGCTTCTGTGGGCGCTGCGGTCAGGAGCCTTCTGGCAGCACCTGCCCGAGCGCACCTCATCGCGGTCCTTGATGCTGGTCACGATGACCGCCAATTCCTGCGTCCGCAGCAAATTATCGGAATGGCGCAGGATTTCCGTCGCGAGGGGCTGCGCAATGAGCCCGTGTGCGAGCATTCCGACGATCAAAATATTGATGACGCAGACCTGGCTAGAGATTAAGTTCCTGCCTCAACCGGAATACCGGAGTGGCTCGCGGGAGGAGCTACTGTGAGCGCCGTGCTGACCGTGGGCTAGGAGGAAATCTCCAGCCTTCGATCCGTCCATCGCCCGTGCAAAGAGATAGCCCTGGCCAAGCTTGCAACCGAACTCTTGCAGACGCCGCGCCTGTTCTTCGTCCTCGATCCCTTCCGCTACGACGCGAATGCCAAGTTTGCCTGCGATTGAAATCAAGCCCTCGACGATGGCCATCCCCGCATCGTCGAGCCTGGTCCGGTCAATAAACGACTTATCGATCTTGATGATGTCGACCGGCACCGTTAGCAGATGTGTCAAGGAGGCATAGCCGGTGCCGAAATCGTCGAGCGCCACCTTCAGGCCTTCGAACCGCAGAGCCTTGATCTCCTTGGCGACCACGTGGTCACGTTGTCCGAGATAAACGGATTCCGTCACCTCAAGGATCAGGTGTTCCAGCGGAACATCCGCTGCTTCGAAGAGCTGGCAAATTTTCTTGCACAGTCCTCCCTTACGGAAGTCGGCGGCCGAAAGATTGACGCCGACATGCTGCAGAGGAAGGCCTTTGTCGAGCCAGATCCGCATATCCTTCGCCACCTTGGTCAGCATCTGTTCGGTCAGCATTGCTGCAACGTGGGCGTCTTTGGTCGCCTCATGAAAATGAGCTGCTGCAATAAGCTCGCCAGATTGCGTCTTCATCCGACACAGCGCCTCGAGCCCGACAGCCTCACGCGTATCGAGACGCACGATTGGTTGATAGTGGGCGTCAATGCGGTCCTCTGCCAGAGCAAGACTGACATCTCTGACCGCTCGAAAGCGGCGCATCAACGTTGTCCCGAGGCCAGGATGGAACGCAATAAACTTTCCACGGGCGTGCTCTTTGGCGTGGTAGAGCGCGATATCTGCATTTTGCCGTACCTGCTCAGGATCGATATTTCCCGTGGCAAGAGCACCGCCCAGTGTTATCGCCGGAAAAACGATATGACCGCCACATTCTGATGACGGTTCGACGACCGTCAAGATCTGAGCCGCTTTGCGCTGCAGATCGAACTCGCCTTCGCAGACAACGATGATTGCGAATTCGTCTCCACCCAGCCGGTAGGCATGCTCACTGCCGCCCGCTGCAGCGATCCGCTCCGCCACGACGTGGATCAGGGCATCGCCTGCTGCATGACCGAACGTGTCGTTTACCAGTTTGAGGTTGTCGAGATCCCCGACCACGATACCCCAGCACCCGCTTGCGGAATTCGCCTGGTTTTGCAGGGCCAGATCGAAGGCAGCGCGGTTCGGCAAGCCAGTAAGTGCATCCGTGTAGGTTAGCCGCTGACGCTCCGAAACCCGTTCTTCACGCTCGATTGCGATCGAGCAGAGATGCACGCACGCATCCACAATCTTCTGCTCAAGCGCGCTCGGCCCACGGTTCTCGCGATAGTAGAAGGCGAAAGTACCGACCACACGGTCGGCGCTCTTGATGGGACTGGACCAGCACGCCCTCAGACCGAGGGGAAGAGCAAGTGCCTTGTAGTCGGCCCATCTGGGATCTCCTTCTATGTCGGTGACCACCACCGGTATTCCAAGGAAAGCGGCCGTACCACAAGAACCAGCGCAAGGCCCGACCTGCAGGCCGTCGACGGCCGCGGAATATGACTCTGGCAGCGATGGTGCCGCCAATGTCGACAAGCCGTTGCCATTGGACTTCAAGACGGTGGCCGCAACACCAGGAATGGCTCTTTCGACCATCAAACAAAGCGTCGAGAGCGTATCAGTCAGCGGTTCGCCTTTGGCGATCATTTCAAGAATGGCGTTCTGCAATTCCAGGATCATGTGAGGCGTCTCGAAAGGAAAACCTTCTCTAGCAGCCGCGTTTTCAGATCTGGTTACCCGATTAGATACACTTTGATCCAATCCGCTGCGCAACACCCCGCTCCTTCACCGCGAATTATGATCGTCCCCTCGTGAATTCAGTCACGGGGTAAGTGGTTATCATGCAATGCGATTGCAAATTCCGAGGCAATCCGCCCCGTGGTTCCGAAATGATGTCGCCCCCTTTGGAGGCATCTGGCAAGGGTGGGTCTGCAGGCATGAAGTTTCTTCCTTCGACGCTGACGGGGCAGGAACGGGATGCCCGCGGAGAGATTGGAGATGCGGCGTGTCCGCGGGATTGAAATATCGCTTTGAGCAAGGACTTGGGCACAAGTCGCTTGCGGTGTGGGTTGGGACTGCGCCCTCGACACTACGCGAGACGCTACGGCGTGCGGCGGTTGCCGGGCTGTCATAGCCTCTGGTGTTGATTATCGCACGAATTTGACCCACTTGTTCATTTCGGACGGGTCCGCCCCCACGCTGCAAGAAAATGTTTTCGATCAACACCATAAATGCAATCAATTGGTACAACGGGAAATGAACAAGGGGCCCAAATCGAGCTGAAACTCAACACATTGGAACCAGACGCCGGAGAGCGAGTCCGCTTGCGCGGCGATTCCGGCGGCATGCGGCCAAACAAATTGATGGCGGTGAACAGTCTGGGCAATCTTCCAAAAAATCCCCTAAAGGGACATGTCCTTCGCTCGGCACCAGGGATATGCACTCACCGTCGCTGCCGATCACCGGCCACGGCAACCGAGGGTGAACCTCACCGTATGCTTCACCTCGCATTCGCCAAGTCTAGGAGGTTTGGAACGTCTGGGCTTTGAGCGCCGACTTGCGATTGCGCAAGTAGGGAGTCACGTCAGAGGCGGGCATGGCCTTGCCAAAAAGATATCCTTGGCCGATATCGCAGCCTTTACGTAAGAAATATGCGAGCTGCGTGTAGTTCTCGATGCCTTCCACCGTGGTTTTTACATCGAGGCCGCGGCTCATCAGGAGTAGCGCCTGCAGGATCTTTTCATGGCGTTCGTCAGAGATGCGAGCAGGATCCACAAAGCTCTTGTCAATTTTGATCTTGTCGAACCGATATCGGGCCAGTTGCGCAAGACTTGAGTAGCCGGTGCCGAAGTCGTCGAGAGCAATTTGGATACCGGCGCAATGAATGTCCTCGATCACTGATGCGGCAAGATTGGGGTCGCGGATCAAAGCATTCTCAGTGATCTCGACTTCCAGTCTCGACGGGGAGAAGCCAACATCTCTTAAGATCTTGAGAATCCGCGTCGCGAGCAATCTGTCGTCCATCTGAATTGCTGAGACGTTAAAGGATAGTGATATCTGATCCGGCCACAGCTTTGCATCCTCGCATGCCGTTCGCAATAACTGCTGAAACAACTCCGTCATCATGCCGGTCTCCTCGGCGATAGGAATGAAGAGCTGCGGCGATATCTGTTCGCCATTGTCCGAAGTCCATCTGGCGAGAGCTTCAAACCCACAAACCTCGCCCGAACGAAGATCGATGAGGGGCTGATAAAATGGTACGATCCGACAATGAGAAATTGCCCTACGAAGCTCACCCTCGAGCCTTGCACGGTCGGTCACTTTGCGTTGCATTTCCTCCGAAAATTGCAAAGCGTTATTCGCCCCGATCCCCTTGACCTCGTAGAGCGCGATGTCCGAGCGATGGCAGACGTCATCCAAATCCAGGCCTTGTTCCGGCCACCTGGCATAGCCGACGCTTGCGCCCACCTGGCATGATATCGCGCCGACCTGTATTGGTTGGCTGATGGCGTGGATCAGCAATCTGGCGAACTTTTCATCCTTTTGCGCCGCCAATCCCCTTGCAATCACCAGGAACTCATCGCCCCCCAGACGAAAGACGCTCGCGGGATCGGCGAATTGGGACAGGCGCTTCGAGACTTCCTGCAGAAGCCGATCGCCCCCCTGGTGGCCGACCAAATCATTGACTTTCTTGAAACCATCGAGGTCGAGAGAGAAGACGGTCGCGGTGGAGGGCTCTTGTCCATCTGCATCGGCTGATTGCGCAAGCTCGAATTTCTCGAGCGCGTATCTGTTGGGCAGGCGGCTAAGATGGTCATGCGTTGCAATCCAGTGCGCTTGCCTTGCAAGCTCCTCTTGCCTTTGCATCTCCTTGCGCAGGTCAAGAATTCGTAACAGTGAATAGCTCGAGCTCACTGCGCCGATGACGATCAAATTCAGGAAGACAAAATCGACGGACGCGTCCGATATGTTTCTCAAGCCGTAAAATATGGAGACATGCCAAACATAGCCGACGATCCAAAACACGGCCGCACCGCATAGTAGTCCAGCGAGCTGCTTTCCTGCCTTACTTTCAAAAAATGCGTGCATGCTCCCTCCAACGCCATTGCATCCGCAAGCCCGGCAGCCTCTCGTTCAAGCAGCTACATTTCGACTAAAAGCATTAATCAAACGCTGAGCAGTTCGGTAGAATGGGTTTATACTGCTAATAATTGCTTATTTTGCATTGGAGCTCTGGTGTTCCTGATTCAGGAGATGGGGAACGGCGGTCCGGGTCAACGGAGCTGAACCACGCCATCCGAGGTCGGCCGCATTAAGGACTTCAACGAGGGCGTAGGCGGACGGAGCGGTCGAGGACGCGGATGCTCCATTGAGGAAACGCCCGAAATAAAGGGAAGAATGGCTGCCTGCCATGGCGAACAGCGCCAAGATTGAGGCGAAGCCGACCAGTCCGATGACGATCACGGGCAGCCGCCCGTACCGATCCGAGAGACGCCCCCCACAGCGCGCGAACAGGAACAGCGCGAGAGTGTAGGTTCCTGTGAGCACCCCTGTATGTCGCGCTAGGACAGCCGGATCCGAGGTCCCGGCTATCCTAGCGATCGTCGATGGGAGGTTCGGTTGCAGGAATCCATAGCGAAACCGATTGCGAACATCGCCAGCATTAGCGCTGCCAAAGACCGTAGTGCAGCGAGCCCGGAGGATCGCCGTCGATCTGTTTGGTCATGGATCTCAAATTTATTGCTGCCAGAACGCCTGCATTTCCTCGAGCGTGACCTTGCCATCTTTGTTCGCGTCCATGGCATTGAAAATCCGCTTGTGGATCGCTGTCACCTCATCGAAGGACAGTGAACAATCCCCGTCGGTGTCGGCGATGGCGAACATGATCTTCATCATAGGCCCGCGCATTCCCATCATCGGCATCCCACCGCCCATCATGCCGGGTTGCATCATGTTCCCGCCAGTCATACCGCCAGGCATCATGCCTGATCCGCTCGGCATCGTGCCCTGGCCCTGGTCCATCATGCTCCCCATTTCCGATGGCTGGGTCGCCTGCAACGAGTTCGCGGGATGATGAGGATCAACCCCGCTTGTCTGTGCGAGTGCGGCTCCAGTACTGCCGATGGTGATCGCTGCGGCCAGCAAGATCACATTTGAAACTCTGGTCGTTCTCATGTCGTTTCTCCTTTGCTTTGGTCCGTATTTGTGCCTGCTCGCGGAAGCGGGAGCCGGCTGGCTTCGAATTTGACGTCCGGCGACCTCGCCGCCGGCCAACTGATCGATCGAGGAATTGCGCAGCCTGAGCGAGTTGCCGATAACGCTGACCGAGGACAGCGTCATGGCAGCCGTCGCGATATCGGCGAGAGCAGCAGCCCGAAGGCCGGCGCGTCAGACATCGTCGGCCTCCTTCTTCGGGTGGATGGTGCCGGTCCCATGGCCGGCCTGAGCTTGACCGGAGTGGCCGGAACGAGTGCCAGGGCAATCGCGGCGAAGGCGATGAAGACGGTCCGGCTGTAGCTGCTCCAGGCTGATGAGGAATGGTTCTCGTCCATAAGATGTCTCTTTCGAAGGAGTTCGGAGAGGGCTTCGCGGTCACAGGAACCGCGTCAGCCGATGCCCTCGTAGGTGACGTAGGCCATCATGCCCGTCGCCATATGATAGAGATGATGGCAGTGGAGCGGCCAGCGACCGGGATTGTCGGCATCGAAAGCCAGAACGACGCTCGCCATTGGCGGCAGCAGCACCGTGTCTCTGACGGCGCCCGCGACCGAGGTCCCGTTGATCCCGGTCACCTGGAAATGATGTCCATGCAAATGTATCGGATGCGCCATCATTGACATGTTGGCGATGGCGATTTCGATCCGCTCGCCGCGCTTGACGACGAGACCGTCTGCGCCGGCGATTGCCCAGTTATAGGCCGCCATGTCGCCCGTCAGCGAAAGTTCGAAACGGCGGTTCGCCGGGCGCCCCGCCAGTGGGCTTACGGGACGCAACCGTCGCTCCAGATCGAGCCCGAGGACCGGCCCTTTCGCATCGCCCTCAACTGCGATCTTGCGGACTGTCGCGCCCGCGCTCGCAAGGACGATGCCTGTACGCTCCACGGCTCCCTCGCGCAGGGCGAGGATGGGAAACGCACCGCCGTCCTTTGGAAGGCTAAGAAGAATGTCGAGGCGCTGGCCCATGGAGATCGCAAAGGACGTGCCGGCAAGCGGCTGCACGCCCTGCCCATCGACCGCGATCAGTTCTCCGGCAAGGCGGCCGGTGTCGATCGCGAAGGCGGTCGCCGTGGCACCGTTGATGATGCGCAGGCGGACATGGCCACCCTTCTCGACCCTTACGACTTCCGGGTCGTCGAGCGTTCGGTCGTTAGCAAGATAGGCATCGTAGTCGATGTCATTGAGGTCCGTGGCAGCCATTCCCGACATGGTCATCCCCGCCATATTGTTGCCGGACATCATATGCTGCATGCCGGTCATGCCCTGCATCGCGCCGTGGCCCATCGGCATGGCGCCGTGCGCGGCGTTCCCCTTCAGCTTCGCCAACAATTCCTCCGCCGACAGGAAGGAGAAATCATGCAATAGAATGACGACCTCCTGCTCGTCGCGCTTCAGTTCGTCCGCCGTCCGTACGATCAATGGAGCGGCGAGCAGGTTCTGCTCTTGCAGGGTATGCGCGTGCATCCAGTGCGTGCCGCCCGCGCCCACCGGAAATGTGTAGCGGCGGGTTTCCGACGGCTTCAGAAGTGCTGCCGGATTGTCGGGCACGCCGTCAGCCGACCATGGCGGCGTCAGCCCGTGCCAGTGGATGAGCGTCGGCTCGTCGATGCCGCTCGACAGCGCGACGTCGAAATCGGTTCCGGCGTCGAGCGCCAGTCCTGGCTTGCCATCGGGCTGGACGAGGCCGAAGACGCGGGCAGACCTGCCCTTGATGTCGATGGTCCGATAGCCGACGGAGAGGCTGCGAGGCACTTCCTGTGCGGATGAAGATTTGGCGTCCTGCGCGAAGATGCGGATGGGACGGAGGGCAGCCGATGTGCCGAGCGCTGCCGCGCCGACTATCAGGCCATTGAGAAAGTCGCGGCGGTTCATTGTATGATCCTTGCTTCCAGGTCAGCGATGCCGACCATTGGTCTCGGGTGCCCGTAAGGAGCCCCATGGAACCAACCGGACGCCGCGGCGAAGCGACCTCCGGCATCCTCAGACCGGAAGACGAGGAGGACCGAGTGTGGGCGGGAGCGCCAGGCCGCGGCCGGTCTGATCGCTCCATGCGAAATGGAAGAAGGAAATCACCGTTAGCGGAGCTTCCGTCCTGTCGGTGCTGGCCAGGACAACGCAAAAGCTGCAAGCAACGGTGCAGCAGCTCTTGTGGTCGGGGGTGTGAAGGCCGTCCGGAAGCGAAGAATGGACGTCTCTGTGTATGGAGGAATGTTCGAAGCCGGGATGCGTGTAAACCTGACGTTCATGGCACGACATCGCCTGTGCGCCTGCCACCGGCGCAAAGAGAAGCGCGAGCGCGACCAGCATGGTCAGCACTGCGTTTATCCATACGAACCTGCGGCGGTCGGCGGTCATGCGTGCGGGTTCCTTTCCGCCGATCAGCCGAAGCGTCGGCTGACAAAGTTGAAGATCGCGGCGATCGATGCTCCCGCATAGCCGCCGAATATGACGCTTTGAAGGATCCCGAGCGCCAGGCGGCGAGGATCAAAGCCGGTCAGACCCAGGTAGAACTGGAGCCATGGCTTGTGCAGTCCCCAATCGGGGGCGACGAAGCCGAGCAGCATGCACAGCAGGAACGAGATTGTCGCGAAAGCGGCAAGTGTAGCGCTAAGTGTCACGATAGAGACGTGCGCGAGGGTAACCGGAGAACTCTCGGAACGTGAATGCAAAATTATGTTCACCATTGAACGATCCTTCGCATCGGTCGTCCTTGCGGCTATGACGAGAGCTCGATCATCCGGCAATTCATCATCGGTATCCTTGATTCAGATCAAGGATGGTGGACGAACTGCTGACAGTCGACTTGCTCAACGGATTGCACCCGACCTCTTTTTGAATACAAGGCTGATCGGCCGAGCCGGGCTAGTCGATAGAGGAAAAAGGCTCAGATCTCACCAAAGCTTCAATTCCTCTTCGCGGGCCTGCCGTCCACGCTGATGTTGACGTCAGCTGGCCTGACCGAAACGACCGCTGGTTTCGCCTGCGCGATCTCGCTTGTGATTGCGTCCGCGGTCGAAAGCACAATGCGTCTTATTTCCTCAAATCGCCGTTCGTCGACGCCGGCAACGAAGGGAACGCTAACGGCCGCGATGACCTTGTCATCATAATCGCGAACTGGGGCGGCTACGGCATGAACGCCGGACATTTGCTCGCCCATATCCCGCGCCCATCCGGTGGAACGAATGTTTTCTAGTTCTTCTAGCATCCGGCGAGGGTCGGAAATCGTAAAGCTGGTAAAACTCTCGAGCTTTGTCAGCTGGCGAGCGATATCCTCTTGCGCTGCGAAAGCAAGCAGCACCTTGCCGGCAGCCCCAGCATGAAAGGGAAGTCGCTGGCCTGCTGACGTAGTCAGTGCATATTGACCGCGACCCTGAGCAGCGGCGACCACGAGAACACTGTCACCTGAAGGAACTGAGAGCTTGCTGCCCTCCCCTGTCACCTCCGAAATTCTATTCAGATACGGCTGTGAAATCGCCAGCAAGTCGTAGCTTGCGACAGATGGCGCGACGTGGGCGGCAAGTGTCAGCAGCCGCCGGCCAAGCGTATAGCTGCCGGTGGGCGAGCGATGAACGAAGTCGTGGGCGGTCAGCGTGTTAAGCATCCGATAGACGGTCGTACGCGACAGTTTCACCGCCTTGACGATGTCGCGGATCGTCGCTCCCTCTGGCGTGCGCTCTAGCAGCGCGAAGACCTCCACCATCTGCTCGATAACCGGGATGCGATATTTCTGAGAGGCGTCTTCACTGATCTCGTTCATTCGGAACCCTGGTTGGCTGATGGCGATGCTCTGCCTTCAATAAGCAATGCTTTGTTTTCGTGCAATCGCGGCTCGTTTCGGTTGACTCCAGCATGACAGTTTCGATAAATTCATAATTGAACCTATCGCAGTTCAAATGTGAACAATGCGACGCCCTGCCTGGACGGATGAAGGGTCGCCTTGGCGCGGCGGAGGAATGTCGTGTTTGCCGGGCTGCGCCGGCGGAGGAATTCAAGGAGGAGGAAGTGCAATGAAGAATGTGAAAGCGATCGGACATATTGCCGTCAGCGTGAAGGACATAGAGCGTTCGATGGATTTCTACGTCAACAAGCTCGGCTTCGAGGAGATGTTCAGGCTGGAGCGTGACGGCCGTCTCTGGATCGTCTATCTGCGGATCACCGATACGCAGTTCATCGAGCTCTTCCCCGACGGGGTCGGCGACAGCGCGCCGCCCTTCGCAAATGTCGGCTACAACCATCTCTGCCTCGAAGTCGATGACATCGATGCGGCGATTGCGGAAATCACCGCGCGCGGCGTCACCTTGACGGCTGAGAAGAAGCTCGGCGTCGATCACAATTACCAGGCCTGGATCGCCGACCCGGAGGGTAATCGCATCGAGCTGATGCAGCTCGGCACGAACGCCATGCAGACCGCTGCAATTCGCCGGATCAAGGGACAGGTCTGAGCCATGGATCTGTTTCGACATCTCGGGCATATCGCGCTCCGCGTAAACGATCTCGCCAAGTCGCTGGCCTTCTATCAGAAGCTCGGCTTTCGCGAGATGACGCGCCTGCTCAACGATCAGGGGGAGGCGTGGATCGTCTACCTCCGGATCAACGACGACCAATATCTTGAGCTCTTCCCGAAGGGCGTGAAGCGGCCCGAGACAGGTCCGGATGTGATTGGCATCTTTCATATCTGCCTCACCGTGGAAGATATCGACAAGACCTTCGAGGAGCTTGCCAAGGTCGGTATTCAGCCGAGCCAGCCACGCCCGACCAAGCGTGGCATTGACGGCAACAGGGGCGGCTGGATCGAAGATCCCGACGGCACCCAGATCGAGGTCATGGAAATGGCGCCGGACTGCATTCAGCTGAAGGCGATCGGGAAGCTCCACGCGGAAACCGCCTGACTGGACGCCCACCGTTACTATGGAAAAGGAGGCCGCCCTAATCGGGCGGCTTCTTTTACACTGGAGCGCGACCCGTGCTCCGACGTCATCCCCAGGCTTGTCCCAAGGATCGGCAACCTCTCCATGACTTCGACGTGATTAGATGCTCGGGACAAGCCCGAGCATGACGACTGAGGTGGGGCCGCGGCGGCCGCCCACTCCCGATCACCAATCAGAAGATCTGATCGTAGGCGTCCTGCATGGCATGAATGAAGTCGTCATCCGTGCGCTTCGGGTCGCTCCAGTATTTGTCGGCCTCTTCCCAGATCGTCCGGTACCAGTCGGCATCGGCGGTATTGAAGGGGTTCGAGACCTGCTTGTTCGGGTCCTTCAGAGTATCCAGCACCAGCTTGTTGCAGGCATCCAGATTGGTCGTGTCGGCGTCGGTTCGAACCGGACTTGCGCCCTTCTTCGACACGAATTCCGCGTTCAGCTTCGGATCGACGTCGAGCTTGGCGAAGTCTTCCTGCGCCTTGGTGGTATCGGCATTGCCGGTGTTGAGGAAGCCCCAAGCATCGACGGTCACGACGACGGCTTTGGTACCTGGAATGTTCATGCAATCGAAATCAGTGCCGAGCTTCTTGTTCGCCGCCAGGAATTCGCCCTTCATCCAGTCGCCATGGATCTGCAGTAGCGCTTTGCCCGTGATGACCAGATTGGTGGTGTCGTTCCACTGCCGGTTCGGCGATCCCGGATCGGTGTGAGCGGCGATCTGTCGGAACCGCTTTAGCGCGGCTCGCATTTCCGGTGTGTCGAGCACGTTCTTGTCGGGCTTTTCGCCGTAGAAGCGGTTATAGATATCGGGGCCTTCCTCGGCCGCTATCAGTGCTTGCAGCAGATACGCCTTCTGGAATTGGTCTCCGCCTTGAGCGATTGGGATATAGCCCGCGGCCTTCACCTTATCGAAGGCGGCGAACAGATCATCGAGCGACTTCCAGGATTTCGGATCGACGCCGACGGCGTCTGCGACATGCTTGTTGTAATAGACCATACCGTCGATATGCACCGTCGCCGGTGCTTTCATGATCTCGCCATCGACGGTGATATTCTTCAGCACGGAGGGCGGGAAATTCTTGGTGGCGCCGATGCTGTCGAAGAGTTTGTTCAGCGGCACGCCGAGATTCTGCTTGTTCAGATCGCGATAGATGCCCGGATCGGAGTTCATGAAGATCGCCGGCGGGTTGCCGCCGGTGATCATGTTCATCAGGCTGACATTGGCCCCGGAATCATGGGCGATGGAGAGATCCTTCCACTGGTGGCCGTCCTTCGCCCAGGCATCGCGCAACACGCCGAGCGCGGCGATTTCCGAGGGCTTCGACCAGGTATGATAGACGACGACTTCATCGGCGCGCGCGGTATCGACAAGAGCGGTCGCTGCGAGCAGCAGCGATGCCCCCGCCAGAGATTTCAATTTCCTCATGCGTCATTCCTCCCGTTGAAATTCGGCCATTTGGACTTTTCTTTAAAGCCGCTGGCCGGTCGGTGCGTCGAAGACGTTCAGCTTGTCGAGCGGCAGGTAGACCGGCAGCGTCTGACGGCCGCGATAGCGGTTCGCGTCTCGGCCATCGATACGCACGGCGATGCTCTGGCCGGACATGGTCAGGAAAGCGAAGGCATCTGGGCCGGATTTCTCGAAATATTCGACCGGGCAATCGAAGCGGATTGTCTCGCCCGCATCGCCGCGCTGCTCGGTCAGCAACTCCTCGGCGCGGAAGCCGAGCTTCACCGAGCCGCCCTCCGCCGACTTGGCCTTCCATTTGTAGTGCCCGAGGCCGATCTCGATCTTGCTCCTGTCATCGACGGCGACAAGGCTGCTGCCATTCTTCTTCAGGGTGCAATCGAGCAGGTTCATCGCCGGTGAGCCGACGAAATCGGCGACGAAGAGGTTGGCGGGCTCGTTGTAGATCTCATCCGGCGTGCCGAATTGCTGGATGACGCCCTTGTTCATGACCGCGATCTTCGTCGCCATCGTCATGGCTTCGACCTGGTCATGCGTCACGTAGACGACGGTATTCTTTAGCTGGTTGTGCAGCTTCTTGATCTCGATGCGCATCTCGTTACGCAGCTTGGCATCGAGATTGGAGAGCGGCTCGTCGAACAGGCAGACGCCATATTGCTTGACGAGCGCCCGGCCGATCGCGACACGCTGCCGCTGTCCGCCCGAGAGCTGCGAGGGCTTGCGGTCGAGCAGATGCTCGATCTGCAGAAGCTTCGCCGCCCAGGCGATGCGCTGATCCGCTTCCGCCTTGGTGATGCCGCGCGAGGAAAGGCCAAAATTCATGTTTCCGCGCACCGTCTTGGTAGGATAGAGCGCGTAGGACTGGAACACCATGGCGAGGCCACGATCTTTCGGGTCGAGATAGCTGACGTCGCGATCGCCGATCAGGATCTCGCCTCCGTCGATTTCGAGCAGGCCGGCCAGCAGATTGAGCAGTGTGGTCTTGCCGCAGCCGGATGGACCGAGCAGCACGAGAAAGTCGCCGTCGCCGATGGTGAGGTTCAGGTTCTCGATGACGGTCAGCGCACCGAATTTCTTGACGATATTGTTGAATGCGATCGATGGCATGCTTTCATCCCTTGATGGCGCCGGCCGTGATGCCCTGAACGAAGAACTTGCCGAGAACGAAGTAGATGACGAGCGGCGGAAGCGCGGTCAGCAGCGCCGAGGCCATGTCGACGGCATAGTTCTTGGCGCCCGTTGTGGTAACAGTGATGTTGTTGAGCACGACTGTCATCGGCTGCGTGTCCTGCGCGCCGAAGGTCAGGCCGACGAGGAAGTCGTTCCAGATGCCTGTGATCATCAGGATCAGCACGACGATCATGATGTTGCCGGACATCGGCAGCACGATCTCGAAGAAGATGCGCCAGAAGGAACCGGAATCGATCATCGCAGCCGCGATGATCTGTGGTGGCATGCCGCGGAAATAGTTGCGGAAGATCAGGGTCAGGAAGGGCAGCGACAGCACGCTGTGAATGATCGCGATGCCGAAGGTCGTGCCGTAGATATGCAGCGTGCCCGCAATCTTGATCAGCGGGTACATGATGATCTGGAAAGGCACGAAGGCGCAAATGAAGAGCACGAACAGAAAGCCGTTCGTCCATTTGACGTTCCAGAGCGCCAGTCCATAGCCAGTGACAATCGAGAGCGAGATCGTCAGCACCAGGCTCGGCGCGAGGATATAGAGCGAATTGACGAAGCCGACCCGCACGCCGTTGCAGTTCATGCCCGAGCAAGCTTGCGTCCAGGCATAGATCCAGGCGTCTACCGTCCAGGGGTGCGGCCAGGAGAAGATCTGGCCTTGGCGGATCTGGTCCATGGTCTTGAAGGACGTGACGACAATGACGTAGAGCGGCACCGTGAAGAAAGCGGCCGCCATGAGCAGGAAGACGAAGATCAAGACGCGATGCGGCCGGATGAGCGGGCGGCGGCGCGCCTTCGTCCGACTTGCGGACTGCGATGATAGCGGGATGGCCGTCATGTCGCGTTCCTCTGCCGGATGGCTGTGATGATGACGAGCGGCAGGAAAAGAACGAGCGTCGTCAGCAACATCACGGTCGCGCCCGCCGAGGCGAAGCCGAGATTTTGCTTTTGCCAATAGGCGTCGATGACGAAATAGGCCGGCATGATGGAGGCGCCGCCCGGTCCGGCATTGGTCATGGCGACGATGATGTCATAGGCCTTTACGACGCCTATACAGAGCAAGATAATGCAGGTCAGGAAGGTGAGCTTCATCATCGGGACGATCACCTCGATATAGAGCCGCCAGAAGGGCACGCCATCGAGCCTCGCCGCCTGCCAGATCTCGGAATTGATGGATTTCAGGCCCGATAGCATCAGCGCCATGAAGAAGCCCGTCGATTGCCAGACGGCCGCGAGAATGACGCCGAACATGACCGTATCCCGGCTCGCGAGCCAATTGAACGACGCGCTCTGCCAGCCGAGGGAATGGAGCACGTTTTCGACGCCGAGGCCGGGATTGAACAGCCAGCGCCAGACGAGGCCGGTCACAATCAGCGACACCGCCAATGGATAGAGGAAGACGGTGCGGAAGATGCCCTCGCCATGCACTTCCTTGTCGATGAGCGCCGCAAGGATGAAGCCGACGACGATGGAGAGCAGGCTGCCAAGAGCGAAGATCACAAGATTCTGCAGCGAGAGGAGCCAGGAGGCATCGTGAAATAGCCGCCAATATTGCTTCCAGCCGACCAATTCATAGTCCGGAAAGCGCCGGCTCGCCGTAAATGAAAGATAGATGGTCCAACCGATGGACCCAATGAAAAAGACGAGCGTCAGCAAGGCCGCAGGCGCAACGGCCAGATGCGGAATGACGCGGCTCCATCGGATTCCCATGAGCCTCCTCCTTTGGCCGCAAGCGCCTCACTCCTCTGAGACACCGGCATCCAGTTCCTATATGAACTTCCTCTTGTTCATAACAGACCAACTATAGGAACCGAAAGTCGGCGATGTCAATCGGATTCCGGCCTCGTCTCCCGGTTGCGCCGGTTGATGACCGGCGTGCAGCGCAAGCATTCGCTCAGCCGAAGAAATCGCGATCGTCTTCTGCGAGGTAGCGTTTCGCCTTCTCCGGCACGAGATCGACGCCCATGCCCGGCCGCTCGATAATATCGATTAAGCCATCCCTCACGATCGTCTGAGGCAGGCCCTCCACGCTGTCGTACCACCAGTCGCGATCGCCGCTCGTGTATTCGAAGGCGATGAAACTGGTCGGCAGCGTGGCGCAGACCTGGATCAGCGCGCCAAGGCCGACGAGTCCGTTCGCCCCGCCATGCGGCGCCATCAGGATCGAGTGCAGGTCGGCATATTCCGCTATAGGATCGGTTTGAACCAGCACCGCTGGCTCGGCGGCACGCAGGATCGGTCGCCGGCGTTTCCTGCACAGCGGCACGGTCGCGGCCTTTATTGACGCCGATCAATGCCAACATTCCCACTCGATGATGAGCTGGGCTCAGTTCACACAGAGGGCTGAGCCATGTCTTCAATTCAACTGAAACCAGCTGGACCGGGTACGGGGACAACGATTGTCATCCCATCGGAAACGAACAAGAGCAAACTCCGCCTGGGATCATTGACTGCTCTTGTCGTCGGCTCGATGATCGGATCCGGCGTCTTCAGCCTCCCCCAGAACATGGCAGCGGGTGCCGGCCCGCTCGCCATTATCATCGGTTGGGCGATTACCGCGGTCGGAATGCTGGCGCTTGTTTTCGTCTATCAATCGCTCGCGACTCGTAAGCCTGACCTGAACGCCGGTCCCTATGCCTATGCCAAAGCCGGCTTTGGTCCTTTTATCGGCTTCAATAGCGCCTGGGGCTACTGGCTGAGCGCCTGGATCGGCAACGTATCCTATGCGGTCGTGGTTTTCAGCGCGCTTTCCTATTTCTTTCCCGCCTTCGGCGACGGCAACACCTGGCAGGCCGTCATAGGGGCATCGGTGCTTCTGTGGCTGGTGCATGCCTTGATCATGGCGGGTATTCGAGAGGCTGCGGTCGTCAATCTCGTGGTGACGGCTGCGAAGATCGCTCCCATAGTGCTGTTCATCGGCGTAGCGGTGGTCGCATACAAGATCGACGTCTTTTCAGCCGATTTCTCGGGCCTTGGGAACGCCAGTCTCGGATCGATAACGACCCAGGTGAAGAGCACCATGCTGGTCACGCTCTGGGTCTTCATCGGCATCGAAGGCGCAAGCGTTTATTCGGCCAGGGCAGAACGCAGGAAGGACATCGCGGCAGCGACGATCACCGGCTTCCTCACCTGCCTGGCCTTCTATGCGCTGGTATCGCTGCTGTCGCTCGGCATCCTCAAGCAGCCGGAACTCGCCGCTCTCAAGAATCCCTCCATGGCGGGCGTGCTCGAAGCCGTCGTCGGCCCCTGGGGCGCGGTCCTGATCAATACTGCACTGGTTATTTCGGTCGCGGGTGCTTTCCTGAGCTGGACGCTCCTAGCCGCGGAAATCCCGCTCGCCGCCGCCAAAGACGGTACGATGCCGCGCTTTTTCGCAAAGGAGAGCAAAAAAGGCGTCCCGTCGGCCTCGCTGCTGATCACTAATCTCCTTGTTCAGGCTTTCCTGCTGGTCACGCTGTTTGCGCAAAGCACCTATCAGGCGCTGTTCTCAATAGCGTCGGTCGCGATCCTTGTGCCCTACATTCTCTCGGGTGCTTATGCGGCAAAGCTTGCGATCACCGGCGAAGCCTATCGACCCGATGAAAGCCGGACCGGTCCCATGATCATCGGGTTCGCGGCCATCTTCTATGGCCTCTGGCTCGTCTATGCGGCTAACCCGGCCTATCTCTTCATGTGCGCCGTCCTCTATGCGCCCGGCATCATCTTTTATGCAATGGCTCGCCGCCAGGCCGGCCAGCAGATCTTCAAACCGGTCGAAGCCTTGCTCGCCATTGCTCTCGTCGCCGTTGGGCTGCTCGCAGCCTACGAAATGTGGACCGGTGCGGTCAGTCCCCTTTGAGGAGAAATATAATGTTGAATCTGGGTGTCCACTCCGAGGTTGGACGGCTGCGAGAGGTGATGGTTCATCGGCCTGACCTTAGTCTACGCCGACTGACGCCGGACAATTGCAAGGCCCTGCTCTTTGATGACGTTCTTTGGGTCAAGAAGGCCAGGCAGGAACACGATATGTTCGTCGATGCGCTGAGGGAGCGGGGCGTGCTGGTCCATTCTTTCGGCGAGCTCCTCGCCGAGACACTTGACGATGCCGACGCAAGGCAATGGCTACTCGACCGGCGGCTCAAGCCACTTGCCATCGGCGAGGACATGGTGGTCGAGCTGCGGGCCTGGTTCAACGAAATGCCGTCCGAACAGCTTTCGACCTATCTCGTCGGCGGCATTGCGCGCGCCGAGCTTCCGTTCGAACCGATGGGGTTAAGCGGAAGAACCCTTGCACCGGAGGACTTCATCCTGCCGCCGCTGCCCAACCAACTCTTCACCCGCGACAGTTCCTGCTGGATCTATGGCGGTGTCTCGGTCAATTCCATGTACTGGCAGGCACGCAAGCCGGAAGCCGCGAATGTGGAGGCCGTCTACCGCTTCCATCCGCGTTTCCAGGACCGCAGCTTCCCTATCTTCTCGGCGGAGGAAAAAGACGCGCCGAGCCTCGAAGGCGGTGACGTCATGCCCATCGGCGACGGCGTGGTGCTGGTCGGAATGGGGGAGAGGACAACCCCGCGGGCCGTCAGTGCTCTGTCGAAGCGACTATTCGCTGACGGGCTTGCAACGAGGGTGATTGCGGTTCTCATGCCGCGCGATCGCAGCTTCATGCATCTCGATACAGTCTTTACCTTCTGCGACCGCGATCTGGTGACCATGTACCCACCGGTCGTCAATCGCCTCCGAACCTTTTCCCTGCGTCCGGGAGATGCCGAAAGAGCGATGGATATCCGCGAGGAGAATTCGCCATTCGTCGAAGTAGTGGCCGATGCGATGGGGCTCGGAAGCCTGCGCATCGTTCAGACCGGCGGCGATCGCTACGAGGCCGAACGGGAGCAATGGGATGATGGTAACAATGTGGTCGCCGTCGAGCCCGGCGTCGTTATCGGTTACGACCGCAACGTCTATACGAACACGCTCCTGCGCCGCCAGGGAGTGGAAGTCATCACTATCGAAGGCGCCGAACTCAGCCGCGGACGCGGCGGCGGGCATTGCATGACCTGCCCTCTCGTTCGCGACGCAGCTTAGAAAGGTCTTACATGCCCATCAACCTTCATGGCAGGAGCGTCCTGTCACTCGACGATCTTTCGTCCGATGAAATTCGCTTCCTGCTGCACATGGCAGCACAGCTCAAATCAGCGAAGCTGGGCGGCTACGAAAAGCCGCGTCTGACGCGCAAGAATATCGCATTGATCTTTGAAAAAGATTCAACTCGCACGCGGAGCGGATTCGAAGTAGCCGCCTATGACCAAGGCGCTCACGTCACCTATCTCGGCCCGTCCGGCAGCCATATCGGTCACAAGGAGTCCATCAAAGATACCGCTCGTGTGCTGGGCCGGATGTATGATGCGATCGAATTCCGCGGGTTCGAACAATCCGCCGTGGTGGAACTGGCACGGTATTCCGGTGTCCCCGTATATAACGGCTTGACCGACACATGGCATCCCACCCAGGTGCTCGCGGATTTCATGACCATGCGAGAATTCACCCATAAGCACCTCTCCGACATGACCTTGGCCTTCGTCGGCGACGGGCAGGACAATGTGGCCCTGTCGCTTGCGCTCGGCGCCGCCAAGGTCGGAATCGATTTCCGGCTTGTCTCTCCGCGAGAGCTTTGGCCGGATGCGATATTCGTTGAACACGTAAACTCCGAAGCCGCCAGAGCCGGCGGACGGTTCGAGCTCACGTCCAATATCGCTGCTGGCGTGAAGGGCGCTGATTTCGTCTACACCGACGTCTGGCTCTCCATGGGGGAAGACGAAAGTGCCTGGAAGGAGCGTATCGATCTGCTGACGCCTTTCCGCGTGACGCGCGAGGTGATGGAAGGCACCGGCAATCTCTATAGCAAGTTCATGCATTGCCTTCCCGCATTCCACGATGCCAGCACGGAAGTCGGCAGGCAGATCGCCGAGAAATACGGCATAAACTGCATGGAAGTCACGGACGAGGTTTTCGAATCCAAGGCTTCCATCGTCTTCGACCAGGCCGAGAACCGCATGCATTCCATAAAGGCGCTGCTTGTCGCCACGATCGGAGGCTGAAATGCTGATCGTTGCGGCTCTCGGAGGCAACGCGCTTCTGCGCCGGGGCGAACCGCTCACTGCGGAAATCCAGCGCGCCAACGTCAGACAGGCAGCTGAAGCGCTCGCAGAGGTAATTAAGGCGGGTCACTCACTGGTCATTACGCACGGGAACGGGCCCCAGGTCGGGCTTCTGGCCCTTGAAACAACCGGTACCGATGGAGCCGGCCTGCCGCTCGACGTACTTGGCGCCGAGACTGAAGGCATGATCGGCTACATGATCGAACAGGAACTGACCGGTATCCTCAAAGGCCGCCGGTTCGCCACGCTGCTGACGCTCGTTGAGGTGAACGCAGACGATCCGGCTTTTCGGAAGCCTACGAAATTCATCGGCCCGGTCTACAGCAGCGAGATCGCTCACAAACTGGCAGTCGGGCACGGCTGGACTATTGCCCCGGACGGCGAGAATTGGCGGCGGGTCGTGGCCTCGCCGGCGCCGCAAGTCATCCTGGAAGCTGATGTCATCTCTCTCCTCGTCATGCATGATGTGACCGTTATCTGTACTGGCGGCGGGGGAATCCCTGTTATCGAAGGGCGCGACGGCACTCTTCAGGGTGTGGAAGCGGTGATTGACAAGGACGTGGCAAGTGCCCTTCTTGCCGAACAGCTTCACGCCGACATGCTTCTTCTGCTGACGGACGTGGACGCAGTCTATGCGGATTTCGGCACCGCAGTTGCACGCCCGTTAGCCCGGATCGATTGTTCCGCTGTGGATGAAACGCAATTCCCCGCGGGATCGATGCGCCCGAAGATTGCTGCGGCCGTCCGGTTCTCGAGAAACGGCGGACGGCGCGCCGCGATCGGCCGGCTCGAAGATGCCTTGGCGATCGTGGCGGGCGAAAAGGGAACGACTTTTT
The DNA here is from genome assembly GCA_039593415.1 of Rhizobium sp. Classification (GTDB taxonomy): domain Bacteria; phylum Pseudomonadota; class Alphaproteobacteria; order Rhizobiales; family Rhizobiaceae; genus Rhizobium. The sequence continues at coordinate 25,888 of JBCNPI010000003.1, read as the reverse complement.
CATGAAACGGCGCAAGCCGTGTTTGAGCCGGCGCCGATCACCTCAAGCACCCGTCGGCAGTATCGTTCCCCACACATTCACGGATCAATGGGGCGAAAGGGTACGCGAGACCTACATCCTGCAGCCCGACCGCAGCCTGAAGCTTGTGGATCGGGTATATCTCGATAGTCCTTTCGATTGAAACGATAATTCTGGGATTGCTCGACATCACGCTCAGCGGCTCCACACACGCAGTGCCCCGGCCTCCGCGAGATTGCGCCCGACGGTGGCAGCTTGGCTTGAGGCGACATCCGCCGAGATCTCGATTTCGCCCGCAAGCGGTGCGTCGCGGCGAGGTCCATCGTCGTGCGAGGCATCTCCACCCGAGGGCGCTGAACCTGCCGTGTTTTGGCCGCTTGCCGATTGAACGAAAATATCCGGCCTCGGAATTCCATGCTGCTGAACCAGATGTTCGATCGCCAGATCTACGGCCTGGCGTGTTTGGAATGTGGCGCAGATGGTCGTGGTGCTGTCGTCCGCCATTGCTGTCTCCTGCTAACAAGGTTCACAGCAACAGAACGCTTTTTTGCGGTTGTAGTTTCCTTGAAGGCGACGCCGTTTGCGGAGCCTTTTCCGTTTCCGGTGTTTCCCTGAGCCTCAGGATCGCCAGCCGGAAAGGTGAAGTACGGCAACAGCGCATCGCCGTCGCGTGGAATGAAGGGGCCCCTTTCGGAGGCCCCATTGGACTTCATTCAAGGATACGAACAACCTTGCGCGTCTTCGGTTGGACGATGACACGTTTGTGGTTCACGACGGCATAGGCATAGGTTGGGTTATCTGGGACAGGCGTAACGACAACCGTCCCCGGGAGCGGGCGACCGACGACAATCTGGTCTTGCACGACAGCCTCGGAGGGAGGCAGGGGCTGCTCCTGAACGTAAGTGACCACCTTCTCCGGCGGCGGATCAATCGCGGTACCGGCAATCGCACCGGTTACACCTCCCACTGCAGCCCCGACAGGGCCACCTACAACTGCTCCGGTCACCGCACCGCCTGCGGCGCCCGTTACCGTGGAAGACTGCGCGAAGGCCGAGCCGGCCAGCAGGCCTAAGGCGGTTACTGAAACGATAAGTCTTGTTCTCATAGCATTCTCCTTTGCATTTTGGCTCCTATGAGCTGAAAGGAGAATTGCTCGGCCATCGGAATGTTCCTCTTCGATTACCATCCAGCGCCATCACAAGTTAGCCGCTACCGACAAACTTCGTGACCGGCAAGGACGTCGCAGAGGCTATGAATCTCGAACTTAGACCGATGGAGATCCTAGCAAGGCAGCCACCCTTTATCTCGCACGTGATTTGTCAGCGTCTTGGGTCACTATTGCGGTTGGGCGTTCCGAAATAGTTCCAGCTTTTCAGCGAGTTCAATCTGGGACACTGGTTTTCCGATTGTTGCAAGCACCACTTGGGAATACCCGGCGGCAATCGCCTCCTGGCCTGTGACGAAGATGCTCGGGATCCCCTGCCCGGAAAGCCAGATCGCCGCATCAGGGCCGGTACGCCCGTCAGCGAGATCGATATCCACCAGCACTCCGTCGATACCGCCGAGATCCTGCTTTTCGACAAGGTCGGTAAAGCTGATGGCGGAGCCTGCAAAGATGTGCCCTAGATCCTCGATCATGGCCTCCATTTGAAAAATGATCAGCGGGTTGTCTTCAAGACAGAATATCCGCAACGGAGGCGGCGAAGATGCCATGGCTAACAAGCCTCCTAGAGTTCAAGGTCCTTCGGTGACACGCGCGCAAGCGGACCGATCTGAGTGCAGCTTAGTCCCTGCGGATGGAACCGAATGGTGGGCGGCGTGCCAAAGAGGTTGTATAACGCCGAGCGGATATACCGTGTTCCATATCCGCTGTTTTTCGGTTCCGAAACGGGCGGGCCTCCTCTCTCCAGCCATTGAAGATCCAGGTTCCCATCTCGTGAAACGGACCAATTCAAACTAATCCGACCCTCCGGCTTTAGGAGGGAGCCATACTTAAGCGCATTCGTCGCAAGCTCATGGAAGCACAAGGCTAGCGTCGTTGCAGCTTCGGCACTCAACAAAATTTTCGGCCCGTTGAAACTGATGCGATCTGCGCCTTTCGCCCGGTATGGGCTGAAGGTCAATTCAGCAATTTGGGAGAACTCGGCCGAATCGCCATTCGCCTGAAACACTGCGGAATGTACATTGGCAAGAGCGGCGAGCCGACCGGCGAAATCATCGGCGAACTCATCCAGCGAAACTGCGCGCCGGCGCGTCATCTGGAAGATCGACGAGATGCTGGAAAGGATATTCTTGACCCGATGATTGAGCTCCCGCCGAAGCTCGCGCTCGCGCTCAATGTGGTCCCGAACGTCTCGCTGGCGCAGGCGCGCCAGGATGCTCGATTGAACGCCACTCAGCAATTCGAGTGCTGTTAACGGTCGTTGGTAGTAGATCTGCCGCGAGCGCGGCCAAGCGGCCGACAGCTCAGCCTGAACGCGGGCCGGAGGAACCATCCCATCCAGGAGGATGAGAACAGGCATCTCGGACCATTCTGGCTGTTCGACAAGGTGGTTACCGACCACCTTCTGCACTTCCGGATCAAGTGCCTCCTGAGTGGTCACCAGGACGCCAGGTGTTTGTGCCAACAGCGCCGTCAATTGTTCCAAGCCCTCCGCCCGCCGCGCAGCTACCCCATTCTGAGCGAGCAGCGTCTCCAAATGTTCCGCGTCGCGCCGATAAGGTGCGATTATCAATACCCAGTCGAGATGGCTGTCATTCTCGTCCACGAGCGATCACGTCTCCGGAATCGGGTTATATGAGACGACCGAGACGCCGGAGCTTTGGATGAACAGCTCCCGGACGTCGAGATCGTGCGGACCGTGCCGTTTCTTCACGACGGTAATGCTGCGCCGCAGCCTGCCCTCATGTTCGGTAATTCGCAGTAGTAGCACCGTGTCGCCAAGAAAGCTTACATCGACATCAATACCGACACCTTGACCCAGCAGACCATGCTGCGCGACGATAAGGATGGTAAGCACGCCCGCTCGCGCAAGGTATTTGAGGAGCGATTGGATATCCCGGACCGCCTTCTCACGATGCGGCAATGAATTCAGATATCCAGTGAAGCTATCGATGACGACGACCTTTACCCTTTCACTGCTCACCGCTTGCTGGACGATCTGGCCGAACTCACCTGGCGAGACCTCATTGGGGTTGAAATCCCGGATAATCAACTGACCATCCTTGTGGAATTGGCGCAGATCCATGCCCAACCCCTCCGAACGTCGGAAGAAGGTCTCTATTCGTTCTTCAAACAGGAAAAGGCCTACGCTCTCGCCTCGTTTGAGGGCCGCAGTCGCATAGAGCGAGGCCATGGTTGATTTACCAGTCCCTGCCTGACCTATGACGAGGGTAGTGGTTCCGGCTTCCTGCCCGCCGCCGAACATGTCATCCAGGGTATCCACGCCGGACTTGATCAACTGAGGCTCGATGGTTCTCGCCATGGCGCCTGGTATAATGCGCGGGAACACGACTACGCCCTCGCCCTCGCGGATCGCCATGTCGTGATAGCCGTCCGCGACAGGCACACCGCGCATCTTACTGACTTCGATGCGGCGGCGAACCGCGCCATATTCCTCAAGCGATTTGTCGAAACGAATGACGCCATGAGCAATGCCATCGACCTCTTCGCCTGTTCGATCGGTCTCTGGTGTCTGGGTGTCAAGCAGCAGAGCCACGATATCGCGTTTGGCAAGAAACGCCTTGAAGGCGATCAGCTCGCGACGAAAGCGGGGTGAATCGCCGGTGATCAACCGTATTTCCAGCAGTGAATCATAGACCAATCGGCTGGGCTTATGCTCCTCGATTGCGTTTTCGATCATCTTCCGTGTCTCATCCAGACGGAGTTCAGCCGTCTGAAAAATCGACTGGTCGGTCGCCCCCTTGATCGAATCGGAAGCGGCAAGCTCTTCCACCCGGATGCCTTCAAGCGTCCAGCCGTGCGACAGAGCGATCGCTTCCAGCTCTGCCCTGGTCTGAGACAGGCTGACATAGATACAGCGCTCTCCTTTCGCGGCACCCGCCCGGAGAAATTGTAAGGCTGCGGTCGTCTTGCCCGACCCCGGCGCACCCTGAACGATATAGAGATTTGATGCGGGCAAACCTCCACGGAGAATTTCGTCCAGCCCGGGAATGCCGGAACTGACCGTTGTCAGCTTCTTGCTCTCAACCACGTTCACCTCTCGCTCATGCCTAAATTGACGACGTACAACGCCCGATCATGATATCGAGTTCCTAGGTTGCGGAATAACTACGCGGACAAGCCGCCTACGTTCCGAAGAACGGTCAAACGCAAATCCCTATCTTCAACGGAACGCCAAGGGCACCCATAGTTTGGCTAGGCGGGGGCGAAGGGCTGAAAACGAAGCCTTCGGCTGGTCGAAATTATCCTTATTATTTAAGTCTATTGAACATCGGCTCGATGCTTTTCTTACCTTTGCAGGCATGTCTACCACTCCGCGTCGCACAAATCGTCTCGCGTTAATACTGCCTCCTAAAATGCAATCTTGAATGGTTATGATCTCAAGTTCGTAAGCGGTATGCGCAGTAGAACCGACAGACCAGATGGCTTCCAGTCACGTTGGATCTCCGCACCCAAGGCATTGACGAGCCCCCGCTCCAGCCGACTGCCAAATCCTCCTTTGTCGACGAGCGAGGGTTCTGGACCGTTCTTCTCGATCCAACTTAAGTGAATGAGTTCGTCGTCGCTCCAGACCCGGACATCGAGGCAGCCTTCAGGCACTGACAACGATCCATATTTCGCCGCGTTCGTCGCCAGCTCATGCAAGATCAGGGCGATGTTGGAAATGGCCTTTCCGCCGACCTGGGGATCTTCTCCCTCGATCTTAATCCGTCCAACAGATGCGTAAGGATCCAGAATCGTGCGGATCACAGCAAGCAGCTTCGATTCCGCTTCGCCGATATGATCTTCGGGCTTGACGGTCATCGTCAGCTCATGGGCACGCGCGAGCGACGTCAGTCGAGATTGAATAGTCCCGAGCACATCATCAACATCTCCCGGCGTCCTTGCACTGATCGATACGATCGCACTCGCCAGCGCGAACAAATTCTTCACGCGATGGCGCATTTCCCCGATCAAAAGCTCCTGCCGCTCCTGCGCCAGGCGTCGTTCCGTTATGTCACGCGCGATCTTGGATGCACCGACAATGTCGCCTTTCGCATTGCGGATAGGAGAAATCACCAGCGATATATCAACGAGCGTTCCGTCCTTTCGGCGGCGACGGGTCTCGAAATGATCCACGCGCTCGCCTCGCTGGATCCGCGAGAGAATAACCGGTTCCTCATCGAGCCTGTCCTCCGGGATCAGGATCGTGATCGACTTGCCCAGCACCTCGTCCGCTGAATAGCCAAACAAACGCGACGCACCATCGTTCCAGCTTTGGATGATGCCGTTCAGATCCTTGCTGATAATGGCGTCATCCGATCCGTGAATGATTGCCGCCAGCCAGTCACGTGGTTCTGGACCATCCTCATCCGCTGGCTTTTTCCAGAAAACGGGGGCGTTTCCCGACTGAAGGCTGCGCAAATGAACTTGTGGCGGCTGACCGGCGGCATCCGCTCCGTAATCCTTATCCTCTATCGACACGCTGGGCTCCCATAATCGGCGCGATTTCGCCGTAAATGCCGTCTCGTCTCCCCCGAACGGAAGAGCTCGAAAGAGCATCGTTTGAATTGCCTCACGCATTCAAGAATGGACAAGTCTTCCTCCCCACGGGGATCAACTCGCGGCGGGATTGTTCGATGCCTGAAACACGCGAAGGCTGATTGAGGCGGCCCGCACATCGGCATATATCCCAATGCGGAAGATCTCCTCAGCCGCTGGATATCGGCCCATAACGACTTAGACATAGCGATCGCTTTTACAAAGGCAATGCCGAGCGGACCCTTTCCCTTGAAACGCATGATCGCTGCGGCACCATCCCTCGATCGATAAAGCCGCTGCAATTTCGTGGTTCTCCTGGTCCAACTATGAAAATTCATCGCCTGGGAAACGCGCAAAGGCGCCCGCTGTCGCGGACGCCATCTTGCCTTCGAATTGCTGTGCTTTCAGAGCCGGTTCAAGCGGTATCGTTGGCGCTCCGCCTCGATCTGCTCGGGCGTATAGGGGTTGGCCGTCTCGTCGAAACGGGTCCAGCCCTCCTCCGCATAGAGTGCCCGTCGGGATGCTATGTTGACGGGCCGTGACCGGTCGAGGATCGCCTGGGCCTGCGGCAACTTTGCCTCGTCGACCCTTGCGGTCACAACCGAGCCCCCGCGACGGATGCCTTCGGCGTAGACATGCGCCTCGTCTTCCGGAACGCCTTCGCTGATCATCGCCCCGACGATACCTCCAACCGCACCGCCTGCAACAGCGCCGGCTACCGCCCCTGCGGCGGTGGCCGCGAGCCAGCCTGCTGCAACCACGGGGCCGACGCCGGGGATGGCCATCATGCCGAGGCCGGTCAAAAGACCGCCGGCACCGCCGGCAACAGCGCCGAGGCCGGCACCTGTCCCCGCCCCCTCGGCTGCGTAAGTGCCCTGCCCTTCGACGTCGACGCCATTGGCCTTGTTTGTCACGATGCTAATGTCGTCAGATGGAACCCCTGCGTCCTCGAGAGATTTCACCGCAGCCTTGGCGTTGTCATAGCTGTCATAGAGTCCAGTAATGGTGCGCATATTGCGTCTCCTTGTGCTCAATTCGTTACTTGGCCATCGTGACGTTGCCCTGGAAGTCCAAAGACACGCCTGTGTCCTTGCCGTCCTTCTTGGCAGTCGCTCGCCAAACGCCCTGGTCATCTAGTTTAAGCCCGGTGACGTCGGTATAGCCTGCGGCTTCGATGCGGGATTTGGCTTGGTCTTCTGTGAAGCTGTTCTTGCCAGCAACCGGCGCTCCTGGGTTCTGACCCGTATTGACTGCCGGAGTTGTCTGCGACGTTGACGGTGTCTGGCTCTGGGCCAAGGCTGCCGTTGCCGAAAGAAGAAGTGCAGCGGCGAAGATGGATTTCTTCATGGAAGTTTCCTCCTGTTACGCCTATCGAACAAGAGAAAGATCAATTTGTTCCGCTGCTTATGGCGAAAGGCTGCGCTTGGGACGAGGGCGCGACGAATTCAAAGCGCGGCCATGGAACAAACTAGCCAACAGAGCTGCTGACAAAGTGTCTACACAGCCAGAGATGCCAAGTTAACTTCATCAACGTAGCTCTCAAGCCACGTAATCTTTCCGCATGCTCAATATTCCATCCTCGAAGGAACTTTTAGCTCGCCAATCGAGTTGCTCGGATCGCAAATAGGAGGATCATCAGATATGGAAATGCAACGGGCTTTCGAACGGCGCCGGCCGATAAGGGGCGTCGCCTATTCTTTGGCGGATTTCCAGAAGAAATATGGACTCGATGACGCGACGGCCGAGGACCTGTTCGTTCGGTTCGGCCCGTCTTCAATCGAGCTTGACTTGCTCATGGCAGCGAAGTGGAAAATATTTTCCTTCGATGACCTCACGAAGGAAATGCTCTTACGATCGGCTTGCCCGAAGGAAACCAATCCGTCTTTAGGTAAGGAGAGAAACTTCGATGGCCGGCAACAAAGAACAAAATGACGAAAAACGCCGCGAGCGTGCCTACAGGATTTGGGAGGAAGAAGGGAGGCCGGAGGGACGCCATCTCGACCATTGGCAACGAGCCGAGGAGCAGCATGAAGAGACAGAGCGAGAGGCCGATAAGTCCGTTAGCTCGGAAGGTCGCCCGTCACGACACAAGACGCGAACGAAATAGCGCATCGACGTGAAAAGATCCGATTCCGCCTCCTGCGGGCGAGCTACCATTTGTCGGGTTCTTCCAACATCATCCCGATCTTCAGAATATCAGCAAGATAGTGGCTGATCTTGCTGGTCACATGTGGACGCCGGACAAAGAAGAGATGACAAGGTCGGAGTTGTGGGGGGCCGTTTATCAAATGGTTGGCAATGCCCGTGCTTTCCGCGCGGGCGTTGGACCTGAAGGGCAAACCGTAACGACCGCCGAGGGGCTCCGGTATAAAGCCTTATAGGACCGGGACCAGCCGATGTCGGCGCGTTCGTTAGTCGGCATCGCAACGGACGCTCGAGGAGTGCGATCCGGTAAACCCCGTCGAGATATTGATGATGCGGCCGTTGTCGCGAATATGGCAATCGTCGCTGCGGCCAAAAAATACGGCGCTTATCAACACTCCGGCAGCTTTGATGGCCCAGCACCCCGGGGACGTTACACCGCACTCGCATCCGATTTGCGCTGGAAAGAAGCGATGGCCGAGCACGAGGCGCTTATGGATGCCTTCGCGAAATGGGACGGTAAGCTCGCAGGGGATATCCTGTTCGAGCACGCTCTCAGCAACGGAGAGACTACCCATGAAATTCTCAAGTCTGCAAAGCCGTCGCAGGCTGGTTGAAAGCAGTATCCGCGGCCTACATGATATGAACCGTTGGTTAAGTTAGGCTGGTAAACGCGAAGGACGGATGGAGGGGGCAGCTCCATCCGTCCTGTCAGCCTGCTGGGCACTCGCAGGCTGATCAGCCGAACCTACGGTCGCTCCCAAGCTAGGACAGAAAGGCATCCTCGAGAGTAGTTGCGGACCTGCCTCGATGATGGCCTTGGGAGCATCGCTGACCGTCACCAGCGTGCGTCAGTGATATGCGATCGCAAAGTTCAGCCTCGTTCATGAAACACGTTGATATGAAATTCTGTCACCGCCTCCCGCGACAGGTTTGCGAGGATCTTTCAACCATCGCGCGAGGCAGGATCGGCTTCCAATGTCGACTTGTTGAGTATGACGGCATCCCGCCGATAGGTCATTACCACTACCGATGGGGGCTTCCGAAAAATGCCGAGTTGCAAACAATACGTGTGACGGTTCGACCTAGGGAATTGGTCATCTCTATCTCGCTGATTGCAAGGATACTTCTCATCGCTCTGCACCGGTGTGGATTTTGATGCCAAATGCGGTGATACACTTACGTAGAGAATAGCTTAAACGATCATTGATTTTAGTCAACAGTGTTGACTGCCGAAATGAGAGGAGAGAATGGATGGCAAGAGGTTCTATGCGCAAGCCACACAACACGTCTCAGGATCCCGATAGGCTCCCGGCCGATGCGTCCACGCGCGACCGGATTCTGAAGAGTGCTGTCCTGCGGTTCTCGACACAGTCCTACGACTCCACATCGCTTCGTGACCTAGCTGCCGATGTCGGTGTTGACGTGGCTTATGTGCATCGTTGCTTTGGCTCAAAGGAGAATTTATTCCGTGCCGCGGTCACTGCCGTGTATCAATCGGAGCGCCTATTCTCAGGCGATCGCGAGAGTCTCGCTGCGACCCTAGGAAGAGAAGTGCTCTCCAAGCGGCAGGAAAATGAGGTTCGCCCGCTCGATATTATCATAAGATCTTTTTCAAGTGCGGACGCCTCAGGTGTCCTGCGGGACTTCGTGATGGAGGATTTCGTGCTTCCGCTCCAGACAGAACTTCCCTCAGTTTCGCAGCAACAGGCTGCACTTGTCGCGGCGTTTCTTGCCGGTGTTGGGATATTGAGGGATGTGATTGGCGCAGTCCCGCTCCAAGAACAGGAAGGAGGGGAACTCGAACGCGCCGTTGTTTATGTCATCGATGCTATCATGAGTGCAGCTCCGGATTGGCGCCGACCTGATCCACAGCGATCGTTTATCGATCGGAGGATGCGATGAACCCGATCGTCCGGAGTTTGACTCCTGAAAGGTCGACCTCCAGCTTCTCGATTGGGGAGCTTAGATCAAGGATGATAATGGAGTGACTGCAAAGTGCTTGCCTTACCTAGGCTATCGCGGACGTCCGCTGCAAGCTCCTTTACCCCACTCTACGGCCCAGACTTCAATCCCGTCCGAAAAGCCTTTTGCAAGCGCAAGGCGTCAAGCCGCCCTTCAAATAGCTGATGTCGCCGTGATATTCGAGACAGTCGACGGTAAAGGCGCCCGGTGAAAGTCCCAGGGGGCCAAGAAGATCAGCTGAATATTGTCCTTGGAAGGCCAGATTGTGGACCGTGAGGACGGAGGGGATAGTGCAACCCGCCTGGCGCATATAGACCGAGGTCAGCGCAGTCTGCCAATCATGCATGTGCACGATATCCGGCTTCCAGGCTGACAGAAGACCGCCAGCGATCTCCGCAGTGACGATCGACAAAGCAGCGAAACGCTTCCAATTGTCGGAATATTCGACACCATTGCGAAAGCACCTTTATCGCGTTGACTTGGAACAATTGTTGAGTGACTGAGGTGTTGGTTGCCAGGCTCGCCGTCCTGCGGCGGCATCGCCTACGCTTTCCGAAACGTCCGGCCGCTGCGCATACGCAGTCGTCGCATCCTTCGCGGTTCCCGCGGGTGTGACGGATTTTCGCCTTGTGGACGTCACAACCAGGACCGAACGCCCTTTCATGTCTGTTGTGCTGGATATCGATTGGCTTGCCCGTGCCTTTTCATCACGCGGCCTGTCGGCAGAATTGTTCATGCTCAATCTCCGTGGTTGAGTTCCTTGTGCTGCTTCATGCTTTTCCGGTTAATTCGACCTATTCATGCGAGACCGACCGGCTCATCGCTGCCAGATGATATCCGGAAGCTCCAACGGGATGCGCGCAAGCGGATGGTGGGGGATGATGCGCGGCGTGAAAGCCGACGCCGCGCGGGTGGGTGGCACGGTGGCAACGTAGCGACGGTATCCGCTGGTCACCGCTTCAGTCGTCTGGCAGGTTGCCATAACGATGGTCGGCGCCGCACCTTGCGCGCCGTCGGCATAAAGCTCCACGCGCACCATGTCGGGAGAGAGCTCGCCCAGATAAACCTCGATTGAAAACGATTGAGAGTCCGCCGTGGCTTCGACATATGTCCTTCCGAAATGAAGGCTGGGCCTCTGCCGTGACCATTCTCTTTCCCACGCCGCGATCCCGATGGAGGGATCATTCGCCGTCTTGACGCGTTCGGCATAGGCCTCAACTGCGGGAATATAGAAATCTCCTACATATTCCCGAACAGTGCGGTTGGCCGAGAACCGGGGCGCAAGCGTCGCCATGCTTTCTCGGACTCTGGTGATCCAGCGCCTCGGAAGCCCGGCTTCGTCCCGCTCATAGAACTCGGGTACGATTTGTTCTTCCAGCAGCTGGTAAAGGGCGTCCGCTTCAGCGGCATCCGTGGCGGAATCGTCACCGTGTTCCCGCCCGTCACCAATAGCCCAGCCAACGTCGGGCGTGTAAGCCTCCTGCCACCAGCCATCCAACTGAGACAGGTTCAATCCGCCGTTCGCGAGGATCTTCATGCCACTGGTGCCACAGGCCTCCCAAGGTCTTCTCGGCGTATTGATCCACACATCCACGCCCCGGGTAAGCCATTCAGCCTGCCTCATGTTGTAGTCACGGAGGAAGATAAGCCTTGATCTCAGCGCGGGCCGCTTTGCGAAGTCGTTCCAAAGCTTGATAAGTTCTGCGCCTTCCTCGTCCTGAGGATGGGCCTTCCCCGCCAGAACCAGTTGTACGGGACGCTCATTATTGGTCAGAATTCGTGTGAGGCGTTCGGGATTATTGAGAAGCAGAGCGGGGCGTTTATAGGTTGTAAACCGGCGCGCAAATCCGAGGGTCAGAGCATCTGGATCAAAGATTACATCGCACTCTTCCTCCGTTTCGGCGATTTCGCCATCCTCGATGCGCTGGCGGCGATACTGCCGGCGAATCTCCTCGGTCAATGCCCGGCGTGACCCGCAGCGCAACTGCCAAATCCTGCCGTCATCAATCGCCCGAATTCTCTCCGTCAGTCCGCTCAAATCACCGCGCCATCGCTCCTTGCCGCAGCAGTCCGTCCATAGTTCGTCGGCGCCGATAGAATCCCAAGTTGGAACGTGGATGCCGTTGGTGACATGCCCAATGGGAATTTCTGGCGTGGGCCATCGCGGAAACAGCGGCTGAAACAGATGGCGGCTGACCTCCGCATGGAGCGCGCTGACACCATTAACGGCACCGCTCGTCCGAACGGCCAGATATGCCATGTTGAACGGCTCCGCCTGATCGTCAGCGTTCTGCCTTCCAAGGGCCAAGAACTCGTCGATGCTGATGTCAAGATGCTTTTCAGCATAAAATTTGAAGTGCCGATTCATCAGCTCTGCCGAAAAACGATCAAAACCAGCTTTCACTGCCGTGTGCGTGGTGAAGATATTGCCCACCCTGGTGATCGCCAGCGCCTCGGCGAATGGGACGTTGTTTTCGACCTGGAAGCAGCGCGCCCGTTCGAGCGCCGCGAAGGCAGCATGTCCCTCATTCAGGTGGCAGACTTCCGGATTTATCCCGAGCGTGCGCAGCAGTTGCCAGCCTGCAAGGCCCAGCACCATTTCCTGCCTCAGGCGCGTTTCCGGACCGCCGCCGTAGAGTTCGCTGGTGATGCATCTGAATATCGGCGGATTGGCCGGATCGTTCATATCCAGAAGATAGAGCCTTCTTTTCCCGACCTGGACCTCCCATGTCCTGATCCAGAGTGTCGTTCCCGGAAGCTCGATCTGCAGTCTCAGCCATTCGCCGTCCTGGGTTCGAACCGGCCGTATGGGCAGTTGGCCCGGTTCGTTCACCGGATAGAGCGCCTCCTGGCTGCCATCCGGGCCGATGGCCTGCCGGAAATATCCCTGGGCGTACAGGAGCCCGATCCCGACGACCGGAACGCCGAGATCACTCGCGACCTTGAGCTGGTCACCAGCGACATTGCCAAGCCCACCGGAATAGATCGGCAGTGCTTCGGTCAGCATGAACTCCATGCTGAAATAGGCGATAGTCAAGGGAGCAGTGCCGCCATAGGTGCGGTCGAACCAGGTCGGCGCCTGGTCGACACGCTGTTTCTCGTCGATCAATGTGTCCAGCCTGTTCGCAATTCTCGCGGTCGCAAGCTGCTCTTCGAGCCGAGCGCGCGAAGCGCTACGCAATATCGCAAGGGGATTTCGAGTCGCCTCCCAGGTCTTCGCATCAAGCTCTTGCCAAAGGATGTCGGATGCATGATTCCACGACCAGCGAAGATCAAACGCAAGCTCTTCAAGCGCCAGATATCGAGATGAGCTTTCAGCATGTCCGACCATCTTCTTCCTCGCTTGTTCCCGCTGTCGTTAACGGCGGCCTTATTTACTCCACAGCTTAGCAGCCCGTGGGTCAACAGCGTTGACTTAGATCATAATTGCGGATCAGCCGGGTTCCAGTGACCTCGGCGCGCCGGTACGAAATCGTATAATTTCGTGCCGACCATATTCGTGCCGGGGCGGACGCGCCGAGAGGCGCTTCACACCATATCTTCCCATCATTTCGGCAGTGGCGCTGATCCTCCGCGATCCTTACGCGCTGTCGTGACGTCTCCAACTTTCCAGCCTCATGCCTTGACACGGGCCCGCGCCGCAGGATCGAGATCGGCTAGGTGGTCCGATCAATATCCCTCCCCTACGCAGTTCCATGCATTGCAGTAGATCTCCTTCGGTGATGATGTCGGCGAAATCGGCTTATCATCAATCACAGGTGCGCCACTGACGTAGCCTCGAGCAGAATGCGTGCGGCGGGAAGGATGCTGTGATCCGGGGAGACTATGACCAACCGTTAGACATGAGACCGCGGACCATGATCATCGTAAAGGTTCCTATCGCAGGAATTTTCGGAAACGCCGGAGGGAGAAGAAAAACAGAACGGAACCTATGACGAGGAGCCACAGCAATTGTGGCCAGACGACCTCGATGCCGGCGCCCCTGAACAGGACGGCCTGCGCCAGGATGACATAATGCGTGTTGGGCGCGGCGAACATGATGTCCTGAATGATCTGCGGCATGCTTTCGCGCGGGGTCACCGCGCCGGACAAGACCTGCAGGGGAAGAAGCACCATCATGAGGAGCAGCCCGAATTGAGGCATCGTACCGGAAACGGTGGCAAGAAAGATGCCCATGCAGGTCGTAGCGAAGAGGTGAAGGGCGGTACCAAAGAGGAAGAGTAGTAACGAGCCCTGGATCGGCACACCCAGGAGGCCCTGAACGACGTAGACCAGCGAAAAGGCGGAAGCTGCCAAAACGACGAGGCCCATAGACCAGATCTTGCTCAGCATGATCTCTGTTGGCGTGACGGGCATGACGAGCAGATGCTCGATCGTGCCATGTTCGCGTTCCCGGATCAGGGCCGCGCCAGTGAGGACGATCGAGAGCATCGTGATGGAAGAGATGACGTTGGTGATTGCTCCGAACCAGCCTTTATCCAGATTCTGGTTGAAGCGAGAGCGCAATGTCAGATCGACCGGCAATGCAGTCGCCCCCCTGTGTCGATTCACGAACTCGCTGACCTCGCTGGAGACGATGGATTGAATATAGCCACCGCCGGTGAAGGCCTGGGTCATTCGGGTGGCGTCTACGTTCAGCTGAATGGTTGGAGATCGGCCGGCCAGAAGGTCGCGCTGAAAGTCGGGAGGAATGTCAAGGGCGAAAGTGTCCCGCCCCGCGTCCATGCGCCGGTCCATCTCAGGCTGTGAGATGAGTTTCGGAATGGAAAAATAGGGCGGATAGAACGCCGTGACAATGCGTGATGAAACCGGCGATTGATCCTCGTCGACCACGGCGATCGCCGCATTGTTGAGCGTCTCAGGCATCGCGGTCGATGCCGTGTAGATTGACAATGTAAAGGCGTAGACGATCAGTGTGAGCAATATTGGATCCCGGCCAAGGCCGATCAGTTCCTTCACCCCCAACCGATAGATATTCGAACCCCACATGATTAGCCCGCCTGTTTTTTGAGGAATGCTGCGCCGAGCCCAAGTAGCGTGGGGACCATGATCAGCAGGGGAACGAACTCGGCGGCAAGATCACCGAACGCAAGTCCCTTTGAGAAGGTGCCGCGCGCGATCGTCACGAAATAGGTAGTCGGGTAGATGTACCCGATAAAATGGCCTGCTCCCTTAAGCGACTGAACAGGGTCGATCAGCCCGGAGTACTGCACAGCCGGAATGAGCGTGACCAGTGCGGTCCCGAACATCGCTGCGATCTGGCTGCTCATGAAGGTCGACAATAGCAGGCCCAGGCCGGTTGATCCTGCTACATAAAGTAGGGCTGCCGCGGTGAGAGTGAGAAGGCTCCCGGTGAATGGAACCTTGAAGACGAAAACAGCGAATGCGGTAAGGATCAGGAAGTTCATCATGCCAAGCGCTACATAGGGGATTTGCTTGCCGAGCAGGAATTCCAGCCGAGTCGTCGGAGTGACGTAGAAATTGATGATCGAGCCCAGTTCCTTTTCACGAACGACGCTGAGAACCGATAGCATCGAGGGGATCAGGAGGAGCAGAAGCGGTATGATGGCCGGCGCCATGGCCACCAGACTCTCGACGCCTGGATTGTAACGGTACCGGATCGCGATCTGGAAATTGCCGACGGTGGCGGCAGCACCGTAAATCTCGCGCGCCTTCTGCGTCAACCATTCGGTATGCATGCCCTGGACGTAGCCGCGAACGGTTTCGGCGCGTGCGGGCATGGCTCCGTCGATCCAGGCACCGACCTCGACGGGTCGGCCCCGCGCTAAATCTCGACCGAATCCAGGAGGGATCTCGATGGCGAGGCTGATTTCGCCATTGATCATGCGCCTGTCGAGATCGGCGTAATCGGTGATCGGGGGTTTTTCGCTAAAGTATCGCGAACCGGCGATCTGCAGCGCATAGTCGCGGCTAACCGTCGTGTCGTCCCGGTCGAGGACCGCAAAGGACAGGTTGTCGACGTCAAGCGTGATGCCATATGCTATGACGAGCATCAAAATGACGCTGCCGAGAACAGCAAGCGTTGCGCGGATCGGGTCGCGGCGGAGCTCAAGTGTCTCGCGGCGAGTATAGGCGAACATGCGGCGGAGGTCGAAAAAACGAAGGACGGATGGAGTGCGGATTGGGAAGGGAGCTGCTCCACCCGCCCTGTCAGCCTGCTGTGATATTGCAGGCTGATCAACCGAACTTCCGATCGCTTCCTTCAGGTAGGAGACGAATGCCTCCTCAAGATTGGCGGCGGACTTGCCTTTGATGATGGCATTCGGAGCATCGCTGACCAGCACCTTACCGGCGTGCATCAGCGAAATGCGATCACAAAGTTCAGCTTCGTTCATGAAATGGGTCGATACGAAAATGGTGACGCCATCCCTGCGCGAGAGGGTCGCGAGGATCTGCCAGAAACCATCGCGGGCGACAGGATCGACTCCCGACGTCGGCTCGTCGAGAATGAGGACGTCCGGCCCATGGATCATTGCCACCGCCAATGAAAGCCTCTGGCGGATGCCGAGCGGCAGACTGTCCGGCAGATGTTCCATCATGCCTTCAAGGTCGAAACGTTTCGCCATTTCGTCGATACGCCGCGGAATCGCTGCCTCGTCCATCCCGAATAGCCGTGCATGGAGGTCGAGATTCTGCGTGACGGTGAGTTCGGTATAGAGCGAGAAGGCCTGAGACATATAACCGACGCGCCGGCGGACGTTCATGTCGTTCGGATCGACTTCGTGCCCGAACAGCCTGGCAGTGCCCTCGGTCGCGGCCAGAAGGCCGGTCAGCATCTTCATCGTGGTCGTCTTGCCGCAGCCGTTTGAGCCGAGAAACCCGAAGATCTCGCCGCGCTGGATGCGGAAACTGACATCGTCGACAGCGGTGAAGCCACCGAAGCGCATCGTGAGATGCTCGGCCTCGATAGCGATTTGCCAGTTCCCCTGATCCGCTCGTGGAGGAATGACGACCTCCTCATGGCCACGGCGTTTTTCTTCGGGCAAAAGGGCCACGAAGGCAGCATCGAGGTTAGCGGTCCCGGTGGTTGAGAGCAGTTCGGCCGGGCTCCCTGTCGCAAGAATATGGCCATCATCCATGGCCACCAGCCAATCAAATCGCTCCGCCTCCTCCATATAGGCTGTCGCCACGATGACACACATTGTAGGGCGATCGCGGCGGATGTCATCGATCAGTTCCCAGAACTGCCGTCGCGACAACGGATCGACACCAGTGGTCGGTTCGTCGAGGATGAGAAGGTCCGGATCATGGATAAGGGCGCAGCAAAGACCAAGCTTCTGCTTCATGCCGCCCGACAATTTGCCCGCCGGGCGATCCGAGAATGGAGCCAGTCCGGTGCGCTGGAGCAAGTCGTCGATGCGGCGCTGTCGTTCATTTCGGCCCTGTCCGAACAACCGCCCGAAAAAATCGACATTCTCGAACACGGAGAGCGTTGGATAGAGGTTCTTTCCAAGCCCCTGCGGCATATAGGCGATGCGCGGGCAGGTTCGCTCCCGATGCCTCGGGTCGGCGATGTCCCCGCCCAGCACCTCGATATGCCCTGTCTGGAGCTTGTGCGCCCCGGCGATCAACGAGAGCAGGCTTGATTTACCGACGCCGTCCGGACCAATCAGCCCCACCATCTGGCGGGAAGGGATATCGAGATGGATGTCGTCCAGCGCCCGTGTTTCTCCGTAGGAGAGATTTGCTGCGTCCACCCTGACAACGCTGTCGGTTCCCGCCAGACCGCCGGCCTTTCGAAGGGCCTGCTCGGTCATTGCACCGTCTCCGCAAGATTGGCGGGCCATTGCGCTTCTGGATCGGTTTTCACATATGCCATTCCCGGCAAGCCGGTCTTGACCTGCTCGATATACTTGCGCAACAGCGCCGGCGGTATTTTCGCCTTGATCCGGAACATCAGCTTCTGGCGCTCCTCGTCAGTCTCGACCGTTTTCGGAGTGAACTGAGCGACGTCCGCGACGAAGCTGGCTTTGGCCGGGATCACGTATTGCGGGGCTGCGTCGAGCACCAGACGCACGTCGGCGCCAATCCCGACGCGGCCAGCCTCGGCCGTGGGCAGAAAGAAGGTCATGTAGACGTCGCCAAGGTCGACCAGATTGAGTACGTGACCGCCCGCGGAGAGGACCTCGCCCGGCTGAGCCACGCGGTATTGGACACGCCCATCCCTCGGTGACGTAAGGACACAGTCGTTGATGTCCACCTCTATACTGGAGATCGCGGCCTTCGCGGCTTCGACGGCGGCCTCCGCATCAACGACTTCAGCCCTGGCTGCATTGACCGCGGCATCGGAAGCCGCGAGAGATGCCTTCGCGGCCCCGACGGCCGCCCTTGCGCCCTGAGCTGCGGCGCTGTCATCATCAAGGACCTGCTGTGAAGTGGTATTGCTCCTGATCAGTTGTTCAGTGCGGGCAAGTTTTCGTGCAGCCGCGTCAAGTTGCGCCTCCCGCTGCGCAACGACGGCGTCGGCGGCCCCCCTCTCGGCCTCCCGCTGCACGACAACGCTCTTCGCTGTGTCGACACCGATGGTGGCTCGCTGCAACGACGCCCGCGCCTGGCGCAGTTGTGCCTCCAGTTGGGCCGTGTCCATCCGTGCCAGCACCTGGCCAGCCGTTACGAAGCTGCCCTCCTCCGCAAAGATCTCCTTGATCCGGCCGGCGGTCTTGGCGGAAACATCGATTTCGGTGGCCTCGATGCGCCCGTTACCGCTCACGATGCCGGCCGGCAGTCCACCTTTGTGATAGGCTGACCATCCATAGTACCCCGCGGCTGCGACCGCTACGGTCGCGGCAGCAAGAATCCCCATTCTCGTTGACTTCACCATTTCGCACCTCGAAAATTCGGCAAGACCGTCGAGAGCTGCGAATTGTCAATTCGTTGCATTACATGCCTTGGCCTATATAAAATTCTCTTCATAACGGGGCTTCTCGCAGTCCAAATCTTAAATGATCACAGGGCCGTCTCAGCAGCAGTTGCAAACAACGCGCCAAAGGACCTCGTAAAAATGCGGCCCGCATCGCTACCTCGTTGATTACAAATTATTTATTCTCTTTCTTCACCGCTTTGCGATCCTGAACCAGGATGCCGCGATAAACTTATGCGGGAATCAACATACGAATCATTGACTTGAGTCAACGACGTTGACTATTTGATAAGCTAGGAGAGAAGGCATGGTGAAACGTTGTTGATCTCCACTGAAGCTGTGGGCACTGGATCTCGTCGATCACCCCGATGGTATTGGAGACCTCGCTCGATGACCTCACAATGTCCGTATATCGTTACCCGGTGCTCCTGAAGCCGATGTCGGAGAGCGAGCCGATGTAATTGCCCCTTCTTGCCATCGGCGGTTCGTTCCTGCCGTATGCGCAGCTTAGTCCCAACGGTGAAGCGGCTGCTGCTTCTTTGAGAGAAGGACTCATCCGATGTGGTTTCCCATTGTCGTTCGCGCGCCCTTTGCGATCGCCGGTATCATCTCCGGATGGTTCTTCGCAGAAAGTACCCTTCGATATGACATGGTCCAGCTGGCGATTTCGCTCCTGATGCTCGCCGCATCCATCGCCGGCGTGATCTATGGACCAAGAATTTTCAGAGGCTTGCGTTCCCGAAAAGATGAAAGCTGATGACGGTCGGATCTGCCTGACGAATAATGCTGCCGAACGGGCTAGGGCGGGCTCCCCTCTTTGTCGCCCTGCAACGAAGCAGTGCTACTTTTACAAGAATATCGCACCAACTCCAGAAGAATAGTTGAAAACGCCACCACTCGAAAGTGTAACGACTTCGCTCAATGCTTATGAGATTTTGATCGTCAACATATCGCAGCTCGCTATACTCGAAAGAGATAATTGAATTTTAAGCGGCTGTCGGCATGATTATTGCGCGCAGGTGGGGGAGCACTATGATCTATGGTCGGAAAACCGCTCAAATTCAGAAATACGGCAAGCGGTCAGACGCAGACCAACGCACCTTGATGAGTGACCGGAAGATATCGCCGCACTCCATCAAACGGGCATTATCGACCCCAGCGATCTGGCCAGCGTTCCAGCCATTGGTGGACATGCAAAGCGGGGCACTTATCGGATTTGAAGTACTGGCACGCTGGACTGATTCCAAAATAGGCATCATCCCGCCATCGGAATTTATTGCCGTTGCCGAAGCAAACGACCTGATCGATGCTTTGACGAAAAAGATCCTCTCGGAGGCCTGCGAGCAGGCAAATCTCTGGCCGGGAAATTTCGTGCTCGCAATTAACATTTCCGCGGTGCAATTCCGTGACCCGAACTTGTTCGAATTCATCCGCTGCATTGTTGAGGCGACTGGCTTTCCATTAAATCGAATCCATATTGAGATAACGGAAAGCGTTCTACTTGAAGATGATGAGACCGTACGGTCAACGATCGCTCTGCTGAAATCTGCCGGCATAGGTCTTGTGCTTGACGATTTCGGAACGGGATTTGCCAGTCTCACCCGATTACACGCCTTTCCTTTCGACAAACTCAAGATTGACATGAGTTTCGTGCGATCCATGCAGCACGATAACGATAGCCGCAAGATCGTTGCCTCGGTGATCGGGTTGGGCCAAAGTCTAGGCATGGCTGTCGTTGCAGAGGGCGTCGAGACCGAGGAACAGGCGACGATTCTCCGCCGGTTGGGATGCGATGTCGGACAGGGCTGGCTGTTCGGCAAACCATTGAATGGGTCTGAAACGGCGCAGTGGCTGACCCATCATAAACAACAATCACTATCTCAACGTGCCGGGAATGTTTCACTGTTCCAGCGCGTTCACCAACTGGACGCTTTGTACAAAGCAGCACCGATTGGCCTATGTTTTCTCGACATGGAACTGCGCTATATCAGCGCCAACAATCGCTTTGCAGAAATGGTTGGCCGCTGTCCGGATGACTTGATCGGGCAGTCGGCGCATAGCGTCGTGCCTGACCATGACGCGCCTCGCGTCGCCAGCGATCTTCGGCGGGTCCTCGCCGGCGAGACCGTTGTCATCAACGAATATCAGCCTACCGGTAGTGAAAAGGCTTTCCTTGTCATCAATCAGCCTGTCGAGGACGATGGGGGTGAGCAGATCGGTATTTCGGTTACCGCGATTGACGTTACCGATCGCAAGGCGATCGAAGCCGCGCTGAGGGAAACCGAGGACCATGCTCGGCGATCGATCGAACTCAGCGCAAGTATTCCTTGGTCGAGTGACGCCAAAGGTGTTGTTAATTTCATGGGACCCACGCTCGATGGAATGGCTGATAACACCGTTGATCGTGTCGCGGACTGGTATCGCCGGATGCACCCGGACGACCGTCTCCGCGTGCGGCAGGAATGGCTTGCATGGTTGCCATCGGGCAAGCCTTTTGAAACGATGTTCCGAATGAGGCTTCACGACGATACTTGGAGATGGATGCTCAGTCGTGCAAAGCCACATCGCGACTCCGAAGGGAAGATCGTCAAGTGGTACGGCATCATCACCGCGGTCGCGGCTCGAGACGGATTCGAGCCGAACATTGAACTGTTCCGAACTTCGGCGAAGGTGTGGCAGACGAAGTCGCCGAGCGGTGTTGCGGTTGTACCCTGGCGTCCCTCGACAGTGACGCATGAACTGGATTTTTTGGGTTCTGAAATCCGGAGTGCTGCATCCGTCATAAGCCAGGAAGACGTTTTGCCGACGGAATTGTTGGTTTCCATGCTGATGCGAATGTTCGAGTCCGCGCCTATAGCGATGTCTATCACCACGAGTGACACGAAAACATCCAGCTATGTGAAAGTCAACGAAGCCTATCTCCGTCTAACCGGCCTGAAGTGGGACGATATCAAGGGTAAAAAGCTGACGTCCGAAGGTGCGGCGATTGACAATCCGGCTCGAGACCGCCGCCACCGGCTCCTTGAGGAAGAGGGCGCCTACGAACTGGAAGAGGTGGATATCACCTATGCTGACGGCACGATAATTCCGACGCTGATTTCAGCGCAGCGCACCGTGATCGACGGAGTTTCTTTCGATGTCGAGATCATCATCGATGTTTCCGCTCGCGTCAGGCAACAACGTGAGATCGAGAACGCGCTGAAGACCTCGGCACGCACCGATGCGCTTTCCGGTCTTCCCAATAGGGCTTGCTTCGATGAAGTTGTCGCCGATGCGGTCGTTCGCAATCTGTTGAACGATCGCAAGCTCGCCCTCGCATATATCGACCTGAATGACTTTAAGATCGTAAACGATACGATCGGGCATTCGGCTGGCGACGAGGTGCTAAGAACGATCGCCAACAGATTGCGTGAGAATTTCCGTGCTACGGACTTCATTGCACGCATCGGCGGGGATGAATTTGTCGTGCTGCTCGATATCGACCGGAGGCTCGCCGGCGATTTGCAGTCGCATCTCCAGGAGACGATGGAGCGCATCTTCAAACCGATACCCATCGACGGGCAAGTGACGTTCACCGGCGCTGCCGTGGGCGTTACATTCCTGCAGGCAGATGACACCGTGCAATCCTACGTCAAACGCGCGGATGAATATATGTATATCGCTAAGACCACCGGCGAGCGGATAGCGGTTGTCTGTTTCGGCCAGATTCTCGATCCATCTGCTCTCGCGAGACACTCGGCGAGACAAACAAGGCTATCGTAATATTCCTCTCGGGTCGTTTTGCATTTAATCGCAACACACCGCATCCAATAACTTCAACAAGATAGCGCGGCACTTAAATCGAGATCGGGCAATTAATCTGAGATTCTGGGTGATGGCGCCATGACGGCTGAAGCCCTCGACATCGGATCCAAATCTTGGTCAAAGTAAGAACGAGATACCGACACGCCAATGATTGCGAATTGGATGCCGATGCGGTTTTGCGGATAATCCAGCAAATCGATCCTCATCTCAACGTCGACGGCTCTTCCCGGTTAGAGGGAGGCAACACGGAGGTCTGCAAGATCGACCTTATGGATGCCAATTATAGGTCGGTGATCCTTAGGATTTATCCGGACAAGCCTGAGTGGGGACTCACCAAGGAAGCGCTTGTAGCAGGCATGAAAACGATCCGCTGCCCTCCGGTCTTCCAATGACTAGATACCTCGGCAAGCGGGACGGCTTGGTAGTCAAGCGCCAGGCCCGCAGCCGCAGCGGCCCGGAAAACACCATCTATCGCGGCCGTGAGCCGGGGAAGGCCGACGCTTCCGAGGCCGCTCCCCTTCATCTCGATCGCGGAAGAACGAAGCACGGCAGCAGGCAGCGCGATCTCTGCCCCTCCGGCGGCCCCAATCTGAACGAAACGGATCAGATTCCCGGCGGGCGCCGCCTTTGCGCCAGCGACGAGGATCAAGCGCGCACTTGCCCCCCAGAGATAGTCGAGCACGACGTCGACGCCGTCTGCGAAATACTGGCGGAAGGCGGCTTCAATCGCTTCCTCGTCCTGGCCGAGTGGCACCACCGCGTCGGCGCCGAGGGTGTCGAGCACCGCAACGTTTCGACCCGTTGCAATCACGCGGGCTGCACCGAGATGGCGTGCGATCCTGACCGCCAGCCGGCCGGCCGCGCCTGTCGCGCCATTGATAAGCACGGTTTCGCCGCGGCCCAGCTTGGCTCGTTCGGTCAGCGCCGCCCAGGACGACATGCCCGGGTTGGCGAGAACGGCGGCCATGACGTCATCCAGATCGTCTGGCAGCAGTACCCATTGTCCATCGGATACCACCGTGCGCTCAGCCATTGCGCCGAACGGGGCGCGGGGCAGGAGGAAATAGACGCGCCGCCCATCTTCGAGCCGGCCGACTCCATCGACGCCGGCGACAAACGGAAACCCGCCCGTCGCACTGTAGTGCGCGCCGGCGGCGCGGCCTCGGGCGAGTTGGCTCAGCGCTGACGCCGTGACATGCACCACAACCTCGCCCGGCTGGACGATAGGCTCGGCGAAATCGGCGTAGATCGGCAAATGGCCGGGTTGTTCGACGATGGCGGCTTTCATGAGCGATAGTCTTTCGATTGGTTGACATCCGTGTATTATAAACGGACTAGCCTTAATCAGATTAGGAGTCAATATCCGTGCATAATGCACCTAGTGGCGTTTTGCTTTCTCAGCTTCACGATGCCGTTCTCGACGTCGTCGCCTTTATCAACCGACCCGATCGGGACGAGGTGCTGATGCGGGAGGCACAGATAAAGCTAGACCGTGCCTTGTTCCCGCTCCTCGTGCTGACCGAACGGCTGGGACCGATCAGCGTGGTCGAACTCGCCGGCCGCGTCGGCCGCGACCACAGCACCGTCAGCCGCCAGATCGCCAAGCTGGTGCAACTCGGGCTCGTCGAGCGACAGCCCAGCCAGACAGACGGTCGCCAGCGCGAGTTGCGTCCGACGGCATCGGGTCGAACGATGGCGCGGCAGATCGACGATGCCCGCGAGCGGCTCGCCCGTCGCGCACTGTCCGGCTGGTCCGAACGCGAGATCACCGAACTTGCGCAATCGCTTCGCCGCTATGCCGATGCACTCGCAAGCCCATCAAGCGCCGATGGAAAGGGCAAGACGCTATGAGAGCGGCTGACTGATGCGCTTAGCGCAAAATGGCGGTCTCTTCTTGAGGAGTTTTCGCACAGCCTGCCCCGCGACGCCGTCGGTTATAGTCTTAGGATTGCCGATCTCGCTGGGTGGCTTGGTCGGTCTGAAAGTGCGTCAGTTTCCATTGCTGACGCCGCCGCATTTCTTTGCCTTCCTCCAGGGAGGGGCAAACTTATCGAGACGTCTTCCTCGACAATCCATTGGCGTCCAAAGCCGTCCGACATGGTCCTATTGCACGACAGATCTCCGAAGAGAGTCGAGTTGATCGCTGCAAAAGAACGAAGCACGCCAAGGCCGCGCGCCGTTCAAGCGCAACGAAACCATGTTCGACATGTTCCCGGGCGGGATGGTGCACGCCCCCGCCACCGGCATCGAAGACAACCTAGTCGATAAGGCGAAGAAGCTCGGCATGCCGGTTTGAAGGTTCGGCAGCGCGAAAAGTCGCCTTACGGCGGCACCGAACTCAACCACGAAGGCGGGTGGGCCAACCCACCCTGACGAGCTTGTCGTCAGGTCCGTTGAGAGTGAACTCGTACATTCCCCACGGCCTGTCGCCTGGTCCATCTTTTTCGAGCATCTCGTCCTTAAACGCTACCGCGAGATCGTCGACATCCTCGCGGTAGAGGTAGAGGCCAAATGGGTTGCGGCCTGGCGTCAGCCAACCCACAACAGCCGGCTGGAGGTGAATATCGCCGCCGAGACTATCAGAGAGCATGCGATAGTCGTCTGGGCTTTCCTCTCGATTAAAGCCTAACCGCTCGAAGAAGGCTTGCGCCCCATCGAGGTCATTACACGGCAGGATCGCCGTCAATCGCTGGTCCATTGTCCAATCCTTGAAATGGGCGCCTTTACTCCGTTCGCGCAACAGATGGTGACATCAACGAAAAAAGGCACGATATCAATTATTTAGCCCATTGATAAGCGGCATGAGATGACACGATAGATTGTTTGACAAAGGCGGTATAACGCCCTGGTGAGCCGAAGGAGCGGGAGCCTTCCGTCCTATCCATTTGCACTCTTCTCGTTCCGGCCCCTTCAGTCACAGAGGCGATAGCCATTTTGCAATGCTGACCGACCTTCCGCGGATCATGAACTCTCTCGCAAGCCCTACGTCTCCTCGCCTAGGAAATCGACTGCATCCCGCCGGTTTCCAAAGTTGGAACACAAGCACGTTCCAAGGGTTCCATCTTCACGAAGATCGGAGGTCCGTGATGCGATTTCGCTCATTGTTGACAAATCTGGGCACCTGGTCGGCGAGCCCATATGCGTTCGCGGTCGTCGCCATCTACGGCGCGTCCTGGTTGTTCTTCAGTCCCGAGACCATGGAATGGCACGGCCTCGCCACGCTCATCACCTGGATCATGACACTGTTTGCAAATTCCGAGGCAATCCGCCCCCTGATTCCGAAATGATGTCGCCCCCCAATTCCGAGAAATAGTCGCTCCCTGATTCCGAGATGATGCCGCCCCGTTGGAGGCATCTGGCAAGGGTGGGTCTGC
>JBCNPI010000299.1:0-7451 GCA_039593415.1 Rhizobium sp. | reverse complement strand
CCCGTCACGGATACGGCAAAGGCGGTCCTGCATGTCGAGCAGGTAAAGGCGCCGGATCGTTCCGGGCTAAAGACCATCGAGATCGACAGGCTGACGGTGCACTCCGGCGAGATTGTCGGCATCGCCGGCATTTCCGGCAATGGCCAGAAGGAGCTGACGGAAATCCTTGCCGGCCAGCGCCCGGCGGATAGGGGCCGGGTCATGGTCAATGACGAAGTCTACGGCGCGACCAGGCCACAGACGCACCGGAACAATGTCCGCTTCATTCCCGAGGAGCCTTTGCAGAATGCTTGCGCGCCGAAGATGACGGTCAGCGAAAACCTCGCCTTCCGCACCTTCGATGTCAAATCAGACGGCAAGGATGCAATTTGGCTGAACTCGAGGAAAATGAAGAGGCGCGCCGCCGAATTGATCGCCGATTTCAAGGTGAAGACCGTCTCGTCTTCGTCACCGATAGCGGCGCTTTCGGGCGGGAATGTCCAGCGCGCCGTGCTTGCACGCGAGCTGACCGGCACAGTCGATCTTCTGATCGTCTCGAACCCCTGCTTCGGCCTCGACTTCTCCGCCGTCGCCGAGATCCGCGCCCGTATCATGCGCGCCCGCAATGCCGGCGCCGCCGTGCTGCTGCTTTCGGAGGATCTCGACGAACTGCTCGAGATGTCCGACCGCATCATCGTGATTTCGGAAGGCAAACTCGTCTACGAAACACCGGCACTCTCCGCCGATATCGGCGTGATCGGCGCTCACATGGCGGGGCATCACTGGTGATCCATATCAAGGCAGAACCCTTCGCCTTTACCGCGAGGATCGATCACATCGCCTTGATCGTGATCGACATGCAGCGTGACTTCGCCGAGCCCGGCGGCTTCGGCGAAAGCCTCGGCAACGATGTCAGCCGCATCGCGAAAATCGTCCCCGACGTGAAACGGCTGATCGAAGGATTCCGCAAGGCGGGCCTGCCGGTCATCCACACGATGGAATGCCATCGGCCCGATCTTTCCGACCTGCCGCCCGCCAAGCGGGACCGCGGCAATCCTTCGCTACGCATCGGCGACGAAGGCCCGATGGGCCGCATCCTCATAGCCGGCGAATCTGGAACGGCGATCCTGCCGGAGCTTGCGCCCATCGACGATGAGGTGGTGATCGAGAAACCCGGCAAGGGAGCCTTCTATGCCACCGATCTCGGCGAGATACTGCAACAGCGCGGTATAACCCAACTCCTCTTCGCCGGGATCACGACTGAAGTCTGCGTCCAGACGACCATGCGCGAGGCCAATGATCGCGGCTACGAATGCCTACTCGCCGAGGAGGCGACCGAGAGCTACTTCCCCGAGTTCAAGGCAGCCGCCATCGCCATGATCCGCGCCCAGGGCGCGATCGTCGGCTGGACGGCGCATGTGGACGACATATTGGAGGCGATAAATGCCTGAAACGACCCGCGAACTCTTAACGTCAGGCGGCTGGAAGGAGCTTGAATTCGGCCCCTTCCGAGGGGATGTGACGATCCACTGGATTCGCCCCTTCGAAGGCGACCAGCCGGGCGTGGCGCTGCTGAAATACGAGGCCGGAGCCTCGGTGCCGCGCCATCGCCACGAGGGGCTCGAAACGATCCTGGTGCTCGAAGGCACCCAGTCCGACGAGGCCGGCGATTACAGCAAGGGCAGCTGTGTGGTGAATGTTGCCGGAACCGAACATTCGGTCTGGAGCGACACCGGCTGTGTCGTGCTCATCCAGTGGGACCGACCCGTCAAAATAGTTGAAGGGGAAACAGCATGAGAGCGGAACCAGCTTTCGATATCACCTCGCTCCACGCAGCCTACCGCAACGGTCTGACAGCCGCCGACATGATCGACATGGTGTTTGCGCGCATTGCCGAGGTGAATGATCCCGGCATCTTCATCCATCTTGCCGACATCAGCGAGCTGCGGCTCGAGGCGGAAGCACTGGGCGCCTTCGACCCCGCGGTCAAACCGCTCTGGGGCATTCCCTTTGCAGTCAAGGACAATATCGACGTCGCCGGCATGCCGACCACAGCCGCCTGCCCTGACTACAGCTATATGCCAAAAGCCGACGCGACCGTTGTCCGGTTGTTGAAGGAGGCTGGTGCGCTCGTCATCGGCAAGACCAATCTCGACCAGTTCGCGACCGGCCTTGTCGGCGTGCGCTCGCCCTACCCGATCCCGCGCAATGCGATCGATCCGGATCTCGTGCCTGGCGGGTCGTCGTCCGGCTCGGCGGTTGCGACTGCGCAGGGCATCGTCAGCTTCGCGCTTGGCACGGATACGGCCGGTTCCGGGCGCATTCCGGCCGGGCTCAACAATATTGTCGGGCTGAAGCCCTCTGTCGGCGCAATTTCGACCAGGGGTGTCATACCGGCCTGCCGTACGCTCGATTGCGTCTCGATTTTCGCGCTGACGGTTGATGATGCCTGGAAAGTCTTTTCGATCGCCTCCCAGCCGGACCCAAGCGACGACTATTCGCGAAGGGTCCCGGCTTTCGGCTTCGGCGCGACCGCACGGATGCTGACGATTGGCGTACCCGCCAAGGGCGATCTGCGCTTCTTCGGCGACGACGCGATGCAGGCGTCATACGAAGCAGCACTTGCCATGCTTTCCGGCCTCGGCCACCGCCTGGTGGAAATACCCTTCGGCGATTTCTATAAGGCGGCGGATCTGCTCTATGAAGGCGCATGGGTCGCGGAGCGCTACGCTGCCGTGAAAGAGTTTTTCGACAACAAGGAAGCGAGCTTCCATCCCGTCACACGCAAGATCTATAGCGCTGCGAAGACACTTTCGGCGGCAGATGCCTTCAACGGCTTCTATGCCCTGCAGGCGCTGAAGCGGAAGCTTGCGCCAGTCATCGCCTCCGTCGATCTCTTCTGCGTGCCCACCGCGCCGCGCCATTATACCCGCGTGGAGCTGGAGGCCGAACCGATCCGCGAGAATTCGCGGCTTGGCACCTACACGAACTTTGTCAATCTGCTCGACATGTGCGGAATCGCGGTGCCGACAGGCAAACGCGGCGATGGTCGCCCGGCTAGCGTCACCCTGCTTTCGGCCTTTGGAAGAGACGGCCTTACCGCATCGCTCGCGCGCGACATTCATCGGGAATGTGTCCCCACACTTGGTGCCACCGGTTGGCACCAGCCCACCTTGAAAGCGTCGGATGAAATCGAGACGAGCGGTTGGATCGATGTCGTCGTGGTCGGAGCCCATCTCTCCGGCATGCCATTGAACGGGCAATTGCTCGATCTGAATGGCCGGCTCCTGCGCGAGGCACAAACTTCAGATTGCTACTTGCTTTATGCGTTGCAGGGTCAGACCCCGCCCAAGCCCGGCCTCATTCGGGTTGCTGCTGGTCTGGGAAGCCCGATCGCGGTGGAAGTCTGGCAATTGCCACCGGAGGCATTCGGCCGGTTCGTCGCTGGTATTCCTGCGCCGCTCAGTATCGGCACCATCCTGCTTGCGGACGGTAGCTCGGCCAAAGGATTTCTGGTCGAATCCGCGGCGCTCATCAGCGCAACGGAGATCACGCATTATGGTGGATGGCGCAATTACATCGCCGCCGCCGACGGAACGGCATAGCGAAACCGCTTCGCCAACCCCTCGATAGATCACCAGGGTTTGGGTCGCGCTCCCAACAATTCCGGTCACAGCTGATGAAACACTTATCAGCCATCGCGACAAGTCAAATCCGAATTTCACTTCCAGTTTGGCACCGACGGGAACCCCGATCCACATGACAATGCTGATCGCCTTTCCTGATATCGCGCCTGTTCATGGCGCCTGTGGTATCGCGCCACGACCGACGATCAAGGCATCCGTGTCGAAGGGACGTTACCATTCTTGATCTCCAACGATCGGCGGGAGCGGTCGCTATTGACAAGCTGCCCCGTATATCTCTTGATATGTGTTATCCGAGATAACAGACACATGTCCATAATATCGGATTCCTAAATCTTGACCAAGGGGAACAACCATGAGCATTCCTTTTCGCGCCGGCCTGATGTCGCTGGTCGCCGCCGCACTCCTTTCTTCCACGCCCGTTCTTGCCGACGGCAGCAAGCTCGATGAGGTGCTCGCGCGCGGCCACCTCGTTCTTGGAACCGGCAGCACGAACGCGCCGTGGCACTTCAAGAGTGCGGATGACAAGCTGCAAGGCTTCGATGTCGACATGGGCCACATCATCGCCAAAGCCCTCTTTGGCGATCCCGACAAGATCGAATATGTCAATCAATCGTCTGATGCCCGTATTCCCAACATCACGACAGGCAAAGTCGATATTACCTGCCAGTTCATGACCGTCACCGGCGAACGCGCTCAGCAGGTTGCCTTCACCATTCCCTATTATCGCGAAGGCGTTGGCCTGATGCTGAAGGCCGGTGGGCAATATGCCGACTATGCGGCGCTGAAGGCGGCGGGCTCGTCCGTCACCGTTTCGGTTCTTCAGAATGTCTATGCCGAATCCATGGTCCATGCCGCCCTGCCCGACGCGAAGGTCGACCAGTACGAATCCGTCGATCTGATCTATCAGGCGCTGGAGTCAGGACGCGCCGATGCGGTTGCCACCGATCAGTCGTCGCTCGCCTGGTACATGACGCAGAACCCCGGCCGCTATAAGGATGCGGGCTATGGATGGAATCCGCAGACCTATGCCTGCGCGGTCAAGCGCGGCGATCAGGACTGGCTGAACTTCGTCAATACCGCGCTGCATGAAGCCATGACTGGCGTTGAATTCGACAGCTACGCCAAGTCCTACAAGACCTGGTTCGGCAAAGATCTTACCCCGCCGCAGATCGGCTTTCCGGTCGAATATAAGTAACAGCAAAGCGGAGCGGGCATTGCCTGCTCCGCCAGCCTGAAAAGGGATAGCCCGCATGGGTTACACGCTGAACTTTGCCGCCGTCTGGCGCAACTTTGATTTTCTTCTGAGCGGCCTGGCGCTTAGCCTCGGCCTTGCGATCATCTCGATCCTCATCGGGGCTCTGATCGGCCTTCTACTGGCCTTCGCATTGACGTCGAAGAGCCGTCTCGCCGTCATGCCGGCACAGGTCTATGTCACCATCATCCGCAACCTGCCGATCCTCGTTCTGGTGCTCTTCGTCTTCTTTGCCCTGCCGCAGTTGGGTTTGCGCCTGGATAAGGTGAGGAGCTTCGTTTTGGTGCTTTCCGTTTATTCGGGAGCCTATCTGGCCGAGGTATTCCGTGCAGGATTGCTATCGATTCCGAAAGGCCTGACCGAGGCGGGTCTTTCCATCGGGCTGACATCGATGCAGATCCGCGGATCCATCATCGCCCCATTGATGCTGCGCAACGTCCTGCCGTCCTTGTCTTCGACGGTCATCTCCCTGTTCAAGGACACGTCGCTAGCAGCAGCCATCGCCGTGCCGGAACTGACCTTTGCCGCCCGCAAGATCAATGTCGAAAGCTTCCGCGTCATCGAAACCTGGCTCGTGACCTCGGCACTTTATGTCGCAACCTGTTTCCTCATCGCCGCCCTGATGCGCTTGGTCGAGCGCCGGCTGGCTCTGCCGAGGTAAGATCGAATGTCGCACACATTTCTCGAACAACTCTGGATCGCCCGCTACGTCATATTGAGTGGCGTCGGCGTGACTGTGTCGATCTCGCTTCTCGCCATCCTTGCCGGGTCCGTGCTCGGTGTTTTCGTCGGCTTGGCGCTTGTTTATGGCGGCGCTATTCCGCGCCTCCTGATCCGTGCCTACACCGATATCATTCGCGGCACGCCGGTGCTCGTGCTCGTGCTGGCAAGCTATTACGTCTCTTCCGCGGTGGGCCTCGATTTGGGACCTTTCTCCGCAGGCGTTCTTGCTCTGGCGATCTTCTGCTCGTCGCATGTCGGCGAGATCGTGCGCGGCGCCCTCCAGGCCATTCCGAAAGGTCAGACGGAGGCGGCCAAGGCGATCGGCCTTACCTTTACCCAGACCTTTACTTCGGTTCTCTGGCCGCAAGCGATGCGCCAGTGCCTGCCGGCCTGGGTGAATACGGCGGCCGAGATGGTGAAAGCGTCTACACTTCTTTCCGTCATCGGCGTCGCCGAACTGCTCCTGCGCACGCAGGAGATCATTTCTCGTAATTTCATGAGCCTCCAGTTCTATTTCCTGGCTGGCGGGCTCTATTTCATCGTCAACTTCGGTATCGAGCGTTTCGGCAAATATGTCGAGCGCAAGACCGCACTGCCGTCCTGAGGAGATCTGACCGATGGGCAAGACAATTCTAGATATTCAAGGCCTGCGCAAGACTTATGGCCAGAACGAGGTTCTCAAGGGCGTCGACTGCACCGTGCAGGAAGGCGAGGTCATCTCGATCATCGGCTCGTCAGGTTCTGGCAAGACGACGATGCTGCGCTGCATCAACATGCTGGAGGAATTCCAGGGTGGCAAAATCAGCCTCGATGGCGAGGAGATCGGCTATCATGTCGAGGGTAGCATCCGCCGCCGCAAGAGTGAGAAGGAGATTGCTCGCCAGCGTGCACTCACCGGCATGGCTTTCCAGCAGTTCAATCTTTTTCCGCACATGACCGCCGCCGAGAACGTGATGCTCGGCCTCGTCAAGGTGAAGAAGATGTCGAAGCCGGATGCACGCGCCGTCGCCGAAAAATGGCTCGACCGCGTTGGCCTTGCCGCCCGCGCCAATCATTATCCGGGCCAGCTCTCGGGCGGCCAGCAGCAGCGCGTCGCGATTGCCCGAGCCATCGCCATGACGCCGCGGCTGATGCTTTTCGACGAGGTGACCTCGGCTCTCGACCCGGAACTGGTTGGCGAAGTTCTTCAAGTCATCAAGGGGCTTGCCGCCGATGGCATGACGATGCTGCTTGTCACCCATGAGATGCGCTTTGCCTACGAGGTTTCGTCGCGCGTCATCTTTATGAACCAGGGCGTCATCTGCGAAGAAGGAGATCCGAAGGATATGTTCGTGCGCCCGAAGACGGAGCGGCTTGCCGAATTCCTCAAGACCTCGAGCTTCAATTGAGAAGAAAAAAGCGCACGGTGCACAGGTTGCGTCGTCGCACGCGTGAGTGCTATCGCAGCGTCTTGCCGAGATCTGACGGCATTGGCGCCCGTATAGCCAGCACCGTGTGCCGGTGCGTCGCAGCGTGCCGGTAGTGGCTGGTTTGGAATATTCGGAGAAAAGCATGGCCGAGAACGAAAACGACATTGTATCGCGACGCATGCGAGGCCTGGATCGCGCGTTCGAGATCCTGGAGTTTCTGCGGGTGAAGCGTCAGCCCATGCGTCCGAACGAGATCGCCACGGAAATCGGCGCGCCGCGCTCTTCCACCTACGAGCTCGTCAATCTTCTGCTCGGCCATGGCATGCTCGACTATCAGGGCGACGACGGCCGAGTTTTTCTCGGCCGTCGTCTCTATTTCCTCGGAACCGCCTATGCCGAACAATTCGACCTGATGCGCGAATGCGGCCGCATGCTGAGCGT
>JBCNPI010000298.1:0-7460 GCA_039593415.1 Rhizobium sp. | reverse complement strand
GTCATGGATGCTGGCCTCCATTCCAGCATCCATCAGGAATCACAATTCCACTGATTTGGGAATCCCAAACCGATTCCGATAAGCAATGATCCGCTCTAAGGAGCGCCACCAACCCTACCCTTCCGACAACTCCTCCAAAATTGGACAGTCCGGGCGCTCGTTGCCGTGGCAGGCGTGGACGAGCTGTTCCAGCGTGCGGCGTAGCTCCGTCAATTCCCGGATCTTGCGGTCGATCTCGGTGAGTTTCGTGGTGGCCATGTCCTTGACGTCGGCGCTGGCGCGGCTCTTGTCTTCGTAGAGCGCCAGCAGCTGCCGGCACTCCTCCACCGAAAAACCGAGGCTGCGCGACCGGTGCAGGAAGCGCAGCTTGTGCACGTCGTCGGCGCCATAATCGCGATAGCCGTTATCGCCGCGATCGGGGCGGATGAGGCCGATGTCCTCATAATAGCGGATCGTCTTTGCCGGAAGGCCGGAACGGCCGGATGCTTCACCGATATTCATTCCTGTTCTCCCTATTTCGCCAGCCGCAGCCTCAGCGCATTGCCGATGACCGAGACCGAGGAGAGACTCATCGCCGCGGCGGCGATCATCGGCGACAGAAGCAGGCCAAAGACCGGATAGAGCGCGCCGGCCGCCAAGGGCACGCCGAGCGCATTGTAGCCGAAGGCAAAGGCTAGATTCTGCTTGATGTTGCGGATGGTCGCCTCCGAAAGATGCCGCGCCCGCACGATGCCGTTGAGGTCGCCCTTGACCAGTGTGATGCCGGCGCTTTCCATGGCGACATCGGCGCCTGTGCCCATGGCGATGCCGACATTGGCCGATGCAAGTGCCGGAGCGTCGTTGATGCCATCGCCGGCCATGGCGACGATGCGGCCTTTGGCCTGCAGCTCGTCGATCAAAGCCTTCTTGCTTTCCGGCAGCATGTCTGCACGCACCTCGTCGATGCTGAGCTCTTTGGCGACGGCAGCGGCGGTCTTGCCATTGTCGCCCGTTGCCATGATGATCTTCAGGCCACTCTCGTGCAATGCCTTGATCGCGGCTGCCGTCGTCGGCTTGATCCGGTCGGCGACGGCGATAAGCCCCGCCAGCTTGTTGTCGATGGCGACGAACATGACCGTCTTGCCTTCACCGCGCAGGCGTTCCGCGTCTGCCTTCATGGCTTCCGTCGAAACATCGAGGTCAGCCATCATCGCGGCGTTGCCGAGTGCGATTGCGGTATCGCCGGTGCGGCCTGACACGCCTTTGCCTGTCGTCGCCGAGAAGCCGGAAATCTCGACGAAGCCGGCTTCGCGTTCCTCGGCGCCGGCAACAATGGCTTCAGCCAGCGGGTGTTCGGAGCCGCGCTCCAGGCTGGCGACGAGCGACAGAAGACGGGTTTGTCCGACCCCATTGGCCGCGACGATGTCGGTCAGGTTGGGCTTGCCTTCCGTCAGCGTGCCAGTCTTATCGACGATCAGTGTATCGACCTTCGCGAAGCGTTCCAGCGCTTCTGCATCGCGGACCAGCACGCCCTCCTGTGCGCCACGGCCCGTAGCGATCATGATGGACATGGGCGTTGCCAGCCCGAGTGCGCAGGGGCAGGCGATGATCAGCACGGCAACGGCGGCGAGCAGCGCGTGGGCGAGCCGCGGCTCCGGCCCGATGAAGGCCCAGACGGCGAAGGCGATGATGGCGGCTGCAACGACAGCGGGCACGAAGACGGCGGATACGCGGTCGGCCATCGCCTGGATCGGTGCGCGCGAGCGCTGCGCCTTGGCGACAAGCTCGACAATGCGCGACAGCGTCGTGTCGGCGCCGACCTTTTCGGCTTGCATGACAAGCGTGCCGTTCTTGTTGATCGTCCCGCCGGTCAAGGCGTCACCCTCGGCTTTTTCGACGGGCAGAGGCTCGCCTGTGATCATCGATTCATCAATGGTGGATTGCCCTTCGACGACGGAGCCGTCCACGGGGACGCGCTCGCCGGGGCGTACGCGCAGCCGGTCGCCGGCTTTAATTTCGTCAACGGGCACATCGACCTCGCTGCCATCGGTGTCGATGCGGCGCGCCGTCTTGGGCGCAAGGTCGAGAAGCGCGCGAATGGCAGAGCCCGTTCTTTCACGGGCTTTCAGTTCCAGAACCTGACCGACGAAGATCAGAGCAATGATGACCGATGCTGCTTCGAAATAGACCGGCACGCTCTCGCCATGTCCCCCGGAGGTCATCGGGAAAAGGCCAGGCAGCAGTGTAGCGACGACGCTGTAAAGATAGGCCGTGCCGACGCCGAGGCCGATCAGCGTCCACATGTTGGGGCTGCGGTTGACGAGCGAATTCCAGGCACGACGGAAGAAGGGCAGGGCCGCCCAAAGCACGACCGGCGTCGCCAGGATGAGTTCGATCCATGTGGCGATGGGTTTGCCGATCCAGTCGCGCACGGGCAGGCCGATCATCGGACCCATGCTGATAACAAGCAGCGGCAGCGAAAAGCTCACACTGACCCAGAGGCGGCGCGTGAAATCGACCAGTTCCGGGTTTGGGCCATCATCGGCTGCGGGAACTCCCATGGGCTCCAGCGCCATGCCGCATTTCGGGCAATCGCCGGGATGGTCGCTGACGACTTCGGGATGCATGGGGCAGGTATAGAGCGTGCCCTTCGGCACCGCCGTCGGAGCCGGTCTGTTGCCATCGAGATAGGCCGATGGGTTTGCTTCGAACTTCGCCTTGCAGCCGGCCGAACAGAAGTAGAATTTTTCGCCCTCGTGCTTCAGGAAATGGCGTGCTGTGGCGCGATCGACCGACATGCCGCAGGTCGGGTCCTTGGCGACGAGATAGGTTTCCGGCGCGGCTTCGAACTTCGCGCGGCAGCCATTGCAGCAGAAGTGGAAGGTGCGGCCTTGATAGTCCAGCGACGGCTTGCCGGCGCTCGGATCGACCGTCATGCCGCAAACAGGGTCGCGCGTCACGGTCTCTTGCGAGTGGTCGTGATGATGACCAGGGCCGTGGCGGCTGTGATCATGTTCGTCATGCAATGTCATATCAAACTCCATTGCCCGGAATCGGGCGTTGGACAGGTTTATGAACCTTCCTGTCACTGGAAGGTCAAGATGAAAAATGGTGATTGTCGTCCACAGTTGATAGAGGCCCCTTCCTATCGCATCGCATGGGCCGATGATAAGTTCCGTAAGGCTGATTCAATAAAGCGATTCCAATGCGATATGATCTGACCACCCTTCCGATACCGACACTCCTGCCCGCCATCATCAAAGCAGAGGACATGCTGGCGCGGCTGGACGAGCGCGTATTGCGCCATGCCGTGGCGGATGGCTTTCGCGAACGCGGACACTTTTTCGACGCCGCCGGTGCACTCTGGGTCGGCGGCGAGCTGGTGCATGTGGAGGATCTGGTATTGCACGATGCGCGCATGGACACGCGCACCCCGACGCACGAGTTGACCATCGCCCATGCCGTGCTGCGGACCCGGCGGCGCCTTTGGAGCGCCGACCCTTCCTGGGGGCTGGAAACGGCAGGCCTTGCCATGCTGCGCGGCGATATCGGCGAGGCCGAAGACGCGCTTGCCCCCCGCTCCAAACCTGCGGAGATCGTGGAACTTGAGGAACAGGAGAATGAGCAGGACGATTTCGGTATCGATTTCGCCGAGATCGATGCCATTCTCGCCCGCTCCGACAAGATCCTGAACGGCGGGGTCCCGGATGTCCGGCAGCCGGCCCCCGAGGTCGATGATCCCCTTGCGCTCGTCCGCGACGAGGATTGGGATGAGGACGAACGGCTGGAAAGCTGGCGCGACATCATCCGCGAGGCGGATCTTCTGCCGCCGGTTCTCGGCGCCGCCGTACTTTTCGATGCCTGGGAGCGGATCGAACCACTGCTGCGGCAGCACTGGCTCGGCGGCTTGCTGGTCAGCGCCTATCTGCGCAGCCGCGGCAAGGTCACGTCACATCTCTTCTGTCTGAATGTCGGATTGAAAGCCGTCCGTCATGACCGCCGGCGGGCACCGGACCGTACGACGCGCCTTGCGGCCTTTCTGGAGGCTATGGCGCTTTCGGCCGATTCCGGCCTGAAGGAGCTGGACCGTCTTTCGCTCGCCAGGCTGCAGATGGAGTCGCGGCTCAAGGATCGGCGGTCGAACAGCAGCCTGCCGGAGGTGATCGATATCGTACTGTCGCGGCCGATCGTTTCGGCAAAGATGATCGCGCGTCAAGTCGGCGTTACCTCAAGGGGGGCGCTCAATCTGGTAGCCGAGCTTGGCCTGCGCGAGATGACGGGGCGCGGGCGCTATCGCGGCTGGGGCGTGCTCTGATGCGGCGCGGCGGCCGGCGCGCGTGCAGGTATTGTGCGTTGCAATCACAACCTTAGTTTTTGTCCAATGTAACAGTTTGTTACGCTAAGTGACGCTAAAATGGACAAAATTTAATGACCATACCAAATTCCTAAGCGGCGCGATGCAAGTTAAAGTCGCGCGATGCAAGTTAAAGTCGCGCAATAGGTATCGGCGGATCGCAGATCGCCAAAGGCTTTTAGGAAAGGTGTGTGGATGGCTCGGACGTTTCGGGTCGTAGTATGGTTGGCGGTCATCGGCGCGGTAGGTTATGGCGCCTATGCGGCCCGTGATCGCTGGCTTGGACCTGCCGAGCGAATGCTCGGCTACCAGAATGCCGCAGCACCTGCCCAGCAAGCTCAGGGCCAGCGCCGCAGTGGCCAGGGGCAGGGCGGCGGCGGGCGGCGCAGCCTTTCTCAGTTCAGCGGCCCGGTTCCGGTGCTGGCGGCCGATGCGAAGACGGCGGACGTGCCTGTCTATATCGACGGCGTGGGCGCGGTGAAGGCACTGAACACCGTAACGGTGCGCGCGCAGGTCAGCGGAAGAATCGTGGAAATCGATTTCGGCGAAGGCCAGGATATCAAGAAGGGCGATGTCATCGCCCGCATCGATGATTCCGTCTATAAGGCGCAGCTCGACCAGGCGATCGCCAAGAAGGCGCAGGACGAAGCTCAGCTCGCAGGCGCCCAGCGCGATCTCGCCCGCTACCAGCTGATGGTGAAGAGCGCTTCCGGCACGCAGCAGCAGGTCGATACGCAGATGTCGCTGGTGGCGCAGTATACCGCGCAGATCAAGGCCGATGCGGCAGCCATAGAAAGCGCGCAGGCGACGCTCGACTACACGACGATCAAGGCGCCGATCGACGGGCGCACCGGTATCCGCAATGTCGATGTCGGCAATCTCGTAAGCTCGTCGGACGCGACCGGTATCGTGACACTGTCGCAGATCAGGCCGATTTCCGTGCTTTTTTCCATTCCGCAGCAGCAGCTTGCCCGCGTCAACGCGGCAAGTGCGACGGGGACGCTTGCCGTCCAGGCCATGGGTAGCGACGGCGAGACGGTGGTCGACAATGGCTCGCTGGCGGTGGTCGACAACCAGGTCGATCCGACGACGGGTACGGTCAGGCTGAAGGCGAATTTTCCCAATGAGAAGCTGGCGCTGTGGCCTGGTGCCTTCATCAATGCCCGCCTGCTCGTGGAGACGCTGAAGGGCGTCACCGTCATTCCGAGCGGCGCGGTGCAGCGCGGGCCGAACGGCACATTCGTCTATATCGTCAAGCAGGATCAGACCGTTGCCATGAAGCCGGTGAAGGTGCGCCAGCAGGATGACACGCTGGCCGTCATCGCCGATGGCGTGGCGGCGGGCGACAAGGTGGTGACGACCGGCTTCGCGCGGCTTCAGGATGGCTCGAAAGTGCAGATTTCGGCCAATACGGACCAGACGACGCCGAACGCGCCCGCGTCGAACGATCAAGGGCAACCGGTGGCCGAGAACGATCCGCAGAAGGGTCAAGACAATGCCAATGGCGGCGAGCGGCCGCACCGCCGGCATAACGGTCAAGGGGATCAAGGCGGTGCAGGCGGTCATAATGGTCATCGCGGCCAGGATGGTCAGACAGCGGCGGGTGCCGAGCAGGGTGCGGATGCCAGCGGCAGCTCCGCGCAAAACAATCCGTCCGCCCCGCCGACGCAGCAACAATGAACGTCTCGTCGCTCTTCATCTCCAGGCCAATCGCCACCTCGCTTCTCGGGGTCGCGGTCCTCCTGGGCGGCATTCTCGGCTTTCTCTTCCTGCCGGTGGCGCCGCTGCCGCAGGTGGATTTTCCGACGATTCAGGTCACGACTCAGCTTCCAGGCGCCGATCCGGATACGATGGCCGCGCTGGTGACCGCACCTTTGGAGCGGCCGCTCGGCCAGATCCCATCGCTCGCCTCCATGACCTCGTCGAGTGCCTTCGGCATCAGCCAGATTACCCTCCAGTTCGATCTGGGCCGCGATATCGACGGCGCAGCGCAGGACGTGCAGGCGGCGATCAATGCGGCCGGATCGACCTTGCCGCGCACGCTTCCCTATCCGCCGACCTATTCGAAGGTGAACCCGGCCGATACGCCGATCGTGACGCTGGCCCTGCGCTCCAACAGCTATTCCATACGCGAGCTCAGCGATTTTGCCGATACGATGATGGCGCAGCGCCTGAGCGAGGTTTCAGGCGTTGGCAATGTCAACATTCAGGGCGGCGTCAAGCCCGCCATCCGCATCCAGGCGGATCTGCCGCGCCTCGCTTCCTATGGTCTTGCCCTGGAGGACCTCCGTTCGGCCATCACCAGTGCCAGCGTTGCAGGTGCCAAAGGTGCGCTCGACGGCACGCAGCAGAGTTTCACGCTTGCCGCCAATGACCAGATCGTCGATCCGAACGTCTATAAGTCCGTCATCGTCGCCTATCGCAACAATGCTCCGGTGCAGTTGAAGGACGTGGCAACCGTTGTGGAGGGGCTGGAGAACAATCGCGTCGGCGCCTGGTATCAGGGGCAACCGGCGGTCATTCTCGATATCATGCGCCAGCCGGGCGCCAACGTCATCCAGACGGTCGAGAATGTCCTGAAGCAGATCCCGAAGCTGAAGCAGGCGATGCCGGCCGGAGTTTCCCTCGATATCGTCAACGATCGCACGGAGACCATCCGCGCCTCGATCCATGATGTGCAATGGACGCTGGTTATCAGTATCGGCCTCGTCATTCTCGTGGTCCTCCTGTTCCTGCGGACGATGACGGCGACCTTCATTGCCGGTGTGGCCCTGCCGCTATCGCTGATCGCGACCTTCGGCGTCATGTGGTTCGCCGGCTTCAGCCTCGACAATCTCTCGCTGATGGCGCTGACCATCGGCACGGGCTTCGTCGTCGACGACGCCATCGTGATGATCGAGAATATCGCCCGTCATATCGAAGAGGGCGAAAATCCGATGCAGGCGGCGCTGAAGGGTGCCGGCGAGATCGGCTTCACCATCATCTCGCTCACCGTCTCGCTGGTTGCGGTATTCATTCCGCTATTGTTCATGACCGGGATCGTGGGCCGCATGTTCCGCGAATTCGCGTTGACGCTCACCATTGCCGTGGTCGTGTCGGCCGTGGTTTCGCTGACGCTTACGCCGAC
>JBCNPI010000297.1:0-7466 GCA_039593415.1 Rhizobium sp. | reverse complement strand
CTACGACAAGGTTTCCGAGGTCTACCGCACCGAGGAAGACTATGCGCTTCTGACGGAAACCTATCTGGAAGAGCTTGCCGGCATCGGCACGATCTATAGCGAACTCATCGTCTCGCCCGACCATGGCGACCGCATCGGCCTCGGCGCTGACGCCTATATGGCCGGCGTTTCGGCCGGCATCCGTGCCGCCAAGGCCAAGACCGGTATCGAGGCACGGCTGATCGTAACCGGCGAACGGCACTTCGGGCCGGAGCGCGTGGCGAAGGCGGCGGAATATGCCACCAAGAGCGACAATCCGCTGATTACCGGTTTCAACATGGCCGGCGAGGAGCGCATGGGCCGCGTCGCCGATTACGCCCGCGCCTTCGACATCGCCCGCGAGGCGGGTCTCGGCATCACCATCCATGCCGGCGAGGTCTGCGGCGCGTTTAGTGTCGCCGATGCCGTCGGCCTGGTGCGCCCGCAACGTATCGGCCATGGCGTACGCGCTATCGAGGATATGGATCTCGTCCAGCGCCTTGCCGATCTCGGCACCGTGCTTGAGGTGTGCCCCGGCTCCAACGTCGCACTCAACGTTTTCCCGGATTTCCAGTCGCACCCGCTGCGCAGGCTGCGCGACGCCGGCGTGAAGGTGACGATCAATTCCGACGATCCACCTTTCTTCCACACCTCGCTGAAGCGGGAATACGAGCTC
This sequence comes from Rhizobium sp., assembly GCA_039593415.1. GTDB lineage: Bacteria > Pseudomonadota > Alphaproteobacteria > Rhizobiales > Rhizobiaceae > Rhizobium. The sequence continues at coordinate 6,772 of JBCNPI010000297.1, read as the reverse complement.
GCGTCGTCAGTCTTCGGCTTAAGCGACGACGAGATCGATGCGATGACACGCACGGCGATTGAGGCGGCCTTTGTGGACGAAGCGACGCGGGCGGCATTGCGGGCCAGGCTAAAATAATCAACGCTTAGGATTGAAATATGTACCATAGAGCGGTACATTAGCCCATGGTGGGAGTTAAAGGATGATCGTAAGCTTTCGAGATGATTGGCTGCGTGATTTCTTTGTCGAAGACGTACACTCGAAGAAAATACCGGCCGATCTGGATAGCCGCCTGTTTCGCAAACTTCAGATGATCGATGATGCGGTGACGGACCAAGATCTACGGATACCTCCCAGCAATCATTTCGAGAAATTGCGCGGCAATCTCGAAGGTTTTTGTTCTATCCGCATCAACAAGCAATGGCGCCTTATCTTTCAATGGGATGGTGGCCGTGGCGAAGCGGCGAACATCTATCTTGACGACCACAGCTATCGGTAGGGCAATTGCGATGTTGATGACAAAGCGTAAGCCGGCAAGTGTCGGCGAAATATTGGTCGAAGAGTTCATGGAGCCCATGGGTCTGACGCAAAGTGCATTGGCCGAGGCCATGGGCGTCCAGCGCAAGCATGTGAATGAACTATGCAATAATCGCCGCGGCGTGACGGCTGCAACGGCACTCATCCTTGCTCGCGTGTTCGGCAACAGCCCTGAATTTTGGCTGAACGTACAACGACGCAACGAGCTGTGGGACGTTATGCACTCTCCGCACGAGCGCGAGCGGATCGAACGCGCCCGTCCGCTATTCGCAGCATGAGTTTGGGGATGATATCGGGAGTTTTTCCCTATTTTCTTGCACCAGAGGCGATTTCCGTGGAAGAACCATCTCATATTACGGAATTACTGGAAGGCTGAAACCATGGACGGCGTCACTGTCATCGATCACCCGCTTGTGCAGCACAAGCTCACAATCATGCGCAAGAAGGACACGTCGACGGGAAGCTTCCGCCGGCTGTTGCGCGAGATTTCGACGCTGCTGTGTTATGAAGTGACGCGCGACCTGGAGCTGACGATCGAGACCATCGAGACGCCGCTGCAGCCGATGGATGCGCCGATCCTCGAAGGCAAGAAGCTGGTCTTCGCCTCGATCCTGCGCGCCGGCAACGGCCTGCTCGAAGGCATGCTCGACCTCGTGCCCTCGGCCCGCGTCTCGCATATCGGCGTCTACCGCGACCACGAAACGCTGCAGCCTGTCGAATATTACTTCAAGGCGCCCGAGGATATTTCCGAGCGCCTGATCATCGTCGTCGATCCGATGCTGGCGACCGGCAATTCCTCGATTGCTGCGATCGAAAAGCTGAAGGAACGCGGTGCGCACAATATCCGTTTCCTCTGCCTGCTAGCGGCTCCCGAAGGCATCGCCAATTTCCGCAAGGCGCATCCGGACGTGCCGGTCTTTACGGCCGCCATCGACAGCCATCTGAACGAGAAGGGCTATATCGTGCCGGGCCTCGGCGATGCCGGCGACCGTATGTACGGCACCAAATAAAATTGCCCAATACTTTTTTATGGAGCCCGGCAGTTATTCGACTGCCGGGCTTTTTATTGATTGCTTTAGCGTCCTTTCAGCACTCTCGGCTTATAAATGGCATGGCCCGCAGGAGGGGCCTTGCCGATGCTCGTTCGTGTTCTTGTCTTTGCCGGCATCATCGCCGTTGCGGCGACCCAGGTGCCGATGCTGGTGAGCGAATATGGCAAGGCCACGCGGAAGCCCGCGCCGGTCGAGACGGCTTCGCTTGCCCCACAGAAGACGGAAGCTCCCGTTTCCTATGGCAGTGTTCAGCTGCGCGCCAATGCGGGCGGTCACTATGAAGGCGATTTCACCATCAATAGCCGGTCCGTGCACGGGACGATCGATACCGGCGCGACCTATGTGGCCATGAACGAGAGCACCGCGCGCAGCCTCGGCTTCAGCAGCGTCGATCTCGACTATCGCTACTCAGTACAAACAGCGAACGGCACTTCAAAAGTCGCCCATATCAAACTCGACCGCCTGGAAATCGGCACGATCCGGGTTCGTGATGTCGACGCCGTGGTGGCAAAGGATAGCGCATTGAGCACGACGCTGATCGGGATGAGCTTCATGAAGAAACTGAGCTCGTACGGTGTCCAGAATGGCGCCCTGCTCCTGAAGCAGTAGGACAACAGATAACGAGGCTGCCAAGCGGTCCCATCTTACCGCCTTTGGATCAAATCCTGCTGACAATGACGGGCGAGATAGCAGGCGCGGTATCCACGATACGATAGTTAGCCGACAAATCGACCGTGGCCTTCTCCGCGCTTGCCTCATCCGCTGCATGCACGGTGGCAATGCGGTCCCCCCTGCTGATCTTCGTGCCGAGCGGCAGAAGATCGCTGAAACCGACGCGGTGATCGATCTTGTCCTGCGGGCGGCGGCGGCCGCCACCGAGATCGATGACGCTCATGCCGATCCCGCGCGCATCGCAGGCACCGAGCCATCCGTCGGCGGCGGCGAGAACGGACTTCTGCACCGGCGCACTCGTCAAATGACGATCTGGCTGTTCCAGCAGATCCGCGGGGCCGCCGAGAGCATGCACCATACGGCCAAAGATCTCTGCCGCCTTGCCGGATGCCAGTGCCTCGCGCGCTCTACACTCCGCCTCGGCGGCGTCCACGGCAATGCCAGCTTGAATGAGCATTTCCACGGCAAAGGCAAGGACGACCGTCTCAAGCCGGGTGCCTGCCTTATTGCCCTTGAGGAAATCCAGACAATTGCGAAGCTCGACCACGTTGCCGGCCGCATCGGCGAGCGGCTGGTTCATGTCGGTAATCAGGGCGGAAGTCTTGACCCCGCCGCCATTGGCCACCTCCACCAGCGAGTGCGCCAGTGTCTCCGCTTCCTCTTGTGAAGTCATGAAGGCGCCGCTGCCGATCTTGACGTCGAGCACCAGCGTTTCCAGCCCTGCCGCGAGCTTCTTCGACAGGATGGAGGCGGTAATCAGGGGTACGGAATCGACGGTCGCGGTGACATCGCGCACGGCATAGAGCTTGCCATCGGCGGGCGCCAGCGCGCCGGTCTGACCGATAATGGCGCAGCCGACTTCATCGACCGCCGTGCGAAAACGAGCGGCATCCGGCGTGATCCCATAGCCGGGAATGGATTCCAGCTTGTCGAGCGTGCCGCCGGTGTGGCCGAGGCCACGACCCGAGATCATCGGCACGGCAAGACCGCAGGCGGCCGCAATGGGCGCCAGCATCAGCGAGACATTGTCGCCGACGCCACCCGTCGAATGCTTGTCGGCGATCGGCCGGCCGATACCTTCCCAGGACAAAATATCGCCGGAACGAGCCATGGCGAGCGTCAGCGCCACCGTCTCCTCGCGCGTCATGCCGCGAAACCAGACAGCCATGGCAAAGGCACCGATCTGGCTTTCGGCCAGTTCGCCACGCCCCAATGCGCCTATGAACGCGTCTATGTCGGCAGCTGAAAGGACATCGCCATTACGCTTCTGCCGGATGATCTCCTGCGGGATCATGGATCAATAGCCTGAAGACGCCGTCTTGGACTCGCCGCCGGCCAATACGTTCAGAATGTCGTCGAGCAGGCTCGAGGCACCGAAACGGAAGGTCGACGGCATGGCCCAATCGGGCGCCATGATGGTTTCGGCGAGACTTAGATAGAGCGCCGCATCGGCAACGGAGCCGATGCCGCCGGCCGGCTTGAAGCCGACCTTGCGGCCGCTGGCGCGGATCGCCCGCAGCATGATGTCGGCAGCCTCGAGCGTCGCGTTGACGGCGACCTTGCCGGTGGAGGTCTTGATGAAATCCGAGCCGGCGTCGATCGCAAGTTCCGAAGCGCGTCGGATCAGCGCAGTATCCTTGATCTCGCCGGTTTCGAGAATGGTCTTCAGGAGGACGGGTCCCTTGCATTCGGCTCGCACGGCCGCGACCATATCGGTAACGGCCTGCTCATTGCCGGCCAGGAAGGCGCGATAGGGAATGACCAGATCGATTTCGTCGGCGCCGTCGGCAATGGCTTCACGCGCCTCGGCTGCTACATCGGCCACTTCCATATCGCCGCCCGGGAAATTCACCACGGTCGCGATTTTCACGACATGATCGGCACCGAGAATACTCCGCGCCTGGGCGACGAAACGCGGCCAGATGCAGATGGCGGCCGTATTGCCATAGGGCGATTGCGCACGGGCGCACAGCGTATCGATCTGCGCGGGCGTGCAGTCATCCTTGAGATTGGTCAGGTCGAGAAGGGAAAGCGCGACAGCCGCCGTTTCTCTGAGGGAATGGCCGGTCATTGTGAATCTCCTTCGTCCACAATCATTTCTTTCAGGATAGCGGCAAGACGTGCGCCGCCAACCGGAGCCATGTCCTTCGTCTCGTCGTGCGAAAGCTCGGCGCCGGTCATGCCAGCACCATAATTAGTGATGACGGAGGCAGCGGCAACCCTCAAACCGAAAAGACGCGCCAGTATGACTTCCGGCACCGTCGACATGCCGACGGCATCTGCGCCCAGGATGCGCGCCATGCGGATCTCGGCCGGCGTTTCGAAGCTCGGGCCGGAAAACCACATGTAGACGCCGTGCGACAGCTTGATTTCGGCCTTTTCCGCCGCCTTGCGCATACGCATGATGAGGTCGGTATCATAGGCGCTGGTCATGCCGACGAAGCGCCTGTCGCTCTCCTCGCCGATCAGCGGGTTCATGCCGGAATAGTTGATGTGATCGGTGATCTGCATCACCGAGCCCGGCGGCATCTCCTCGCGCAGCGATCCGGCCGAGTTCGTCAGGATCAGCGTATCGACGCCGAGGGCCTTCAGGGTCTCGATCGGCGCGCGCATGGCATTCGCATCGCCTTTTTCGTAGTAATGTACCCGGCCCGAGAGCATGATGACAGGGACATCGCCGAGCTTGCCCGCGACCAGAGTGCCAGCATGGCCGGAGACGGCGCTCACCGGGAAGCCAGGCAGATCGGCATAAGGAATGCGCAGGGCATCTTTGACCTCGTCCACCAGAGAGCCAAGGCCGGAGCCCAAAACGATACCGTAGCGCGGCTTCAGCTCACCGAGCTTCTCTGTGAGGATATCGCTGGCCGCGCTCATCCGAGCACCTCCGTTTCGAAGCTGAAGGGCAGCATCTCGTCCATAGTCATGGTCTTCTTCACGCCGGTTTCGTCGCAAAGATAGATGCGTGTCCCCTTGCTGGCAAACTCGGCGATCTTCTGCCGGCAGCCGCCGCAGGGCGGGCAGAGCGGCAGCTTCTCAGCGATGACGGCCATTTCGACTATCTTCTTGGCGCCGCCCATGATCATCTGGCTGATCGCCGTGGGCTCGGCGCACCAGCCCTGCGGGAAGGATAGGTTTTCGATATTGGCGCCGGTATAGATCTTGCCGTCCTCGGCGCGGATCGCCGCGCCGACCGGGAATTTCGAATAGGGAGCATGGGCAAAGGCCATCGCTCCGCGAGCGGCCTCGAACAGATCATGCGACATGATTTAGCGCTCCTTGGTGTAAGGCACGCCACCAGCCTTCGGAGGCTTGGCGACACCGATAAAGCCTGCAAGCAGGATGCAGGTGAGGATATAGGGCAGCGCCTGGAAAATCTGCACCGGCACCTCGCCGATGCCCGGAACCGCCTTGCCCTGCATGAAATTGGCGAAGGCATCGAGGAAGCCGAAGAGAAGGCAGGTGAACATGACCGGCACCGGCTTCCATTTTGCGAAGATCAGTGCGGCCAGCGCGATATAGCCCTTGCCCGCCGACATGTTGTTGATGAAGGCCGCCGACTGGGCGATGGCGAGATAGGTGCCGGAGAAGCCGCAGAGGATACCGGCAACGATCAGCGAACGATAACGCAGCCATTCGACCGAGATACCCGCCGTATCGACAGCGCCGGGATTTTCACCGACGGCGCGCAGCCGCAAGCCGAAACGGGTGCGGTAGAGAATCCACCACGAAATCGGCACCGTGACGAAGGCGAGATAGGTGAGGATATTGTTGCCGGAGATGACATTGGCATAGAGCGGCCCGATGAACGGAACGTCACGAATGGCATCGGCGCCCGGCAGAGTGATGCCGGAAAAACGGGCCGTAGCAGGCAAAGTCGGCGTGCGGCCGCCCTGCCCGAACCAGGCTTGGCCGAGAACGATGGTCAGACCGGCGGTCAGGAAGTTGATCGCGACACCGGAGACGATCTGGTTGCCGCGATTGGTGATCGACGCAAAGCCGTGCAGCAAGCCCAGAATGACCGAGACGACGATGCCGGCGCCAAGGCCTGCCCAAGGCGAGCCGCTGATCGAGGCGACACAGGCGGCAGCGAAGGCCGAGGCCAGCATCTTGCCTTCGAGGCCGATATCGAAGATGCCGGCACGCTCGGAGAAAAGGCCGGCAAGCGCGGTGAAGATCAGCGGGATCGACAGGCGGATGGTCGAACCGAGAATGCTGATGAGGAGATCGTAATATTCCATCGTCTGATCCTCACGCCCTGGCGAATGTCTGATAGATGCGGACAAACGCCGGACGGAACATATATTCGAGCGCGCCGGCAAACAGGATGACAAGACCCTGGATCACCACGATCATGTCACGCGTGATGTTCGGCATGTCGAAGGACAGCGCATCGCCGCCCTGATAGAGAATGCCGAACAGGATCGCCGCCAGAATGATGCCGAAGGGATGGTTGCGGCCCATCAGCGACACGGCGATGCCGACGAAGCCGGCGCCAAGCACGAATTCCACCTGCAGGCGCGCGGAGGCGCCCA
>JBCNPI010000296.1:0-7517 GCA_039593415.1 Rhizobium sp. | reverse complement strand
AAATTCTGGAAATCGATCAGCGAAATCCGCAGCTAGCAGCTCGCATCCTGACCTCTATGCGCTCCTGGCGCATGCTGGAACCGGTACGAGCCGACCATGCCCGCTCGGCACTGATGCGGATCGAAGGCTCAGCCAATCTTTCGACTGATGTGCGCGACATCGTGGACCGTATCCTGAAGCGATGATTTCGATCGCCCTGCATGCCTATTTCAAAGGCTGATTAGAGCATGATGCCGAAGTGTGCTCGGTTTTCGGACGACATCATGCTCTACTTCTTCGATTCTAGAGCGGATTCAGATTTTAGGCCGAACAGGCCTAAAATCATCCGGCTCTAGTATCAGCCTTTTCGCCTCCAACGAGTCCAGTGCCCGCGCAACTTACTGATGCGTGTGCAAAATATGCTGAAATCGCAGATGGTTAAGAAAGTTTTACCTCACCCTCTGGACAAGCCGAATCACGAGTGATTCATTAAGGCAGATTCGGGCGAGCGGCGCAGCGAATCACACGAGGGACAAGGCTAAAGCAATGGTGGACGTGCGGCGGGCAACCGTGGCCGATGGACGGCTGCGTGTTAATTTCGACGGTCTGAAGTCCTGGCATAGCGGTGTTGCCGATCGAACCGAGGTGCGGATGGAGACGATTTCCCGTCGTTTTCCTCAGACGGAACAAATCCTCAAGCGCATCATCCCCGTCCTCATCGTTTCCTTCCTGATGGTCGTTGCCGCCTCGCATTTCTTCGGCATGATCACGGAGCATGGCCGGATGGCGGCTTCAGCCCGCCGTGCGACCTCGCTCTCCATCGCCGCCGCCGCCGCCGCCTTTTCGAACGATGCCAGCCTCTTCCAGGCCGGCGACCGAAGCGGCGCGGAACGGAAATTGGCCTCCTACCTGCCGCAGGATCGGCTGGACACCGGCGCTTTCGTCCTGCTGGTACAGTCGAGCGGCCGGGTGTTCGGCTCCTCCGCCGCCGGCTCTGCCTATATCGGCATGCTCGTCTCCGACTTCTTTCCCGAAGTATCGGCCATCCGCAGCTTCGGCGACCATGCCGGCGTGATCGAAACCATGATCGGCGGCGAGCCGTATTATGCGGCAATTTCGCTGATCGGCGACAAGGGCGACTTCATTCTTTCAGCCGCGTCGATGGAACAGCTCGACAAGCTTTGGCGCGACGAGCTGACGCTCAACGTTACGCTCTTTGCCGGCATTTCCTCCATCCTTCTCGTCATCCTCTATGCCTATTATACGCAGGTAAAACGGGCGCGCGACGCCGACGAAATCTTCCTCGAATCCAACCTGCGCGTCGAGACGGCTCTGTCGCGCGGCCGCTGCGGTCTTTGGGATTTCGATTTCACCAGCCGCAAGTTCTTCTGGTCGCGCTCGATGTACGACATGCTTGGGCTGCCGGCCGCCGACAAGCCGCTCGCCTTTACGGATGCGGCACGGCTGATGCATCCGGACGACAACAGCCTGCATATGCTCGCCCGCACCGTAACCCGTGGCAAGGCCGGCCAGGTGGACCAGATCCTGCGCATCCGCCATGCCAAGGGGCATTACGTCTGGATGCGTGCCCGCGCGCAGGTCATCCGCACCCATTCGGGCCGCGTGCACATGATCGGCATCGCCATGGACGTGACCGAGCAGCATCGGCTGGCACAGCGCTATGCGGAAGCCGATCAGCGGCTGGCCGACGCCATCGAATGTACGTCCGAAGCCTTCGTGCTATGGGACAAGAATGATCGCCTCGTCATGTGCAATGCGCATTTCCAGCAGGCTTACGGCCTGCCGGACAACGTGCTTGTACCCGGCACCGAACGCGCCGTCGTCAATGCAGCAGCCGCGCGACCGGTCATCGAGCGCCGCATCGTCGATCCCGGCCGCTCCAACCACTCGCAGACGACGGAAGTGCAGCTTGCCGATGAACGCTGGCTGCAGATCAACGAGCGCCGCACCCGCGACGGCGGCCTCGTCTCCGTCGGTACCGACATCACGCAGCTCAAGCGCAACCAGGAACGCCTTCGCGAATCCGAGCGCCGGCTGATGGCGACCATCAACGATCTCTCCGCGTCACGCCAGATCCTCGAGCGGCAGAAGGCGGAGCTTTCGACCGCCAACACCAATTATCTCGCGGAGAAGGAACGTGCCGAAGCCGCCAACAAGGCCAAATCGGAATTCCTCGCCAACATGTCGCACGAGCTGCGCACGCCGCTCAACGCCATTCTCGGCTTCTCGGAAATCCTGCAGGATCAGATGTTCGGACCCCTCGGCTCGGCCCGCTACAATGAATATGCCAAGGATATCCACGACAGCGGCAAGCATCTGCTTAATGTCATCAACGACATTCTCGACATGTCCAAGATCGAAGCAGGGCATATGAAGCTCTCCTGCGAGCGGATCGATCTTGCGCCGCTTATCGAGGAATGCCTGCGCTTCACCCGCATTCCGGCTGCGCAGAAGAACATTCTCGTCGAGCAGACCATCTCCTCCGAGATCAAGCTCAACGCCGACCGGCGGGCGATGAAACAGATCGTACTCAACCTGCTTTCCAATGCCGTGAAATTCACCAATGACGGCGGTCGCATCGCGGTTCGCACGCGCAAGGTCGAAGATGCGGTGATGCTCGTTATCGCGGACACCGGCATTGGAATTCCGAAATCGGCGCTCAGCAAGATCGGCCAACCCTTCGAACAGGTGCAGAGCCAATATGCGAAGAGCAAGGGAGGCTCCGGCCTCGGGCTTGCCATTTCCAGATCGCTGACGGCGCTGCATCACGGCCGCATGCGCATCCGCTCCCGCGAAGGCATCGGCACTGTCATCGCTATCCGCATCCCGGATCAGCGCTAAAGCGCGTCGCGATCTTTCAGATTCGCTTCCTGCGCTTTGGATCTTTAATTTTGCGCATGTCGTTGTCGCAAAACCGCTACGCACTTTTGCGCGACATGCTTTAGTTTCCGACCATTGCCTGAAATATCTTCCGCACTGCCTTCGACAGCCGCTTGAGCTCGGCTTCCAGCGTGCGGATATCCGGGCAATCGCCGGCGCGGCAAACCAGCTCCATCAACCCGGAAGGCGCATTTTGCGGATCGAACGCGCCATCGATGCAGAGCCTGATGAGCTGCGACAGCTCCGTATAAAGATGCAGCGCCTCCAGGCAGACATCGAGGTCGTTGCGATCCATCAGGCTGACGCCGAGCAGTTTCAACGCCTCTGCCGTGCTGAGCCCGTTGGCGTCGATGCCGACGCCGCGCTCAGGCGCGATCAATCGCAAATATTGCGCTGTAAATTCGATATCGATCAGCCCGCCGGGGATCAGCTTCAGGTCCCAGATGCTTTCGGGCGGCTTCTCCTGCTCGATCAGGGCGCGCATCTCGCGGACGTCCCCAGCGATCTTGGCAATGTCTCTCCTTGCCGAAAGAACTTCGCCGATGATGCGCTCGGCATCGTTCACCAATTCCTCGTCGCCGCAGATCAGGCGCGCCCGCGAGAGCGCCATGTGCTCCCAGGTCCAGGCCTCCGTTCGCTGATACTTCTCGAAGGAGTTGATGCGCGTGGCGACCGGCCCCTTGTTGCCGGAGGGGCGCAGGCGCATGTCGACTTCGTAGAGAATACCTTCGGCCGTCGGCGCCGAAAGGGCGGCGATCAGACGCTGGGTGATGCGGGTGAAATAGCGCATGGCATCCAGCGGCTTCGGGCCATCGGATTCGCCCGCCGAATCGTCGTAGTCATACAGCAGGATGATATCGATATCCGATCCCGCCGTGAGTTCGAAGCTGCCGAGTTTGCCCATGCCGACCACGGCGACGCGGCCGCCGGGATATTCGCCATGAGCCAAGCGGATTTCCTTCATCACCGCGTCCAGCGCCGCCTCGACGATCAGATCGGCAAGATGGGTAAAGGCGCGAGCCGCCATCTGGCCGCCGATTGCGCCCGTCAGCAGGCGTATGCCGATGAGGAAGCGCTGTTCGGATGCGAAGATGCGCAGCCGGTCCAGCACGTCTTCATAATGCCTTGCCGAAGCGAGAAAGCTTCTGATGCGCTCTGCCAGGTAGTCGCGTGTCGGCAGTTCGGCCATGAGGCCAGGGTCCAGCATGCCGTCGAAGACATGCGGCTTGGCAGCGATGATCTCGGCGAGGCGCGGCGCCGAGGACATGATATTGACGATGAGGGAAAGCAGCGCCGGGTTCGTGCCGAGCAGCGAGAAGAGCTGGATACCGGCCGGCAGGCCGGAGATGAAGCTGTCGAAACGCAAGAGCGCCTCATCCGCCCGCTTGCTATCCCCGAAGACCCGCAGGAGTTCGGGTGTCAGCTCCGTCAGCCGCTCGCGCGCTTCCACCGATTGCGTGGCGCGATACCGTCCGTAGTGCCAGGTGCGGATAACATTCGCAATGTCGGACGGCCGTTCGAAGCCGAGACGGCGCAGCGTCTTCAGCGTATCGGGATCGTCACCCTGACCGGTAAAGACCAGATTGCCCGTTTCGGACGATAGTTTCGTTTCCTGCTCGAACAGGCGCGCATAACGCCGCTCGACGGTCTTCAGCGTCGTAACCAGTGCCTCGGAAAAAGCCGATATGTCGGGAAAACCCATCATGAAGGCGATGCGTTTGAGCTCCGTATCCGTTTCCGGGAGCAAGTGGGTCTGCTCGTCGCGCACCATCTGGATGCGATGCTCGACATCGCGCAGAAACCAGTAGGCCGACGTCAGCTCGTCGCGGGTTTCCGCGTCGATCCACTTGGCCTCGGTCAACTCGGCGAGAGTTTGTTCCGTCGATCGGCAGCGCAATTCCGGCATCCGCCCTCCGGCAATCAGCTGCTGCGTCTGTACGAAGAATTCGATCTCGCGAATGCCGCCGCGGCCGAGCTTGACGTTGTGGCCCTTGACCGCGATGGCGCCATGCCCCTTGTGCACATGGATCTGCCGCTTGATGGAATGGATATCTGATATCGCGGCATAGTCCAGATATTTGCGGAAGACGAAGGGCACGAGATCGCGGATGAAGGCCTGACCGGCCGCGATATCGCCGCCAACAGGCCGCGCCTTGATGAAAGCGGCGCGTTCCCAGTTCTGCCCCCTGCCCTCGTAATAGATCATCGCTGCATCGACCGGGATAGCAAGCGGAGTCGAGCCCGGATCGGGGCGCAGGCGGAGATCGGTACGGAAGACATAACCGTCCGCCGTTCGCTCCTGCAAGATGCGCACCAGCCGCCGCATCAGTCGCGGGAAGATGTCGATGGCGTCGTCCGGATCGGAAACGATGCCCGCGGTCTCGTCGAAGAAGACGACAAGATCGATATCCGAAGAATAGTTCAGCTCCTCGGCGCCGAGCTTGCCCATGCCGAGCACGATCAATCCGGACTGCCGGCTCGGAGCAGCGGGATCGGGAAGCGAGATCTTGCCGGTCTCGTGCGAGGACAGCAGCAGATGGTCGATTGCCGCGGAAATGGAAGCCTCCGCGAGCCTGCTCAGCCAGCGGGTCGTCACCCTCCCATCATAGATGCGGGCGAGGTCGGCGAGTGCGATGAGAAAAGCCGCACGGCGCTTGGCGATACGAAGGCGGCTCATCACATCGGAGTCCGAAGGCAACGAAGCCCCCTCTTCGGCCGGCAGCCAAGCACGACGCGCTTCTTCAACGAGAGCTTCGATCTGGGGCGACAGCGGCTTTTCGACGGCGGCAACGAGCAGCGATGGCTCGAGATTGGCGGTTTCCCGCAAATGGGGAGACAAGGTCAGCGCGGCAACGATAAAATCCCGCAGGGCGCTTTCGCCTGCAAGCAGAGCAGCGACGGCGGGCTCTGCGCCGGCGATCTGCTTGAGGTCGGCAAGTGCAGACTTCGTCTCCGATTGGTTTAATGGCCGCAATCGTCCAGACGGAACATCCCGCAGCAGATCGCTTTGCGTCGTCGTCATGCAGCTCTCCCCAACAGCAAGCGGATAGAGCATGATGCCGAAAAGTGCGAGCGGTTTTCGGACAGCATCATGCCCTGCTTCTTTGACGCCAGAGCGGATTCGGATTTCAGGCCGTTTCGAGCTAAAATCATCCGGCTCTAGTGCAGGATTAACCTATTGTTTCTGCATGGGGAAGATCATGGTGACCGTTAATCCCTTGGCATCGGGACTATCGGGATCGGTATCGGAAAGCTCCAGCCGGCCGCCATGCAGCTCCATGACAGCCTCCACCAGCGCAAGGCCGAGGCCAGTTCCAGGCTTGGAGCGGCTTTCGTCCAGGCGGAAGAAGCGCTTGACCACATCGGCGCGCTGATGAGCAGGAATGCCCGGTCCGCGGTCAGCGACGGCAAGTGTGACCGCATCATGCCTGCGCGCCAGCTTGAAGGTTATCGCCTGTTCGCCGCTGCAGCCTGAAGCGTATTTCAGGGCGTTGTCGATAAGATTGAAGAGCGCCTGCCCGATCAGCTCGCGATTGCCCTGCACCTCGATATCGGGCTCGATGTCGGCCGTCAGCGCCAGCCCCGCTTCTTCGGCAACCGGCTCATAGAGTTCGGCAGTATCCGCGACGATGGAGGACAGATCGACGGAGGTCATTTCAGCGGCGACCGAGCCTGCCTCGACGCGCGAAATCATCAGGAGTGCATTGAAGGTGCGGATCAGCTGATCCGATTCGCCGATGATGCCCTCAAGCGCGGTGCGGCGGCCTTCGCTGTCGGCATTGTCCAGCGCATCGGCGGCTTTGTTGCGCAGGCGCGTCAATGGGGTCTTGAGGTCGTGAGCAATATTGTCGGAGACCTGCCGCAGCCCCTCGTTCAGTTTCTCGATGCGCTCAAGCATCGCGTTCAGCGATGCGGACATACGATCGAACTCATCGCCGGAGCCGCCGACAGGAAGGCGCTGGGAAAGGTCTCCGGCCATGATCTTGCGGCTGGCGGCCGTCATCCGGTCGATGCGCCTCAGGGCGTTGCGGCCGATGCCGAACCAGATGACCAGTGCGCCAAGCCCCATGATCGCCAGCGCCAGCATCAGCGCCTGGCGCACCAGCAGCCGAAAACGCTCGGGCTCGCCCAGATCGCGGCCAACCAGGATGCGCAGGCCGTTGTCGAGGATGAAGATGTTGGCGATCGCCAGATGGCGTCGCTCCGGATCGTTGGAGGCGTCCGTATAACGCTCATAGATGAAGGGCAGCTCGGTCCAACCGGCTTGGCCGAGCACGCCCGGCTGCACGGAGGCGACGTTGCCTGCCAGGATGTCGCCGGAGGGACCGGCAATGACATAGAGGTTGGCGCCGGGCTGGCGCGCGCGGCGCTCCATCGTGCGCAGAAGCAGGTTCAGCCCGCCAATGTCATAGGCGCGCTTGACCTGATTGACCTCCTGCTGAACGGCATCGCGGATCTGCTCCGTCAACAGCCGCTCGGACATGGCCGTAACGTAAAAGACCAGTGTCGCGGCACAAAGCGAAAAAAGAAGGATATAGAGGGCGGAAAGTCTTACTGCAGTGGACTTGAAGAGGACGCGGAAGCGACTCATCCCTCGTCCTTGATCATGTATCCGGCACCACGAATCGTCTTCAGCA
>JBCNPI010000295.1:0-7559 GCA_039593415.1 Rhizobium sp. | reverse complement strand
CCGCCATCCGCGCCGCCGCGCCTTCGCTGGAAGAGGACCGCTATATGGCAAACGACCTGAAAGCCGCCGCGGAGCTCGTCGGCTCCGGCGCCCTCAATGCCTCGATTTCAACCGACATCCTGCCCTCCTTGGAGATGTGACATGACCAACCCACGCCATAATATCCGCGAAATCCGCGCTCCTCGTGGTCCGGAACTCAACGCCAAGAGCTGGCTGACAGAAGCGCCGCTGCGCATGCTGATGAACAACCTAGATCCGGACGTTGCGGAAAACCCGAACGAGCTGGTCGTCTATGGCGGCATCGGCCGCGCTGCCCGCACCTGGGACGATTTCGACCGGATCGCGGCGACGCTGAAGACGCTCAACGAAGATGAGACGCTGCTCGTGCAGTCCGGCAAGCCGGTCGGCGTGTTCCGCACCCACAAGGATGCGCCGCGCGTGCTGATCGCCAACTCCAACCTCGTGCCACACTGGGCGACCTGGGATCACTTCAACGAGCTGGATAAGAAAGGCCTTGCCATGTACGGCCAGATGACGGCCGGCTCATGGATCTACATCGGCACACAGGGCATCGTGCAGGGCACCTACGAGACTTTCGTCGAAGCCGGTCGCCAGCACTATAACGGCAATCTCAAGGGCAAGTGGATCCTGACCGGTGGCCTCGGCGGCATGGGCGGCGCTCAGCCGCTGGCGGCCGTCATGGCCGGCGCCTGCTGCCTCGCAGTCGAATCCGACGAAACCCGCATCGATTTCCGCCTGCGCACCCGTTACGTCGACGAAAAGGCAAAGACCCTGGATGAAGCGCTTGCCTTGATCGACAAGTGGACGAAGGCTGGCGAAGCCAAATCCGTCGGCCTGCTCGGCAATGCTGCCGAAATCTTCCCGGAACTGGTGACGCGCATGAAGGCCGGCGGTCCGCGCCCGGATATCGTCACCGACCAGACCTCTGCCCACGATCCGCTGAACGGTTACCTGCCGGCCGGCTGGACCGTGGCCGAACACAGGGCCAAGCGCGAGAGCGATCCGAAAGCCGTCGAAGCTGCCGCCCGTGCTTCGATGAGGGTTCATGTCGAAGCCATGGTCGATTTCTGGAACGCCGGCGTGCCGACGCTGGACTACGGCAACAATATCCGCCAGGTCGCCAAGGACGAAGGTTTTGAGAACGCCTTCGCCTTCCCGGGCTTTGTGCCGGCCTATATCCGCCCCCTCTTCTGCCGTGGCATCGGTCCCTTCCGCTGGGCTGCTCTTTCGGGCGATCCGGAAGATATCTACAAGACCGACGCCAAGGTGAAGGAGTTGCTGCCCGACAACAAGCACCTGCACAACTGGCTGGACATGGCGCGCGAGCGGATCTCTTTCCAGGGCCTGCCGGCACGAATCTGCTGGGTCGGCCTCGGGGATCGCCACCGCCTCGGCCTCGCTTTCAACGAAATGGTCAGGAATGGCGAGCTGAAGGCGCCTGTCGTTATCGGCCGCGACCACCTCGACTCCGGCTCGGTCGCTTCGCCGAACCGCGAAACCGAAGCGATGAAGGACGGCTCGGATGCCGTTTCCGACTGGCCGCTGCTCAACGCGCTGCTCAACACCGCTTCCGGTGCCACCTGGGTATCGCTGCACCACGGCGGCGGCGTCGGCATGGGCTTCAGCCAGCATTCCGGCATGGTCATCTGCGCCGACGGCACGGATGATGCGGCCAAGCGACTGGAGCGCGTGCTTTGGAACGATCCGGCAACCGGCGTCATGCGCCACGCCGATGCCGGCTACGACATCGCGCTTGATTGGGCCAAGAAGCAGGGCTTGCGCCTGCCGGCCATCCTGGGGAACTAAGATGAAGCTGCTACGTGCCAGTGATCACAAGCGCATGCCCTGGAAAAACGGCGGCGGGGAAACGGTGGAGATCGCCGTTTCGCCTGAAGGCGTCGGACTTGCCGATTTCGACTGGCGCGTCAGCATGGCGACCGTTGCCACGGATGGACCGTTTTCGGTCTTCCCGGGCATCGATCGTACGCTATCCATTCTCGATGGCGAGGGCATGACCCTCTTCATCGAGGGGCGCGCGCCCGAACGCCTGACGCAGGCGAGCGAGCCGTTGCACTTTGCAGCCGACGCACCGACCTCGGCGACCCTGATCGACGGCACGATCACGGACCTCAATGTGATGACGCGGCGGGGGCGCTTCACGCATTCAGTTCGCCGCTTTGCTATCGATGGAAATGACAACGTCTCTTTCGAGAACGAGGCTACCCTTGTTCTTTGCCATCGTGGCAATGCGGAAATCGATGGGATCGCGCTTGACGCAGGCGATTGCCTGCTTGTCTCGGAAGGTGACGTCGCCAGGCGGTCCATTTCGGGTAAGGCGCAGCTGTTCTGGATCACCATTAAGGCAATATAGCCGGCTATGAGATGCTCTTCGGCTTGACATAAGCCCGTACCGATTATCCTATTTCTGCGCAGCAGAGAGGATACCTGCATGAGCGACGACCAGATCCCCGCCGATAGCAAGCTCACTACCTCCAAGCGCCGCTGGGCGGCGGAAGGCAAGTTTCTGACGGGGCGTGTCAGCCGGCCGGAGACGGAGCGGCTGCCGCCGGGACAGCATCTCGTCAAGAACTGGCCGGTACTGGATCTTGGCGTGCAGCCGCAAATTTCCTTGTCGAGCTGGCGGCTCGATGTGATCGGCTTCGTGGAAAAGCGGCTCAGTCTCGATTGGGCGGCTTTCCAGGCGATCGAGCAAAGTGCCCGTATCAGCGATATCCATTGCGTAACCACCTGGTCGCGCTACGCCAACCGCTGGGCAGGGGTTTCGACGCGCGATCTGCTGGATCTCGCCATGCCGACCGACGAGGCGCACCATGTGCTGCTGACGGGCTATGACGGCTATACCACCAACCTGCCGCTTGCTGATTTCGCCGCCGAGGATGCGATCCTGGCGACCGCCTGGGAAGGTCAGCCGCTGACGCATGAGCATGGCGGCCCAATGCGCCTCGTCGTGCCGCATCTCTATTTCTGGAAGAGCGCCAAGTGGCTGAACCGCATCGAGCTCATCGGGGCAGACACGGCCGGCTTCTGGGAGAAGAACGGCTATCACATGTATGGCGATCCCTGGCGGGAGCAGCGTTACTCGGACGATTGACGTTCCCTCGCGCATTGCGGGTGAGGGTGCCCTTGGAATTGGCGGTCTCGAATCGCGGTTCTTATGTCACCCTGTCAATTTTTGATGGCGCCAGCTGGGTTTGTGGCTTTGCAAGCCGCTGACATCGGCGTATTCAATGATCGTATGATTACAGCCGGCATTGCACGGCTCCTTTGAACGCCAGTCTCCGAATTTCACGTCATGACCGTTGCACGGACCACAGAAGAGCTTTCCGAAGCAAGTTTCGGCCGGCAGTCCCGCATCATCGCCTTTGTCGTGGCCGTCTCCTTTTTCATGCAGATTCTGGACGGCACGATCGTCACGACATCGCTGCCGCAGATGGCGACAACCTTCGGCGTCGAGCCAGTGTCGATGAGCATCGGCATCACGGTCTATCTGCTCACCATGGCCGCCTTCGTGCCGCTGGCCGGCTGGGCGGGCGATCGGTATGGCGCGCGGCGGGTGTTTCTGGCGTCGATCACCATCTTCACCGTGGCATCGCTGTTTTGCGGTCTGTCGGGCAATTTGACCGAGTTCATCATTGCCCGGGCCGTTCAGGGCATCGGCAGCGCGCTGATGACGCCCGTAGGACGCATCATCGTGCTGAAGAATGCGCGCAAATCCGATCTGGTGCACGCAGTGTCGATGATTACCTGGCCGGCATTGACGGCGCCCGTCATCGGCCCGGTGCTCGGCAGCTTCATCACCACCTATCTCAGCTGGCACTGGAACTTCCTGATCAATATCCCGATCGGCATCATCGGCGTCGGTCTCGTCCTGCGCTTCGTTCCGGATCAGCGGGAGGAGAAGGTCGCACGGCTTGACTTCATCGGTTTCCTGCAATCGGCGGCCGGGTTGACCTTCCTGCTCGCCGGTCTTGAGTTCGTGGTGCAGGGGACCACGGGGCTGGCGCCCAGCATTGGGCTGATCGGTGCCGGTGTGGTTTTCTCCATTATCGCCACCCGGCATTTCATGACGGTCGATGCGCCCCTGCTCGATCTCTCCGCCTTCAAGGTGCAGACCTTCGCCATGTCGACGCTTTCCGCCGGCACGGCGAGCCGTGTGGCAATCAACGCCACGCCCTTCCTGATCCCGCTGCTTTTCCAGGTCGGCTTCGGCCGCACGGCGATCGATGCCGGCACCTATCTGCTGTTCTACTTTGCCGGTAATCTCGGCATGAAGGCGATCACGACGCAGATGCTGAAAATCTTCGGCTTCCGCAATGTGCTTGTCGTCAACGGGCTGATCTCGTCGGCCAGCATTGCCGGATGTGCGTTTCTCTCGCCGTCAACGCCGGACCTCTTGATATATTGCCTGCTATTCATTGCCGGCCTCTCGCGCTCGATGAACTTCACGGCGCTGAATACGCTGGGGTTTGCCGATATCCATGCCGCGCAGCGCAGCTCCGCCTCGACATTGTCGAGCATGCTGCAGCAGGTTTCGCTGTTGCTTGGCGTTGCCGTCGCTGCCGCCGTTCTCAATCTCTCGCGTATCATTCATGGTGGGGAAACGCTTTCGCCTCTCGATTTTCGCTGGGCTTTCCTCGTTGTTGG
Organism: Rhizobium sp.; assembly: GCA_039593415.1. GTDB lineage: Bacteria > Pseudomonadota > Alphaproteobacteria > Rhizobiales > Rhizobiaceae > Rhizobium. The sequence continues at coordinate 2,873 of JBCNPI010000295.1, read as the reverse complement.
CTTTATCGGTGGCATCTCCGCATTGCGTTTTATCAGCCTGCCGCATGATGCCGGCGCAGAGGTGTCCCGCCATAAAGTGAAGACCTGATCAAAACCTTCAAATTCTTAACGATATTGACAGGCAAACCGCTGTAAAGTGGCCTGCCGGTTCCCATATGAAACTTGAGTTAACTCCCACAGGAGGCAGTCCCATGCTGCTCAGAACCCTCGCTATCTCCGCTCTCGTCGTCGGCATGTCCAGTGCCGCCATGGCCGAGCAGGTGCATAAGCATCACCCCAAGCGCGTCAATGTCGAGGCGTTCCAGGCCGATGTCGGCAGCGTCGACCATTCGAAGGATGCGATCCTTCCGGACGGCACGATCAATACCGACCCGTCGGTGACCGGCCCGATCCGTGCGGGCGATTCGATGTCTCGCCTGCAATGCGCAGCTGCCCCCAATTCGGTCGGCGTCCGGTCGAACACCTATTCCGCCGGTTCTGGCTCACTCTGCCCGTAACGATTTGACCGCATCGGGCGGCCTCAAGCGCGGCATGCGTCACGCCAGTTCGATATCGGTCTGCCTGAACCGGTCGCTTTTCGACAAGAGCGGCTGGCGGTAATAGCGAGCGCAGGCATAAGTCATGCAATCGTCAAGGCTGAGGCGCGCCGAATGGTCGCCTTGGCCATAGCGCTCGTAAGCTTCGGTCGCCAAGGCGGCGGCGCGGGGCGGCACGGCGAGCTGCTGGATGTTCATGAGCTGCAGAAACGTGCGAACGGCTTCGCCGGCCTCCGTCGGCGACAATCCCAAAACAGCGGAAACCAGGATTGCGGCATTCGCGGCCGCGAGCGGCGAGGTCATTCTTGCCGCTGCAGGCTGCATGCGGGTGGCGAAGGCGCGCGCCTCTTCCTCCTCGGTCATCATCGACGACAGCACCGAAGCATCGATAAACATCAGGCGTCTCCTGTCGTGGCGTTTTCACCCTTCGCCGTCGCCTTCTGCCTGAGATTGCGGCAGAAGGCGACGGCGACATCGGCAAGCGCCGGCTTGGTCAGCTCCTCATCCAGCGCCTTCTGCAGGGCGAGCCGCACGGCTTCCGTTTTGGTGGGGACCTTGGTCAGCACCTGATAGCGCCGTGCCAGGCGATCGATAGCATCGTCCTTGATGTAGAGTGGCATGGAATATCCTTTTGAGTTTCATGGATATCCTTAACGTGTGTTCGCTGTGAGGACAACCGCATCTGCTGGCGGCCTTTTGCGATATTTAGATGACGAACATCATTTAACGTGATAGCAAAGGTGGTGAAGATACCGTTTGCTGACTGTGAGGAAATGTCATGCCCGCTATCGATCCCGTCGTCATCGTATCCGCCACGCGCACACCGCTCGGCCGTTTCCAGGGAGATCTTTCGCCATTGCAGGCGCCCGAGCTGGGCGCGCATGTCATCCGTGCCGCGCTGGAGCGTGCCGGTCTTTCGGCGGAGAGGGTGGATGAGGTTCTTTTCGGCTGCGTCCTGCCCGCGGGGCAGGGGCAGGCGCCGGCCCGGCAGGCTGCTCGCGGGGCTGGCCTGCCGGATGCCGTCGGCGCCACCACGATCAACAAGGTCTGCGGCTCCGGCATGAAGGCGACCATGCTGGCGCATGACCTGATTCTGGCGGGCTCGGCCTCCATCGCGGTTGCCGGCGGCATGGAATCCATGTCGAATGCGCCCTACCTGCTTGCCAAGGCGCGCGGCGGCTATCGCATGGGCCATGACCGTATCTTCGACCATATGATGCTCGACGGGCTCGAGGATGCCTATGAGAAGGGCCGTTCCATGGGCGATTTCGGCGAGATGGCTGTCGAGGCCTATCAGTTCAGCCGCGACGATCAGGATGCCTATGCGGTCGAAACCCTGTCTCGCGCCCGCAAGGCACTCGAGACCGGCGCTTTCGAGGCGGAAATCACGCCGATCGCGGTAACGGCCAAGGGCGACCCGGTCACGGTCGCCAAGGACGAGCATCCGCAGAAGGTCTCCCCGGAAAAGATCCCGACGCTCAAGCCCGCCTTCCGCAAGGATGGCACCATCACGGCGGCAAGCGCATCGGCCAATGCCGATGGAGCGGCCGCGCTTGTCCTGATGCGCCGCTCGGCTGCCGAACGCGAGGGGTTGCCGATCCTTGCCGAGATCAAGGCGCATGCCACGCATTCTCAGGAGCCGGCCTGGTACACGACCGCGCCTATCCCGGCGATTCGCAAGGTGCTCGACAAGACCGGATGGAGGATCGGCGATGTCGATCTCTTCGAGATCAACGAAGCTTTCGCAGTCGTCGCCATGGCGGCCGCAAAGGAACTCGGCATTGCCCGCGATCGCCTCAACGTCAATGGCGGCGCCTGCGCTCTCGGCCATCCCATCGGCGCCACCGGAGCACGGCTGATCGTGACCTTGCTGCATGCATTGGAGCGCCAGGGCGCAAGGCGAGGGGTCGCCTCGCTTTGCATCGGCGGCGGCGAAGCGACGGCGATTGCGTTAGAGAGGGTCGGGTAAGGAGACTTGATAAAGGAATAGCGGCACTCGCCATTTGATGTGTCCAGCCGATTAAGGTCGAGCTAGTAAGGCGATCCGCGCATTCGGAGGTCCATCTCGCCCTGATGGGCGGGATAGGCCTCACCCTTCCGACAACTCCTCCAAAATCGGGCAGTCCGGGCGTTCGTTGCCGTGGCAGGCGTGGACGAGATGTTCCAGCGTGCGGCGTAGCTCCGTCAGTTCCCGGATCTTGCGGTCGATCTCGGTGAGCTTGGCGGCGGCGATGTCTTTCACGTCGGCGCTGGCGCGGCTCTTGTCTTCGTAGAGCGCCAGCAGCTGCCGGCACTCCTCCACCGAAAAACCGAGGCTGCGCGACCGGTGCAGGAAGC
>JBCNPI010000294.1:0-7563 GCA_039593415.1 Rhizobium sp. | reverse complement strand
GGCAAATCAGGCTGTCCGTTTCACAATCATCATGTCGAAGAGGAGATGTTCGTCATTCTCGACGGCGAAGGCGAGTACCGCTTCGGCGACCAGCGTATGGTGGTCGGCAAGGGTGATGTACTGGGCGCACCCGCCGGCGGCCCGGAAACCGCGCATCAGCTGATCAATATCGGCCCCGGCGTGCTGGTTTATCTCGCCATCTCGACAAAGGCACGGACCGAAATCGTCGAATATCCCGATTCCGGCAAATTCCTGGCCAAGACCTACAGCGACGGCAAAACCGCGTTCCGCGCAATCGGCCGAACCGCTGCCACCAACCTCGATTACTGGGACGGCGAACCTGGCGCCTCCAACGACTGACCATCACCAAAAATATTTTCGGCAAAGATCTATCCCATGACCCATATTCCCACGCTGACAACGGACCGGCTCCTGCTGCGCGGTCATACGCTTGATGATTTCGACGAGTTCCTCGAACTCTGGAAACACAAAGACATTGTCCGCTTCATCGGCGGAGAAATGCCGACGCGCGAACAGGTATGGGCTCGCCTATTGCGCTATGCCGGCCTGTGGCACCATCTCGGCTTCGGCTTCTTTGCCGTCAAGGAGCGCCAAAACGGCCGCCTGATCGGCGAGGTGGGATTTCTCGATCTGCATCGCGACATGACGCCAATGACAGAAGGTACGCTGGAAGCCGGCTGGGGCATTACGCCGCCGATGCAGGGCAAGGGCTATGCGACGGAGGCCATGAACGCGGCGATTGCCTGGGCGGACAGGCAGTTCGCAGGCCGGCGCATGACCTGTATCGTGGACCTGGAGAACGCACCGTCGCTACGGGTCGCGGAAAAGATCGGTTTCCGCCGTATCGGCGAACTCATGCTCAAGAACAGGTCCAACGCCATCTTTGAACGTTAAGCGTTGCGGGGAGAACTATCATGCCGGCTCTGCAGGATAGGTTTTCCGTCAGGCCTTACCAACCGGACGACGCCCAAGCCACGATCGACATTTTCCTGAGGGCCATCCGCGAGGTCGCGGCGAAAGACTACGGCCCGGAGCAGATCGCAGCATGGGCAAAGGTCGAAGATGTCGGCGTCTGGGCACAATACAGAGCGAGCCGACCGACCTGGCTTGCGATGGATGGCTCCACGCCCATAGGATTTGCCGATCTGAAATCGGACGGCTGCCTTGATATGATGTTCGTTTCGCCCGACTATCAAGGAAAGGGCGTCGCCAGCCTGCTGCTCGCGGCTGTCGAAAATGCGGCCGGCAAACAGGGCTTTCAACGGATATTTACCGAAGCAAGCCTGACCGCCCGCCCCTTCTTCGAGCGCAAGGGCTTTATCGTCGTGACCGCGCAGCAGGTAGAAAAGCGCGGCCAGATCCTGTCGAATTTCCTGATGGAAAAAACGCTTGCATAAGCTGCCGAGGCGCCGATCGGCGCCTTCGTCGTGGCAAGCCTATGATATTCAGCCTTCCCGGACGGCCGGAAATTCCGCCAGACGAGCAGCGTAGCGTGCCATCGTGTCGACTTCGAAATTGACGAAATCACCGGCCTTGCGCTCGCCCCAGGTGGTCACTTCAAGGGAATGGCGGATCAGCAGCACGTCGAATTCCGTACCCTCGACGGCATTGACCGTGAGCGAGGTGCCATCAAGGGCGACCGAGCCCTTGGGCGCCACGAATCTTGCGAGATGCTCCGGCGCGCGCAGGCGGAAGCGCGTGGCCTCGCCTTCGGCGGTTACCGAGAGAATTTCCGCCTTGCCGTCGATATGGCCCGACACGATGTGGCCGCCAAGCTCGTCGCCGATCTTAAGGGAACGTTCGAGGTTGATCTTGGTGCCTGTTTCCCAGGCGCCGATGGTCGTAAGCCGCAGCGCCTCTTCCCACGCCTCGACCTCGAACCATCGTCCGTTGCTGCCCTGTTCCGGCAGACCGGTAACCGTCAGGCAGACGCCGGCATGCGAGATCGAGGCGCCCATCTCAATCGTCGCCGGATCGTAATTGGTGGCAACGCGTAGCTTGATGCCTTCCTTCATCGGGGAGATGGATTCGACCGTGCCGACATCGGTGACAATTCCGGTAAACATCAAAAACCTCTTTCATATTCGTCGCAAAGATCGTCGCCGAAGCGGCTCTCGCCGACATGTATAAAATCAGCGGGGATATTGGATTTGAGGACGGGCGATTCAATACCGCCCTCGCCGATATCGGCCGGTCCCTGAAACAGCAGGATGCGGTCGACCATTCCGGCATCGAGGAAACGCTGCGCCGTCCTGGCGCCGCCTTCGACCAGCAGGGAGGAGATACCGCGCGTGCCGAGCGCCTCCAGCAACTCTCCCGGCTCGCTCGAATTGGATTGCAGGACTTCGACGCCAGCGGCATCAAGGGCAGCACGGCGTCCAAGTAAGGCCGCATCGGCGGCGCCGTCGACGGACTGCGGCTGGCCGGCAACCGCGATGACAGGATACTTCCGCGCGGTCTGCGCCAGCTTGCTGCCAAGGGGGAGCTGCAATTGCTCGTCGACGACGATGCGCAGCGGCGAGCGATCCTCCAGACCGGGAAGCCTGCAGGTCAATTCGGGATCGTCTGACATCGCCGTACCAATGCCGACCAATATGGCGTCGCTTTCGGCGCGCAGCATCTGCACCTGTGCCCGCGAGACATCGCCTGTGATGCGAACCTGGCCCTTACCCGTCTTTCCGATCATTCCATCGGCGGAAACAGCAAGCTTGAGAGTCACATAGGGCCGGTTTCTCGTCTGACGCGTGAGATAGCCCGCCAGGGATCGCCTGCCCACCTTTTCCAGAATGCCGGCATCAACTTCGATGCCGGCATTGCGCAGCATGTTGATGCCGCGGCCGGAAACTCGCTGGTCAGGGTCTGTGATGCTGACGACGACGCGCGCCACGCCATAAGCGATCAATGCCTCGGCGCAGGGCGGCGTCTTGCCGTAGTGCGAGCAGGGTTCGAGCGTCACATAGGCGGTGGCACCTCTGGCCCCCTCACCTGCCTCGGCCAGCGCCTGAGGCTCGGCATGCGGGCGCCCGCCAAGCGCGGTCACACCGCTGCCGATAATCACCCCATCCTTGACGATGAGGCAGCCGACAGATGGATTGGTGGAAGTCAGCCCCAGATGCTGACGAGACAGACGGATGGCTGCGGCCATGAAACGCTCGTCTTCGGGCAGCAGCGCCATGCTCAAGGGTCCAGCGGATCGCGGGCGATCTTGGCGTTGATCTCCTCGATGACGTGTTCGAAATCCTCCGCATGCGAGAAATCGCGATAGACGGAGGCATAGCGTACGAAGGCGACATCATCGAGGGTCTTCAGTGCTTCCAGTACCTGAAGACCTATCTGCTCGGAGCTGATCTCTGTCTCGCCGGAGCTTTCAAGACGACGCACGATCCCGGACACAGCCCGCTCGATCCGGTCCCGATCAACCGGGCGCTTGCGCAACGCGATCTCAAAGGAGCGCACCAGCTTGTCGCGATCGAACGGCACCTTGCGGCCGGTCTTCTTGATGACCATGAGCTCGCGCAACTGCACGCGCTCGAAGGTCGTGAAGCGACCGCCGCAGTCCGGGCAGATACGCCGCCGGCGGATGGAGGTATTGTCCTCCGCCGGGCGCGAATCCTTGACCTGAGTATCTTCCGTACCGCAATAGGGGCAGCGCATGCGCCCTCCTTAGCCCATATAGCCGTACATGGGGAAGCGATCGGTGAGCTTGACCACTTTTTCCCGCACGGCAGCCTCGACGGCGGCGTTGCCTTCGTCGGAATTTGCGACCTTCAGGCCATCGAGCACTTCGATGATCAGATTACCGATTTCGCGGAACTCAGCTTCCTTGAAGCCGCGCGTCGTGCCGGCGGGCGTGCCGAGGCGAACGCCCGACGTGACGAAGGGCTTTTCGGGGTCGAACGGAATGCCGTTCTTGTTGCAGGTGACGTAGGCGCGGCCGAGTGCTGCTTCCGCACGCTTGCCGGTGGCATTCTTCTTGCGCAGGTCAACCAGCATCAGATGGTTGTCCGTTCCGCCGGAGACGACATCGACGCCGCCGGAGATCAGCGTCTCGGCAAGAGCCTTGGCGTTTTTGACGATCTGCGCTGCATAATCCTTGAAATCGGGCTGGAGCGCTTCACCGAGGGCGACGGCCTTTGCGGCGATGACGTGCATCAGCGGACCACCCTGAAGACCGGGGAAGACAGCCGAGTTGAACTTCTTGGCCAGATCCTCGTCATTGGTGAGGATCATACCGCCGCGCGGGCCGCGCAGGGATTTGTGCGTGGTCGTGGTGGCGACGTGGCAATGCGGGAACGGCGACGGATGCTGGCCACCGGCAACCAGGCCGGCGATGTGGGCCATGTCGACCATCAGATAGGCGCCGACGCTGTCGGCAATCTCGCGGAAACGCTTCCAGTCCCAGATGCGGGAATAGGCAGTGCCGCCGGCGATGATGAGCTTCGGCTTGTGCTCTTCGGCCTTGCGCTGCACTGCGTCCATGTCGAGCAGGTTGTCGCCTTCGCGCACGCCATAGGAAACGACGTTGAACCACTTGCCGGACATGTTGACCGGCGAACCGTGCGTCAGGTGGCCGCCCGAATTGAGATCGAGACCCATGAAGGTATCACCCGGCTGCAGCAGCGCCAGGAAGACCGCCTGGTTCATCTGCGAACCGGAATTCGGCTGAACGTTGGCGAAATTGACGCCGAACAGCTTCTTGGCACGCTCGATGGCGAGCTCTTCGGCAATATCGACGAACTGGCAGCCGCCGTAATAGCGCTTGCCCGGGTAGCCCTCGGCATATTTGTTCGTCATGATCGAGCCCTGGGCTTCCAGCACGGCGCGCGAAACGATATTTTCCGAGGCGATCAGTTCGATTTCGTGCCGCTGACGACCGAGCTCCTTGCCGATCGCACCAAAGATTTCCGGATCGGTATCGGCAAGCGAGCGATTGAAGAAGGGTTCGGTGGATGCATTGGTCATCGTAGAAGCTCCTGAACGGGCCGGAACGGCAATGCAGACGGTATTAGCGTCAGGGTCGCCCGAGAGCAATACGATCAGCGACATTTGCTGGGCATTCTACGATCAGCACCGCCGGCGAACGAAAAAGCCGCATCCGAAGATGCGGCCCGGCATGGTCGGGTTTGAAGACGGCCTGTTATTGAACCGGCTGCTCCATGCCCTGGGTCGTATTGAGCGCCAACTGGGAGTTGCCGTCGAGATTATAGATGTCGTCGCGGAACTGGACGATGCCGTCGCGGGCGCTCCAGGCCGAAATGTAGACGAAATACACAGGAACTTCCGACGCCAGGGTGATCGGCGTGTTGACGCGGCTGGAGATGACCTGCTCGATGTGCTGGCGCGGCCAACCGGGCGTTTCGGCCAGCAGCCAGGTCGCGAGGTCGCGCACGTTTTGAACGCGAACACAGCCGGAACTATCAAAGCGCATCAGTTTGTTGAACAGGCCTTGCTCGGGCGTATCGTGCATGTATTCGTTGTTGGGGTTGTGGAAATTGATCTTCGTGGACGCCATGGCGTTGGTCTTGCCCGGGTCCTGACGGAACATCAGGTCTGGCGCCTTGTCCGAATTCCAGTCGATCGTCTCGGGCGCTACTTCCTGGCCCTTGCCGTCGAGGAGGCGGATATTGCTCCTCGTCAGGTAGGTCGGGTCCTTGCGCATCAAGGGCATGATGTCCTTGACTATGATGGAACGCGGCGCCGTCCAATACGGGTTGAGGATGACCTCGTAGATCTTTGAATTGATGATATGCGTCGGCCGTGATTCCCGGCCAACGATCGCCTGATGGCGCAAAGCCACCTGACCGTCTTCCACGGCTTCGACGCGGGTCGCCGGGATGTTGACCATGACGTGACGGCGACCGAGGTCGGATGGGAACGTCTGTAGGCGAACAAGATTGGTATTCAGCTGCTGCAGGCGGACATTGGCTGGGATATTCATCGCCTTCAGCGTGAAATCGCCGATGACGCCATCCGCCGGCAGTCCATGACGGGCCTGGAAACGCTTGACCGCACCGTCGACATAGGAATCGAACGACGAGGAGACCCCGGCTTCGCGCGGCAAGTCGCCTGAAACCATCAGATGCTGGCGAAGCGTCTGCACGGCGGGATCGGTAACGCCGATCTGCAGCGGCTGCTGGCTCGTCGGATTGACCTGCGGCCAGCCGCCATTGGCAACGATACTCTGATATTGGGCAATCGCCTGCTGAATGTTCGGTACGGAATCAGGCCCGAGGATTGGCGTGTTCGACTGCACGGCCGCTGCCGTGCGTGCCGCTGCCTTGGCGTCGAACTGGTCGTCCCAATTGCCGCGGGAACGGTCGTTGATCAGCGCCTCAAGCGGAGTTGCATTTTGCGCGAGAGCCGGAGCGGCCAATGCGGCAGCGCCAAGAGTTGCAGCCGACCGCAGGAAAGAGCGGCGCGAAAAGGATTCAATTCCGTTTTTCTTCGACATATCCCAACCGTTCAACGCTGCGATCCCATCATGCGCAGCCGAGAGAGGAAGCAGTAAATAGCGCAGCTTGCGCCAAATAACGTGGCTCAGTATCAACCCGTTCCCTTAATGCACCACCAAAAACTTGACCACGAACTATCACAATATCGCGAAGCCAAGACCTTCAGGTCGGAAGATCATCGAGAACGCTGCCTGCATTCGATTTCCGCTGTCATAGCAATATGGCCAATTCGTGTCTCTCGGCATGAAACTTGCCTTGCCATGCGAGAGCGGAAGAAACGCCAAACTGCTTTTGCTAAAATACAACAGCTGCGCGTGGTTCATAGCGTGTCTTGAACCGGCGTCAATGGTTTAGCCGTCTTGCAGCTTGTGTATGACGGAAGGTCAGGCTCGGACGTGGCAAAAAGCGCACAACGACCGGGGCGGTAACACGGCCAAGCCGGACACGCAGGGAACGTGTCCAGCTTGCTTTCACCGGATGGTCTCGCGGTTTATCCTTCGCCGCCGCTTACAGGCGATAGAGGATCTGATCATTCCAGAAGCGGTCGAGGCGCTGCAGGAGCTTGTTCATCTGGGTGAATTCGTCGGTGCCGATGCCGCCGACCTTGTCGATCGAGCCAATGTGACGCTCATAGAGCTTGGCAACGGTTTCGGCGATGTCCTGGCCGGTTTCCGTCAGGCTGATGCGGACCGAGCGACGGTCGATGCGCGAGCGCTGATGGTTGATGAAGCCGAGGTCGACCAGCTTCTTGACGTTGTAGGAAACGTTGGAGCCAAGGTAGAAACCGCGGGAGCGCAGTTCGCCGGCCGTCAGCTCGGAATTGCCGATATTGAAGAGGAGAAGTGCCTGGACGGCATTGACGTCGTCGCGACCCTGGCGGTCGAACTCGTCCTTGATGACATCAAGCAGGCGGCGGTGCAAACGCTCGACCAGGTGAAGGGATTCCATGTAGAGAGCCCGGATGTCGTCAACCTGCTGATCCCGAGCATTCGCAACTGCCTGCGGCTTGATTTTCGTGTTCATCATGACTTGGCCTCACTCTGTTTTGTTTGGCGGTGTCGTTTTCTTCCCGCCTTGAGTGAGACCCTAT
>JBCNPI010000293.1:0-7634 GCA_039593415.1 Rhizobium sp. | reverse complement strand
GCAACCGCGACGGATCGCCGGCGATCGTTGACGAGGTCACGGCAAACTTCAAGCGGCCCGTCGGAGATCATAACGATTTCAGCGTCGCCTTCAGAAAGCTCTCGGAAGGCCGTTTCGCAGGAGATCACGACGTCACCACCGGTGACTGGATTGTCGAGATCGTCGCAAGACATGCGGGAGCCCTCGTTATGCACCAGGCTGTCCGCATCGATACCGCGGAGCCCGACCAATGACGTGCTGCACGATGGATGCCGAAGCCGTGATGGCGCTGAGCCGGAGTACCTTCAGCGCCGAAGAGATCAATCTTGCCAGTCACCCGCTGGGCGGCGGCTTGAGGCAGCTCGACCTCAGCATGCCGGACGTGCACTGCGGCGGCTGCATTTCGACGATCGAGAAGGCGCTGACAGCGCTCCCTTATGTCCGCAAGGCAAGGGTCAACTTGACTTCGCGGCGGGTGAGCTGCGTCTACGCCGAGCAAATCGGGCAGGGGAAGACGGATCCATCGGAAATTGTAGCCGCCATCGAGGCAGCCGGCTATCGAACGCATCTTTTTACGCCGCTCGCTCCGGAAAACGACAGAATGAGGAATGAGCTCCTCCGGGCCGTGGGTGTTTCCGGCTTCGCGGCGGCAAACATCATGCTTCTTTCGGTATCGATCTGGTCGGGGGCGGATGCGGCGACCCGCGACCTGTTCCATTGGATTTCCGCAATGATCGCGGCACCGGCACTTATCTACTCCGGCCGGTTCTTTTTCCGATCGGCGTGGAATGCGTTGAGCCATGGGCGCACCAATATGGATGTTCCGATTTCCCTCGCCGTGACGCTTTCCTATGCCGTCTCGCTTTGGGAGACCATCCACCATGGTGAACACGCCTGGTTCGATGCATCGGTCTCGCTGCTATTCTTCCTGCTGATCGGCAGGACCTTGGATCATGTGATGCGCGAGAAAGCGCGCGCCGCCATCAACGGTCTGGCGAGGCTGGCTCCTCGAGGAGCGCTTCGAATTCTTGGCGACGGATCGAAAACCTATGTTGCGGTCGACGAGATTGCGATTGGTGATGAAATCGCGGTCGCCGCCGGCGAGCGCATTCCGGTAGATGGCATTGTCGTAAGCGGCGAGGGCGATCTAGATCTCTCGGTCGTAACAGGCGAAAGCAGCCCGGTGATGGTTTGTGCGGGCGCCCAGGTCAGCTCGGGCGCAATGAACCTTACGGGCTCGTTGGTGATACAGGCGATGAAGCTGGCCAGAAACTCTCTTCTATCCGAAATCATCGTTCTCATGGAAACAGCCGAGAGCGGTCGCGCCCGCTACCGCCGCATAGCAGATCGCGCAGCAGCGCTTTACTCTCCGGCGGTGCATCTCCTCGCGCTGGTATCGTTCCTCGCCTGGGGCTTTGCGGGAGGCGACTGGAAGCATGCGACGCTTGTCGCCGTCGCGGTGCTCATCATCACCTGCCCGTGCGCCCTGGGGCTTGCCGTCCCGGTTGTTCAGGTGGTAGCGGCCGGCGAGTTGTTCCGCAAAGGTGTAATGGTCAAGGACGGCTCGGCGCTCGAAAGGCTGGCCGAGGTCGATACCGTGGTGTTCGACAAGACGGGTACGCTGACGATGGGAACGCCTCGTCTCGTGAAAGCCGAAGCTAGAGGTGACATGAGCATTGCAGAGGCGATCGGCCTGGCTGTCCATTCACGGCATCCTCTGTCAAAAGCCCTGGTACGAAGTGCGAGTGCGGCCTCGACCGTATACGACCGGGTATCCGAGATTGCAGGCGGCGGGATCGAGGGGAGGCGGGGCGAGGACATCTATAGACTGGGCAGTGCCCATTTCGCATCGGGCAGGTCGTCGGCGATGCCGATTGCCGGCGGCCCGCTCTCCGAAGTCGTGTTTTCGCGCAACCAAGTCGTTCTGGCGCGCTTCTTCTTCGAGGACACGCCGAGACCAGGCGCCTCGGAGGCGGTCGCAACGCTCGATTCAGCCGGCCTCGCAACGGTGATCCTGTCGGGCGACCGGCAGGATGTCGTGAATCATACCGCCCGGACGCTGGGCATCGACAGGGCCATCGGCGGATTGACGCCAAAACAGAAGGTCGAGGAGTGCAAGGCGCTCGCGGACAAGGGCTGCCGCGTTCTGATGGTGGGGGACGGCATCAACGACGCGCCGGCGCTCGCCGCCGCCCATGTGTCAATCGCGCCCGCGACTGCATCGGACATCGGCCGCCAGGCGGCGGATCTTGTATTCTTCAACGATCGTCTGGACGCGGTCCCCGAAGCCATACGGATAGCTCGAAGAGCGACCATGCTCGTTCGCCAGAATTTCGTCCTCGCGATCGGCTATAACGTACTCGCCGTCCCGATTGCCATTGCCGGATTGGCAACGCCGCTGCTTGCTGCAATCGCGATGTCCACCTCGTCCCTGATCGTTGTCGCCAATGCGCTCCGCCTCAATCCGCTTGTCAAGCCGCGTTCGGCCGGAACGCTGGCACAGGCTCCCCGGGGCACGGAGGCTCAGCTCTCATGAACATACTGATCTATCTTATTCCGATCGCGCTTCTCATGGGCTTCATAGGACTGGCAACGTTTTTCTGGTCGCTCAAGAGCGGCCAATACGATGATCTGGAGGGCGCCGCCTGGCGTATCCTTGCCGACGACGATCCGGATTCACCAAAATCATAGGGTGCGAGCGTCGCGGGTAGCCGCCATCTTGGGAAATGTCGAGCCAAACTTTAAGAGCTACCCGATCATAACCGTGTAGGCAATAAAGTGGGCCGCAAAGACGTAGTTGAAGAAATCCATGTCCAGTTCTCGCTGTACCTGGCGGGCCTTGCTGCGAGCCGGTACTGAGAGATTAACCTTCTGCGCCAGATTTCATTTCGCATTGATGCGATCTGAAGCGTCAAGAATAGGGGAAGTTAAAGCAAGGCCCATGATCAAAAGAGGGCGCAAAAATTCGATATCCAGCGCGGGACCATCTATCCCCAGCACATTCGGCGGCTGATGCAGCGTATTCCACCAGTTTACCGAAAACTTGATGATCGGAATGTTAACGAAGCCGACGATCGTTAGCACCGAAATCACCCGCGTCGCTTGCACCGGTTCACTGATTGCTCGGTTGATAGCCAGTATTCCAAGATACATTAGGAACAGCACAAACATTGATGTCAGACGCGCGTCCCACACCCACCAGGTGGCCCATATTGATCTTCCGCATATCGCACTCGTAATCAGCGAGACGAAAGCAAAAGCAGCTCCCAGAGGCGCCGCCGAGCGTACGGCTATATCCGCAAGAGGATGGCGCCAGACCAGCCAGCCGATCGCGTTTGCGATCATGACGGTATAGCAGAGGAGAGCCGTCCAGACGGCAGGGACGTGGATGTACATAATGCGGATCATCTCACCCTGCTGATAATCGGCGTCTGAGGCGGAGCTGTAGTAGAGGCCAAGTGCAAAGTACAAGGCGGTAACAATGCCAAGGAACGGCAGAACGCGATTTGTAAGCTCCAAAAATTTGGAAGGCTTGGCAAGATCGCCAAATGCGTTTCGGAGGGGAAAAAAGATCTTCATGGGAGTGGGTTTTAGTCGGAAATAGCCGATGGATATTTGATGCTTATCAAGCAAGGAAAAGGTAGCGCTGATCGATGCTCGCACTGCCGCATCTGTCGTCGCTTTCAGTATCCTTGTCCGGACCTTCGAAATGTCGGTCGCTTTCGTGCCTATTCCCGAGTTGTGATGAATGCTGACGCAATCTTCATTTCAGCCAATCCTCTCGTGAGGGGTTAGCGTTGCTTTAAAGAAACGGTGTGAAGATGGGAGTCCGTCTCCTATTCCGGCGATTTGATGAAGCTTCGAAGAGATCCTAATATATCGCGCGGTTTTGCGAGCTCTGCGGTCAGTAATACGACCGCATTTGCGCCCGCAATATTCGCCGCGGTAGTCGCAGTGATCATGGTCTGCGTTGCAACGAACTGGCGGCGCGAACGCTCGCTGGCCGACGAACGATCCGCTGTTGCCGGCGAGCTTGCTACAATATCATCTCGGCTTCAGACCAATCTCAACGGCAATGTGAAACTGCTGCAAGGCCTGGCTGCTGGCATTGCAGTCAATCCAGCAATGGACCAGATGTCTTTTTCCAAACTTGCCGCAAGGATACTGCAGCCGGATTCACAGTTGCAGAGCTTCGCCGCCGCACCAGACATGGTAGTTCGATGGGTCTATCCGGAAAAGGAAAACCAAAAGGCGATAGGCCTGGACTACCGAACAAACGAAAAGCAGCGGGACGGCGCCATGCTAGCGCGCAACACCCACAATATCGTACTGACCGGCCCCGTGGAACTCGTGCAGGGCGGAACTGCTTTCATAGTCCGGTGCCCTGTCTATATCGATGAAGGGACAAGCCAGATCTTTTGGGGGCTTGTTTCCGGGATTATAAATACGGCGAAGCTCTACCAGGATAGCGGGCTTGGAGTGACGGATCTCGAGATTGCCATCAGCTCCGCCCCGGAACCGAACCTGCCTAAGCAGGTTTTCTTCGGCAGCTTGAACACATTTTCGAAGCAGCCTGTCATCGCATCCGTCGATACGATGTATGGTCGATGGACCCTCGCCGCGGTGCCTGGAGATGGCTGGGGCCAAAACAACGGCATAGCCGCTTTTGAGCTTTACGCGAGTTTGTTGTCTTTGTGCGTCGTCGCTCCGATCATCTGGGTCGGCTTCCTCACCAAGTCGCGCCAAAAGACGATCGAAAAGCTTCGCTTCAACAAAAAGAAGCTCGTGAAAGCACGGCAAAGGCTGGAGTACCTGTCGTTGCACGACGCGCTGACCGGACTTCCCAATCGACGTTTTGTTGACCAGCTGATCTCCCAGCCGCGCAGACCGGGTCCAGAAGAGCATCTGATCCTCATCCACATCGACCTGGATCGTTTCAAGGAGATCAACGACACGAAAGGGCATGCCGGGGGCGACGCGGTCTTGCAGGCAATGGCTTCGCGTCTTGCCGATTTGACGAGACCGAACGATGTGGCAGCTCGTATCGGTGGCGATGAGTTCATTTTGGCCAGCTGGAGCACCAATCCGGAGATCAGAGCAAGCGAACTGGCGCGGCAAGTCGTCAGCGCATTGGAAGAGCCTTTGTCCATTGATGGCTCGGAGTGCGTTGTCGGTGCAAGCGTGGGTGTTGCCTGGGAGGTCGAATGCGCCAGCGACCGAGACTTCGGTCAATTGCTTCTGAATGCCGACCTGGCTCTCTATGAGGCGAAAAGAGCTGGCCGCGGCCAGGCAGCCATTTTCACCGAAGAGCTTCGCAGCGCTGCGGTCCATTCAAAAGAGCTGGAGGACGAATTCAACCAGGCGCTGGACCGCGACGAACTGGTTGCATTCTTCCAGCCGCAATTTGACGCGAATACGTTGGATATTGCCGGCGTCGAGACGCTTGCTCGCTGGGATCACCCGCGAAATGGTATACTCGGCCCGAACCAATTTCTTCACGTTGCGGAAAGGTTGGGACGCTCGGGCGATATGGATCGGCTGATCATGCAAAAAGCGCTGTTCGAGCTTGCAAGATGGGATGGCCTTGCACTGGGCATCCCGCGCGTCTCGGTCAATATTTCTGCGCGGCGGCTCACCGATGCAAATTTGCTCGCAGAATTGTGCGAGCTGCCGCTCGGGAAGGGGCGCTTGTGTTTCGAACTGCTTGAAACGATCTCCTTCGACGATCTTCAGCCTGTTCTCAATGAGGTAATCCCGGCTGTCAAAGAGCTTGGTGTTGAAATCGAGATCGATGATTTCGGCACCGGGCACGCCAGCATTGTCAGCCTGCTCAGATTCGAGCCACGGAGGCTTAAAATCGATCGAGAGATCATCAAGCCGATTGTCACATCGTCCTCTCAACGTCGCCTGGTCTCTTCCATTATCGAAATCGGCCGATCGCAAAACATCGATATTGTTGCCGAAGGCGTAGAGACGATGGAGCACGCCAAAATCCTAAGGGGTCTTGGCTGCCATCTCCTGCAAGGCTACGCACTAGCCCGGCCGATGACCTCGCAGCAATTGATCGAATTTTGCCATACGAAGGATAAGGGACCCACCAAGGACTTCGAACCGCAACTGCACGCGGGCTAGTGACGGAAACGTGGAAAGTCTGGCTACTTCCCGAGATCTGTTGCCGCACTTCGAGCGTAGTCCATAAATCGGCTCAAAAGAGGCGTTGATTGCTTGCCATTCCAGCAAAGTCCGACCGGCCAGGTGGATTCCATCCCACAAAGAGGTCGCTGATGGGTGCGGCCAGCCAGTGCATTGACGCCATGCCAGGGTAAAAGCGCCGCCCCTAGTCCGGCGGCCACTACGGCATGAACGGTCAGAACGTCATCGGCGTGCTGAACGATACGCGGTTTGAAGCTGTTGGCTACACACCAGCGGCTGACCTGCTCATCCAATCCCGGCCCGCTGGACGGCGAAAGCGCCACGAAGCCAAGTCGGTTCAAGGTCGACATTCTATCCGGAGCAGGGAACTCCACTTCTCTGGGAAGTACTAATGCCAGCTTTTCCTCGATAAGCGGCATGAAAGACAATTCGCCTTCTTTCTCCGGCGCACGGCAAAAGCCAATATCGAGCCGGCCGCTCAACAAACGCTGATGTTGTTCTCGCGACGGCAAGTCGTTGAGTGTGATCTGGCAATCCGGCGTGACCGCGCGAAATCCGGCGATGAGCTTCGGCGCAATGACGAGCGTCGAAATGCCAAAACCGATGTCCAGCTGCCCCGTCAACCCGGCATTGGCGCGCCGAATCTTGACATCTATATCCCCGCTGAGACGCAGGAGCGCGCGTGCCTCCCGCTTCAGCAGCACGCCCAGCGGCGTCAGGATCGCACCGTGCCGTCCGCGCTCAAAAAGCGCTCCTCCGACGCTTTCTTCCAGGGCCTGTATCTGCTTCGACAGCGTCGATTGCGTGATGTTCAGCTTCGCGGCGGTCTTGCCGTAGTGACCCGCATCTGCAAGCTCGACGAATGATCGTAATAGTTTAATTTCCATTCTATTTCCGAATATTTTTAATCGAAATTTTCATTTTACAAAAGGATGTTGGAGCAGTCAAATCATGACCAAGCAATCATTCGTCGCAAGTTATCGGGGGTATTGGTCATGACATTCAAAGTTTCTTCCGTGCAGTTTCAGCACAAGGCCAGCGACAAGGCCTACAATCTGGCGCGGATCGCGCATTTCACCAATGAGGCCGTTCTCGAGGGAAGCCAGTTCGTTGCCTTCCCCGAGATGTGCATCACCGGATATTGGCATGTTCCCAAGATAGATCGGCAGGGCCTGTATGCGCTTGCCGAGCCGCTTTCCGGCCCGTCGATTTCCTATGTCGCTTCCTTGGCACGCGAGAAGGGGATCGCGATCGGCGCGGGTTTCCTTGAGTTGGCCGAGGATCAATCCCTATACAACAGCTATGCTGTCTGCATGCCCGATGGGCGGATTCATTGTCATCGCAAGCTCCATGCTTGGGAGCATCAGCTGATTTCCAGCGGTGATAGTTATACGGTCTTCGATACGCCTTGGGGCGTCCGCGCCGGTATTCTGATCTGCTGGGACAACAACCTCATCGAAAATGCGCGAGCAAACGCCTTGATGGGCGCGGAAATTCTAATC
>JBCNPI010000292.1:0-7645 GCA_039593415.1 Rhizobium sp. | reverse complement strand
GTCCTGTATCGCGGACCTCGCCGAAACTGTGGAGATTAACCCTTTCTTAAGAATCGCCTTGCGAATTTCAGTTAAAACAACCATCTTAAAGTCATAAAAGCGGATGCCGAAAGCTCTTAGGGACTTGACCGGCTTTTCCTGAACAAAAGTGTTGCGTGAAGCAGGGATTTATTCGATGTCGGAACTTGGGTTGAACACGATCAGCTTTGCTGGCCACGCCGCATCCTCGGCACAGTTCAGAGCGCTTTATTCTGAAGGCATGTCGCTGGTCGAGGAAACCGCAGGCTATCTCGACGGCCAGGGCCGCGCCGCCTCCAAGGTTCTGCCGCGCATGGCTTCCGTGCTCTACGCCGCCGAATCCATGCGGCTGACGACCCGTCTCATGCAGATGGCTTCCTGGCTGCTGCTCCAGCGCGCCGTCAACAACGGCGAAATGTCGCGCGATCAGGTATTGGCCGAAAAGAACAAGGTTCGCCTCGACGGCTTCAATGTCGATCGGACGGCACCCGGCTGGAACGACCTGCCGGAATCCTTCCGCGATCTCGTCGAACGTTCGCTGCGCCTGCAGAACCGCGTCGCCATCCTCGATCGCGAAATTTACCGTCCGACGGAAACTGCCATCGTTCCGGACAACCAGAACAGCGTCAAGGCACAGCTGACCCTGCTGCAGACCGCATTTGGCGGCAACTGAGCCGATCGCAACATCGGTAAAGGATTTCAACCGGCCGTGCTTTGCGCGGCCGGTTTCGTTTTGACGCGCATAATGACTGCGCCGCTCATGCGTGATCTTGCCAGACAAACGCAAAAAAGCCCGGCAAAACCGGGCTTTTTCAAACAGCAAATCGCAATGCGATTAGATGCCGAGACCGCCGAAGCGCTTGTTGAACTTCGAAACGCGGCCGGCGCGGTCCATCATCTGCTGGTTGCCGCCGGTCCAGGCCGGATGGGACTTGGAGTCGATTTCGAGGTTCATGACAGCGCCTTCAGAACCCCAGGTCGAGCGGGTTTCATATTCGGTGCCGTCGGTCATGACTACCTTGATGGTGTGGTAGTCGGGATGAATGTTGGCCTTCATAACAATCTTCCTGTCATGCCAGGGTCCATTTGTCGCAAGCCATTGCGGCAGCCGAACCGATTGAATAAATGAAGCCGCAGTCCGTTAAAGGCCACGGCTTCCAATTAAGATGGCGTGCCTATACATGAAGGCAGCGGCGATAACAAGGGGCGAAACGCCGAGTCCCTTGCTGATATGGGGATTGGAGACGACTTGTCAGAGACTGGCCAGGCTGAGGAAAAGAAAACCCGATCAATCCGCCCTCTCGGACGACTGGCACCATACCTCCGGCGATATCGGCGCATGGTGGCCGGGGCGATCGTTTCGCTCGTCGTTGCCGCCGTCACCTCGCTCGCGCTGCCGGTCGCCGTCCGCCGCATAATCGATCATGGCTTCGATCAGGCCGACCGTGGGCTGATCGACAGCTATTTCGTCATGATCATGATCATGGCCCTGCTGCTCGCCGCGGCAAGCGCATTGCGCTATTATTTCGTCATCTCCATCGGCGAGCGCATCGTCTCGGACATGCGCCGCGAAGTCTTCGACCACGTCACGCGCCTTTCGCCGTCCTTCTTCGACGTCAACCAATCCGGCGAGATCGTCTCGCGGCTGACGGCCGACACGACTCAGATCAAGTCCGCGGTCGGCGCGACAGCGTCCGTTGCGCTGCGCAACCTCATCCTCTGCCTCGGCGCCGTGATCATGATGATCGTCACCAGCCCGAAACTGTCGAGCATCGTGCTGGTCGCCATCCCGGTCATCGTCCTGCCGCTTGTCAGTTTCGGACGTTCCGTGCGCAAGCGCTCGCGGGCCGCGCAGGAGACATTGGCGCAGGCATCGGCCTATGCCAACGAGACCATCGCGGCCACCCGCACCATTCAGGCCTATAACGGCGAGAACGTCGCCGCTCAGCGCTATGGCAGCGCCGTCGAGGATGCCTATCAGGCGGCACGCGCGGCGATCAAATCCCGCTCGCTGCTGACGGGCTTCGCCATTGCCATGGTCTTCGGCAGCATCGTCGCGGTTCTCTGGGTCGGTGCGCAGAACGTTCTCGCCGGCACGATGTCGGCCGGCACGCTCGGCCAGTTCCTCCTCTATTCCGTCATCGCCGGCTCTTCGCTCGGCTCGCTGTCGGAAGTCTGGGGCGAGCTGTCGCAAGCCGCAGGTGCTGCCGATCGCCTGGGCGAGCTGCTTGCAGAAGTCTCACCCATTGCCGCCCCCGCCAATCCCCTGCCTCTGCCGCAGCCGCCGCAGGGCCGCGTGGAATTTTCCGACGTCCATTTCTCCTATCCGTCACGACCCAATAGGTCGGCGCTGCACGGGCTCTCCTTCTCCGTTCGGCCGGGGGAAACCATCGCAATCGTGGGCGCGTCGGGTGCCGGTAAGAGCACCATCTTTTCGCTGCTGCTGCGCTTCTACGATCCGCAGAAGGGTCGCATCGTCCTGGATGGTATCGATGCCCGTGACGTGCTGCCGGATGCCTTGCGCGAACGCATAGCCATCGTCCCTCAGGATACGATGATCTTTGCCGCTTCGATCCATGATAACATTGCCTTCGGCCGCCCGGACGCCTCCCGCGAGGAGGTTTGTGCCGCCGCGGCCGCTGCGCAAGCGGATGAATTCATCTCACGCCTGGAACACGGATACGACACCCAGGTCGGCGAACGGGGCATCACTCTTTCCGGTGGCCAGCGCCAGCGTGTCGCCATTGCACGCGCCATCCTGAAGAATGCGCCGATCCTCCTGCTCGACGAGGCGACCTCAGCTCTCGACGCCGAGAGCGAGACCCTGGTGCAGAAGGCGCTGGAGGGACTGATGGAGGGACGCACGACCCTGGTGATCGCCCATCGTCTGGCGACCGTGCTGAAGGCCGATCGCATTCTGGTGCTCGATCAGGGCCGTATCGTCGAGGAAGGCACGCATCACAGCCTGATCCGCCACGGCGGCATCTACGCCAAACTTGCGCGCCTGCAGTTCGACGCAGGCATCGAGGAGCACATGCTTATCGCCAAGTAGCGATAACCGCGCAAATCGCGCCAAATACAACCCCGTGGAAATAGCTTCGAAATTGCGCTAGATTTTCGACGCCATCTCGCGCTGACGCGATTCTAGGAGACGAGAACCATGTATAAATTTGAAGTCTACAAGGACAAGGCCGGCGAGTTTCGCTTCCGCTTCAAAGCTTCGAACGGCGAAACCATGTTCGGTTCCGAAGGCTACAAGGCGAAAGCCTCCGCCCTGCATGCTATCGAGTCGATCAAGGCCCATGTCGGCGGCGCCGTCATCGACGATCAGACCGTCGCCACCGCGTAGTATTCGCGTCACGCATTCGCTGCAAAGCCACTCACGGCCGGCTGCCCATCGGGCGCGCCGGCCGTTTGATTTTGGCGAGGAATTTCAAAAATCTTTTCGCGAGTGTCGAATTCGCTCCGCCTCGCGGCTCATTATATCGAAGCGGCAGGAAGCCGTTTTGCCTGCGGTGTTGTATATTCCGGCATCCAGCTTTCCGGGGCATACCGTGCGGCCATCGTCAAAACTGCAAATGGGAGACCTATCTCATGCAATATGCTTTGATCATCCGTGAATCAGCCGAGGATTTTGGGCGCCGCGCCGATCCGACCTATAAGAACGGCTGGGTCGCCTACACGCAGGCGCTTGTCCAGGCCGGCATCATGACGGGAGGTGCGGGATTGACGGCGCCGGAGACGGCAACAGTTGTCCGTCGCCAGGGTGAGGACCACGAAGTCAAGGACGGTCCCTTCCCTGACGGTAAGGAGCAGCTGGGCGGCTTCTTCCTGATCGACGTGCCGGATCTCGATGCCGCGCTGGAATGGGCCCTGCGCGTCCCGATCTCTCCCCAAGGTTCGGTCGAGATACGGCCGCGATTGCAGATGTAACCGTCATGGCATTGGATGCCCGACGCGCTGCCGAGCAAGCGGCGCGTCAATCCTACGGCAAGCTGGTTGCTTTTCTCGCCGCGCGTTTCCGCGATGTGCCGTCGGCCGAGGATGCTTTGTCCGACGCGATCGCGGCAGCGTTGAGTACCTGGCCGGAACGCGGCGTCCCCGACAATCCGGAAGCTTGGCTGCTGGTTGCAGCGAAGCGCAACCTCCTTCGCCGGGTCAGGCATGAGAACGTCAGAGCCGGCGCGCGCGACAGGATCATGATGGCCTTCGAAGAAGCGGAGGAACGTATGAATGCCGACAATTCCACATTTCCGGACGAGCGCCTGAAGCTCCTCTTCGTCTGCGCCCATCCGGCTCTGGATCGATCGGCTCACACGCCGCTGATGCTGCAATCCGTACTGGCCGTCGATGCCGCAACCATAGCCAAGGCCTTCCTCGTTTCGCCGCAAGCCATGAGCCAGCGGCTGGTGCGAGCAAAAATCAAGATCCGCGACGCACATATTCCCTTTATCGTTCCGGAGCGATCCGTTTTGGCGGACCGATTGGAAAGCGTGCTCTCGGCAATATATGCCGCCTATGGCCTCGGCTGGGACGGGGTTGACGGAGAGATCGGCAAGCAAAGATCCCTTGCGGATGAAGCCATCTGGCTCGGCCGCACTCTCCTTGCGACCCTGCCCGAGGAGCCGGAGGTGGCGGGCTTGCTGTCGCTGATGCTCTACAGCCAATCCCGCCGTGAAGCGCGGCGCGATGCGAATGGACGATATGTCCCTCTCGACGAGCAGGATACGGCTCTCTGGAATCCCGAAATGATCGCGGAGGCCGACAATCTATTGCGAAAGGCGGGCGCATTCGGGCGTTTCGGTCCGTTCCAGTGCCAGGCGGCTATCCAGTCAGTGCATGCCGAACGGCGACGTTCCGGCATCACCGATTGGCACGCTCTCGCCAAGCTCTATGAGGCGCTGATGATGATGAAGCCGACGACCGGCGCGCGCGTCAGTCAGGCCGCCGTGATCGGCAAGGTCCACGGCGCGAGCGCCGGACTGGAGCTGCTGGACCGGATGGCCGAGCGCGATATTGCGAGCTATCAGCCCTATTGGGCCGTGCGCGCGCATCTGCTTGCCGAAGCCGGCGATGCGGAGAAGGCTGCGTCCGCCTATCGCTCGGCGATCGGGCTAAGCAGCAGCGAGGCGGTGCGGCAATTTCTGCTGCGGCGCCTCGACTCCATTTCATCAAGGAATGGCTGACCGATTATTTTTCCGTCAGCTTCAGTTCGATGCGACGGTTGGTGGCGCGCGCATCCGGCGTATCGCCAGGGGCGATCGGCTGGAATTCGCCGAAGCCGGCGGCGACAAGCCTGTCGGCCGGAACGCCCTGCGAGATCAGGAACTTGACGACTGCGATGGCGCGCGCGGACGATAGAGCCCAGTTATCCGGATAGCGGCCGGTGCCCGAAAGCGGCACATTGTCCGTATGGCCGTCGACGCGCAGCACCCAATTGATTTCAGGCGGAATTTCCTTGGCAAGATCGATGAGGGCTGCCGCAAGCTTGGTCATCTCGATCTGGCCGGCCGGATTGAGATCGGCCGATCCCGAGGGGAACAGCACTTCGGACTGGAACACGAAGCGGTCGCCGACAATGCGGATGTTGTCGCGGTCGGAAAGGATTTCGCGCAAGCGGCCGAAGAAATCGGAACGATAGCGGTTCAGCTCCTGAACACGCTGCGCCAGCGCCACATTGAGCCTCCGGCCGAGATCGGCAATCTTCACCTGCGATGACTGGTCCTTGGCCTCGGATGCCTGAAGTGCGGCCTCCACGGCGGCGATCTGGCTGCGCAGGGCGGCAATCTGCTGATTGAGGAGATCGACCTGACTCATCGCCCGCGCGCTCACCTGCTTCTGCGCATCGAGTTCCTGCGAAAGGGAGCCGGCACGCTGTTCGGCTGCCTGGCTGTTGCCAGACCCCGCAGCGAGCAGCGTCTGCAGCCGCGAGCGCTCGGTCTCCGCCGAGGAAAGCGATGCCTGCAGATTGGCGACGGCATCCTCCAGATCCTGCTTGCCACTCTTTTCCAGCGCCAATTGCTGCACCAGATCGTTGATACGGCTGTTGAGGCGGTTGAGCACCTCGTCACGGCCGGAAATCTCGCGGCTGAGGATGAACTGGCCGACGACGAAGACCGTCAGCAGGAACATGATGGCCATCAGCAGCGTGGACAGCGCATCGACGAAGCCGGGCCAGTAGTCGACACTTCTCTGGTGGCGTCGGTTGCGGGCGAGCGCCATGGTCTACTTGCTCCCGGTCTTCTCGATATGGCCGATGCGGTCGGCGAGGCGGTCGAGGGTGCGGCGCATCGATTTCGCCTCCTCCTGCTGCGCCTCGATCCAATCGCGCAGCATCTGCTGTTCGTTACGCATGTTCTTGACCAGGCCTTGAATGCCTTCGGCAAGATTCGCCATGGCCGTCACCGAGCGCTGGCCGCCGCCCTCATCGGCGATCTTGCGCAGATAGTCCGAAAGCGCCCGCACGTCCTCGGAAGAAGCGCCCGTGGTGCCTTCGATGACCGGGGCGATGTCGGAGCCGACGTCCGTCACCGAGGACAGCCAGTTTTCAAGCTCGGTATAGAAGCGGTTCTGCGCGCGGCCGGCCTGCAGGTCGAGAAAGCCGAGGATCAGGGAGCCGGAAAGGCCGAGCAGCGAGGACGAAAATGCCGTGCCCATGCCGACCAGCGGGCCGGAAAGACCTGTCTTCAGAGCGCTCAGAATATCGCCGGTGCCGCCGGTGCCGGCATCAAGGCCCTGAATGACGTCGTTGATCGAGCCGATGGTGCCGATCAGGCCCCAGAAAGTGCCGAGCAGGCCCAGAAAGACAAGGAGGCCGATGAGATAGCGCGAGGTATCGCGCGATTCGTCGAGGCGTGTGGCGATCGAATCGAGAATGGATCGCAGCGTCGCCGTGGAAAGCTGCATCGCGCGGCGGTTGCCCAGCAGCGCCCGCATCGGCGCCAGAAGCCGCGGATTGCGGCCGACCTTGTCCGCATTGCCGACGGCGCGGAAATGATTGAACCAGCGAACCTCCGGCCTCAGCATCAGCACATGATTGAAAACAAGGAGGATGCCGACGACCAGCACGCCGACGATCAGGCCGTTGAGACCGGGATTGTGCAGGAAGGCGACCTGGGCCTGACGGAAAAGGATGGCCACGATGAAACCGACGATGACGAGGAAAAGAACCATCGTCCAGAAAAAGGCCATCGGGCTTGAGAGCTTGTAGGTGTAATTTCCAGATACGTTGTCGGTCGATCCGAGATCCGACAGATTTACATTTTCCATCACACGCTCCGCCACCGCATTTTCCGCAGGCGGAGACTAGAGCAACATTGTGCCGAATTGAAGAGACGGAAAGCACAAAACAGCCCGTTGGCAACAGACTGTTTTATCGCATGAAAGGCAGCCGAAGCCTGATCTATTTCGTCGGGATCGGACGCTTGACCACTTCGGCGAGCGCCTTCTGGATATGCTCGTTGCCGCAGATGATCGAATTCGTTCCGAGCATGTCGGTGCCGCCATGGAAATCCGAAACGAATCCGCCGGCCTCGCGGATCAGCAGAATGCCGGCTGCGATGTCCCAGGGAGACAGGCCGGTTTCCCAGAAGCCGTCGAAACGGCCCGCCGCTACATAGGCAAGATC
>JBCNPI010000291.1:0-7646 GCA_039593415.1 Rhizobium sp. | reverse complement strand
GAACGCGTGCCGCTCGATGGTCTGAGCGAGGGTACGGGCGACCAGCTTTATCTTGCCCTGCGGCTGGCGTTCCTCGAGGATTATTCCACCCGCAACGAGCCGGCGCCGCTGATCGTAGACGATATCTTCCAGACCTTCGACGATGACCGTGCCCGCGCTGGGCTGCAGGTCCTTGCCGCAACGGCTGACCGTTTCCAGACGATCCTTTTCACCCATGAGAAGAGCGTAGTCGAGATTGCCAAGAGCGAGATCGGCGGAGAGCTCGACCTCATCCAGCTTTGACTTCAAATCGCGTCACGGCATCGACGGGATATGCAGCCGTGTCGGCACCAAGATCCTGGGGTCCGATTTGTCGCGGCTGTAGGCCGGATTGAGCGCGCGATCGATGAAATCCTGCGTGGCGTGCAGCCGGCGGAGGTTTTGTTTTTCCTGTTCGAAGCGCTTCTTTCGTTCACCAGATTTATCCGATCCGCGCGACAGCGATTCATGGTGATAGAGGCAGGCAAAAGGCGTCCAGACAATGCGGTAGCCGGCCTTGTGCGCCCGCAGACAATAGTCCACGTCATTATAGGCGACCGCAAAATTCTCCTCATCGAACAGGCCGATCTTCCTGAGGCACTCACCCGAGATCAGCATCACGGCGCCGGTCGGGCTCATTCACAGAAGCCGCAACCGCCGCAGGAAGAGGCGCCGTGGAACCTGATCGGCAAATTGCTGCATTATGCGGGCCTCAGCACCGAGGTTCCGGAGTGATGGCTGTCGGACGATCGACAGGGTCCCCGCGCACCTTCCTGTTTCTGCAAGGGCCGTCCTCGCCGCTGTTCGTCGAGATCGCCAGAATACTGGACATGGCCGGCAGCCGCTGCATCCGTGTCAATCTCAACGCGGGAGACTGGATTTCGTGGCGCTGGCGCAACGCCTTCAATTACCGCGGCGATTTTGCGGGCTGGCGCGCCTATGTCAGGCAACGGATCGAGGCCGCCGGTGTTATGGACATGATTCTGCATGGCGAGGAGCGGCCCTATCATCAGGTCGCCATCGAGGAAGGACGTCGCGCCGGCGTCACCGTCAACGTCGTGGAAATGGGATATTTGCGGCCGGATTGGGTGACGCTGGAGCGAAATGGGCTCTCCTCAAATTCGCACTTTCCGACTGACCCGGCCTATATTCTCGAAACCGCGTCCGATTTGCCCGAGCCGGATTGGACGCAGCGCTTCAGCCAGACCTTTCTTGCTGAAGCGCTGTATGACCTCGCTTATTATCTGCCGACGGTCTTTTTATGGTTCCTGTATCCGGCCTATCGGCGGCATGGTCTTTATCATCCTCTGATGGAATATGCCGGGTGGCTGAAGCGGCTTCCCGCAAGCGGGAAAAGAACGCGTGAAGCGGAAAGCGTGATCGAGGATCTGATTGCGGGCGGAAAGCGTTTCTTCGTCTATCCGCTGCAGCTCCAGACCGATTTTCAGCTCCGGGCTCATTCGCCCTTTCATCGGCAGCAGGATGCCATCAGGCTGATTCTCCGCTCCTTCGCGGAAAATGCCGCGCCCGAGACGAATCTCGTTCTCAAGCTGCATCCGCTCGACAACGGGCTTGTTGATTTGAGGACCTATGTCGATGGTATCTGCGCGTCTTGCGGATTGTCGTCCCGTATCCATTTCATAGAGGGAGGCAGTCTCGATCGGCTGATCTCCGCCAGTCAGGGCATGGTGACGGTCAATTCCACAGCGGCGCTTTCGGCCTTGCAGGCGGGGAGGGCAGTCAAGGCGCTCGGAGCCGCGGTTTACGATATCGATGGGCTGAGCGACCGGAAGCCTCTGGATCGCTTCTGGCTGGATCCGATGTCGCCATCGCCGGAGCTGCGCGACGCATTCTTCCGATTGCTTGCGGCGGCGGTGCAGG
The DNA here is from genome assembly GCA_039593415.1 of Rhizobium sp. Taxonomy (GTDB): domain Bacteria; phylum Pseudomonadota; class Alphaproteobacteria; order Rhizobiales; family Rhizobiaceae; genus Rhizobium. The sequence continues at coordinate 5,747 of JBCNPI010000291.1, read as the reverse complement.
TGCGCGGCAATTTCTGTTCCGGGGAGGGGGCGCGTGCCGCCGCCACACAAATCGCCGAGCGATTGCTGTTGCGGACGGTCAATCTGCCGGGCGCCCATATCGACCCGCCGCCGAGGCAAAAGCCGTTGAAGGTCCATGTTCCATGAGTGCGATGAGAAGATCGGCAATACTGCCGCCGCATGGCTGCCGATTGACCGCCTCAGGCCGATGGTCTTCGATGCCGAGGCGATCAAATTGACAATACGGCCACTTACATGTGGACTGAGACTGAACTTGACGCGCTGATTCGACGTTAAGAATTAGTACATATCGGTTTGCTGGGAGCAAACATCATGGATGACAGCAAGATGGAAAGATTCATGTTGAAGGAGCTGCTGATCATCATCGCAGCCCTCGTGCTTGTCTCCGTAGTGCTTTTGGCGATCATTATTATCGGCAACTACTGACTAGGCGCAAAGCCACTCATCAGAGTGCAGCAATCTTCGCCTGATATACTGGACGGGAAATTTAATTCTTGGAAAATGGTGGGCGATGAGAGACTCGAACTCCCGACATCCTCGGTGTAAACGAGGCGCTCTACCAACTGAGCTAATCGCCCTTCATGCTGGCGGGTCATTGGCCCGCCGCGTTCGGTGGCCGTGATCTATGCGCAACGACGAAAAACCGCAAGAGTGTTTGTGAAGATTTTTTGTTTTTTTTGATTTCTACGCAATTCAGGTGGCCATCATCCACATGCGCCGATGCGAAGCTCGCCGGATGATCCCTGTGCAAATCAGGTCCAGGTGAAATGCGTCGGGCGGGAAGCTGCCATGCCAAATCGCGTGAGCAGAAATTCAGAGGCGAGCTTGTCCAAAACAATTCGCACTCTGTCATCGATTTGTATTCAAACCTGCTTGACACCCAAACACGAACCCCGTAGTTAGCCGCTCATCGAACGGCGAGGCCGCTTTGATGGGTGCGAAAGCATCCGGAATGCTTGAAATGTAATGCGGGTGTAGCTCAGTCGGTTAGAGTGCCGGCCTGTCACGCCGGAGGTCGCGGGTTCGAGCCCCGTCACTCGCGCCATTTCAAGGCAAATTTCGGGTCCGCACCGGCTGAAAGGCCAAACGATGCGCGGGTGTAGCTCAGTCGGTTAGAGTGCCGGCCTGTCACGCCGGAGGTCGCGGGTTCGAGCCCCGTCACTCGCGCCATTCTCTCCAAGCCATTACAATCAAACGTCAATTTATTGCGATTGCGAAGGAGCCTTTTCGCGTCAGCGCCGATTTGTCGCGTTGTCGTCGCAACACATTGATATCTACCGCTCGATAGTACCCTAACAGACAGATTCAAAAGGCTTGCGCGCGCGCTCCGCCTGCGCTAACCACGGCTCTGTTGCAACACTCTTTCGCTTGGCTTGGGCATTTGCTCAAAAGCGCCGCCCCGGCGCTGATCGCAAGCAGGGATGGACATGATGACTGGACTGCTCAGTTCCTATATTCCGATAGCGATTTTCATTGGCATTTCCTTGGTGATTGGCCTGGCGCTGTTGATCACGCCGTTTGCCGTCGCCTTCAAGGCGCCTGACTCGGAAAAGCTGTCGGCCTATGAATGCGGCTTCAACGCATTCGATGACGCCCGCATGAAGTTCGATATTCGCTTCTACCTGGTATCGATTCTCTTCATCATCTTCGACCTGGAAGTCGCTTTCCTCTTCCCGTGGGCCGTGTCCTTCGGCGCGATCGGCTGGTTCGGGTTCTGGTCGATGATGGTGTTCCTCGCGGTGCTGACCATCGGCTTTATTTATGAATGGAAGAAGGGAGCCCTGGAATGGGAGTAGCCCCAAGCAACACGACGCTCGTCGCGCCGCAGCCGAAGGGGATCATCGATCCCGCGACCGGCCGGCCCGTTGGCAGCAACGATCCGTTCTTCGGCGAAATCAACAACGAGCTCGCCGACAAGGGCTTTCTGGTCACCTCCACCGATGAGCTGATCAACTGGGCCCGCACGGGCTCGCTGATGTGGATGACCTTCGGTCTCGCCTGCTGCGCCGTGGAGATGATGCAGGTTTCGATGCCGCGTTATGACGTCGAGCGCTTCGGCTTTGCGCCGCGTGCTTCGCCGCGCCAGTCGGACGTCATGATCGTCGCCGGTACGCTCACCAACAAGATGGCGCCGGCTCTGCGCAAGGTCTACGACCAGATGCCCGAACCGCGCTACGTCATCTCGATGGGCTCCTGCGCCAACGGCGGCGGCTACTATCACTATTCCTATTCCGTCGTACGTGGATGCGATCGCGTTGTGCCGATCGACATTTATATTCCCGGCTGTCCTCCCACGGCGGAAGCGCTGCTTTACGGCGTGCTTCTGCTGCAGAAGAAGATCCGGCGCACCGGCACGATCGAACGGTAAAGCAGGGGACAAGGTATTATGAGTGAAGCCCTGAACGAGCTTGCCGCCTACCTCACGGAAGTTCGCAGCGCCTTGATCTCGTCGAGCGAGATCAAGTATGGCGAGCTGACCGTGACGACGACGACCGAAAACGTTATCGCCCTGCTGACCTTCCTGCGCGACGATGCCAGATGCGGCTTTGTCAACATGACGGATATTTGCGGCGTTGACTGGCCGCAGCGCGCCGAGCGTTTCGATGTGGTATACCACCTACTGTCGCCCAAGAAGAATCTGCGCATCCGCGTCAAGGTTCCGGTGGGCGAAGATCAGCCCGTTCCGTCCGCCTGCGGCATCTATCCGGGTGCAGATTGGTTTGAGCGCGAAACCTGGGACATGTACGGCGTTCTCTTTACCGGTCACCCGGATCTGCGCCGCCTGCTGACGGACTATGGTTTCGAGGGCCATCCGTTGCGCAAGGATTTCCCGACGACCGGTTTCGTTGAGGTTCGCTATGACGATGCCGCCAAGCGCGTTGTCTATGAGCCGGTAGAACTAAAGCAGGAATTCCGCAACTTCGACTTTTTGTCTCCCTGGGAAGGCACCGATTACGTGTTGCCCGGTGACGAGAAGGCGAAGGCATAATTTGATGGCGTGTGGCGGGCTTCCAGCCTGCCATCCTCTGACATTCTGAAAACGCGAGCATCGCCGCCATGACAGAACATAACGTTCGCAACTTCAACATCAATTTCGGCCCGCAGCATCCGGCTGCGCACGGCGTTTTGCGTCTTGTCCTCGAACTGGACGGCGAAATTGTGGAACGTGTCGATCCCCATATCGGTCTGCTGCATCGCGGCACTGAAAAGCTGATCGAGACGAAGACCTATCTTCAGGCCGTTCCTTACTTCGACCGCCTCGACTACGTGGCGCCGATGAACCAGGAACACGCCTATGCGCTGGCCGTCGAAAAGCTGCTCGGCATCGATATTCCGATCCGCGGCCAGCTGATCCGCGTTCTTTATTCGGAAATCGGCCGTATCCTGTCGCATCTCCTTAACGTCACCACGCAGGCCATGGACGTCGGTGCGCTGACGCCGCCGCTGTGGGGCTTCGAGGAGCGCGAAAAGCTGATGGTGTTCTACGAACGCGCCTCCGGCTCGCGCATGCACGCCGCCTACATCCGTCCGGGTGGCGTTCACCAGGATCTTCCCGAAAAGCTCGTGCAGGATATCGGCGACTGGTGCGATCCGTTCCTGAAGGCGCTGGACGACATCGACGACCTTCTGACCGGCAACCGTATCTTCAAGCAGCGTAACGTCGATATCGGTGTGGTCTCGTTGGAAGACTGTTGGGCCTGGGGTTTCTCCGGCGTCATGGTGCGCGGCTCCGGCGCGGCGTGGGACCTGCGCAAGGCGCAGCCCTACGAATGCTATTCCGATCTCGAATTCGATATTCCGATCGGCAAGAACGGCGACTGCTATGACCGTTACCTCATCCGCATGATCGAAATGCGCGAATCCGTCCGCATCATGAAGCAGTGCGTCAATCGCCTGCTCGGCGATGCCAAGGCAGGGCCGGTCTCGTCGCTGGACGGTAAGGTCGTTCCGCCGAAGCGCGGTGAGATGAAGCGCTCGATGGAAGCGCTGATCCACCATTTCAAGCTTTATACCGAAGGCTATCATGTGCCGGCCGGCGAGGTTTATGCGGCTGTCGAAGCGCCGAAGGGCGAATTCGGCGTCTATCTCGTCTCAGACGGTTCCAACAAGCCTTATCGCTGCAAGATCCGTGCGCCGGGCTATGCGCATCTGCAGGCCATGGATTTCATGTGCCGCGGCCACCAGCTCGCCGACGTCGCAGCCGTGCTCGGCTCGCTCGATATCGTGTTCGGTGAGGTGGATCGTTAATGCGGGTTTGGCAGGTGGTTCTCCCGGCGCTTCTAGTCGCTTGCGGTGCCTCGGCACAGCAGACGGGGAAGACGCAGAGTCTGCCGAGCATCAACCTGCAGAATTCGAATTCGATGAATTCGAATTCCGCGAAAGGTGGAAATGGGGTTGCGCCGGGCGGAGATTCGACCATGGGTGATCTCCTGTCCCGCGGTTATGAGATCAAGGCCGCTGTGCCGAATGGCGGCAAGTTTGTTGTGTTTATGCAGAAAGACCAGTCGGCCTATGCCTGCGAATTCTCGTCTCTGACGAATACGCGGTGTGGGTCCTTAAACTGAGATAAGGCGTGAAAGATGTCCGTTCGTCGACTAGCCGAAGATCAATTCCAGCCTGCCGCCTTCGCTTTCAACGCGGAGAATGCGGTCTGGGCCGAAAAGACGATCAAGAAATATCCTGATGGTCGTCAGCAATCCGCGATCATCCCGCTGATGATGCGCGCGCAGGAGCAGGAAGGCTGGGTCACGAAGGCCGCCATCGAAACGATCGCCGACATGCTCGACATGGCCTATATCCGCGCGCTCGAAGTCGCGACCTTCTATACTCAGTTCCAATTGCATCCGGTCGGCACGCGTGCTCATGTTCAGGTTTGCGGCACGACGCCCTGCATGCTGCGTGGCGCCGAAGGGCTGATCAAGGTCTGCAAGAGCCGGATCAACGATCAGGCTTTCGAGCGCAACGCCGACGGCACGCTCTCCTGGGAAGAGGTCGAATGTCAGGGCGCCTGCGTCAACGCACCGATGGTGGTGATCGGCAAGGATACCTACGAGGATCTGACGCCGGCACGTCTCGAAGAAATTATCGATGCATTCGCCGCAGGCAAGGGCCATGAGATTAAGACTGGTCCGCAGATCGATCGCGTTTTCTCTGCTCCGGAAGGCGGTCTGACGTCTCTGCTTTCGGATGAGGTGAAGGCCAAGAGCGCGTCGGGTAAGACGGCCAAGGCAGCTGCTGACACGGTATCGATCCCGCCGTCCGAAGCCGCCCGTGCCAAGAGCACGGACGCGGAAACCAATACGAGCCTGAAGACGCCGGCGACGGAACCGGCTGCCGCGGCCAAGAATGCCAGGGCAGCCGAAACGCAGCCGCTTTCTGGAACTGCGGCCGGGGAACCAGTTGCCGGGAGGCCGTCGCTGGATGATAAGGATCGTCCGGCCGGCATCGAAAGACCCGCACAGCCGGATAATCTGCAGCTCATTTCAGGCGTCGGCCCGAAGATAGAAGGGACCTTGCATGAGCTTGGCATCTTTACCTTCGCACAGATCGCAAGCTGGAACGGGGCCGAGCGCCATTGGGTCGACGGCTATCTGAATTTCAAGGGTCGGATCGATCGTGACGACTGGGTCAGGCAGGCTGAGGCACTCGCTAAGGGTGGCGAAGCGGAATATATCAAGGTCTTCGGCAAGAAGCCGCGGTAAGAGGTGAAGCATGTTACAGGATCAG
>JBCNPI010000290.1:0-7731 GCA_039593415.1 Rhizobium sp. | reverse complement strand
GACGGCATTGACGACCGCGCCCGTCGCCAGATGCATCGCGCCCTTCTCCGGGCCGATCCAGCGCAGCTGGCTGTCGCTGGTCAGATGCCGCCAGTATTTGCCGGGGTTTTCCAGAACGGTCGCAAGTTCGGTGCCGACGACCAGATGCCGCATCGCCTCGATCGCCATGCAGCAGATGTCGTTGCCGCGGCCGATGGTGAAGGTGAGGCCATGGCCGGCAAGGCCCGGCTTGTCGGTATCGAGGATGACATAGGCTGCCGAATAGTCCGGATCCGGATTCATCGCGTCCGAACCGTCGAGGCTCTGCGATGTCGGGAAGCGCAAATCGAAAACGCGAAGATTGGTGATGCGCGTCATTGGAAAACTCCTTCTATATCCATCGGCAACCTCTCAACCCCTTCAGCCAAGGTCGAACTCCTCCCAGAGCGCCGCATTATGCTCGCCAACGTGCGGGGCCGCACGCTCGAATTTCGGCCGCTGCCCGTCGATGCGGATGGGCGAGCGGGTGGTGTGCAGGTTGACGCCATCATCGCGCCCGACCGTCTGCAGCATGTCAAGAACGCGAAAGCCTTCGCTGCCGAGAAGCTCCGGCCAGTTCAACACCCTGGCGCACCAGATGTCGGCAGGTTCGAGGATCGCAAGCCAGTCGTCGACGTTTCCTGTGGCAATGCGCACCGCGATCAGCGCCTTGATCTCGTCGCGCGCCGTGAACCAGCTTTTCGGATCGTCGCGATAGGGCGCAAGCTCGTCCATGCCGAGCAGATCGGCAAGCTTGGAAATCGGCGTCATGGCAATCGCCAGATAGCCGTCTGCGGCGGGGTAGACGCCATAGGGCGCGGAAAGATAGGCGTGGGCACTGCGGACATGGGATCGTTTCGGCAGCCTATGGCCGCCGTTCATGTGCACGCTCAGCACTTCCACCTGCAGATCGACCAAAGCCTCGAGCAGGCTGGTCTCCACGAGCCCGCCCTCGCCGGTCACACCGCGCCGCACCAACGCGGCCAGAATGCCTTGAGCAGCAGCAGCACCCGCCAGCATATCGCCGATCGCGAGGCCAAAAGGCACCGGCCCCTGCCCCTCGTCGCCGTTCAGCCACATGACGCCGGAGCGCGATTGCGCCAGAAGATCCTGCCCCGGCCGCAAGACCCAAGGCCCCTCATCGCCATAACCGCTGATGGAGCAATAGACCAGACGCGGATTGAGCTTGCGCGCGGCCTCATAGTCCAGCCCCAGCCGCTCGATCACGCCCGGGCGAAAATTCTGCACGAGTACGTCGGCCTTGGAGATGAGCTTGCGCAGCGCGCTCATGTCGCGCTCGTTCTTCAGGTCGATCGCCAGGCTTTCCTTGGAGCGGTTGATGGCATGGAAGATCGTCGAATCACCGCTCTCATGGTCGCTGAGATAGAGACCGCGTGAGAGATCGCCGCCGGCGGGACGCTCGATCTTAATCACCCGGGCACCCAGATCCATCAGCCGCAGGGTGCAGTAAGGACCGGAGAGGAACTGGCTCATATCGACGACGACGAGCCCGGCCAGCGGCAAGTCCTTCTTCAGCGCCATTAATATACCCACTCCCCTGGCTTCACCTCGGCCCAAAGCGCCTCTCCGCCTTGAGGATAATCCTCGCTACCGGTTTCTGCGTCAGCCTCAATTTTCTTATGTGAATAGTATTTTCACATATGGATGTTCTTTGCAAATGAAAAGAGACGGGACAATGGGAGCGCTGCTCACCCATGTTGTTGCCAAATGCACTATGCTTCACATGATGAGAGTTGCTGAAGGAGATAAGGAATGGCGACAGTCAAGTTGCTCAACGACGCGGAAGCTGAAGCAATCCCGGCGGTCAAGGCTGTATTCGACGACATTCGCGCAATCAGAAAATCCGACTTCGTCAATAATTTCTGGCGCGGCCTGGCAAACGATCCAGCGCTCCTCAAACGCACCTGGGAGGGGCTGAAAACAGTCATGATGGCGGAAGGCGCACTCGATCCGCTGGTGCGCGAGATGATCTACATTGCTGTCTCCACCGCCAACGGCTGCAGCTATTGCGTCCATTCCCACACGGCCGCTGCCAAGGCGAAGGGCATGACCGATGCCCAGCACGCCGAGCTGCTGGCGGTCATCGGACTGGCCGGACAGACCAATCATCTGGTCACGGCGATGCAGATCCCCGTTGATCCGCAATTCGACGTCGGCAGCCGCTGAAAACGCAAAAGGCCCGCCAGCGTACCGGCGGACCTTCCATAAGTACCTTCGCTTTTCAGCGGTCGGATTTTTCCGCAGCCTTGGCGTCTCCAGCCATGGCAGTAACGTCGAGGCCGTTGTTCACGGCCAACAGCCTCTTGCGAACCAAAACGCCCATCACGCGGGCAGCCGTCGAAAAGGTCATCGTGTCAAGCGGACCTTCGCCCTCCCAGGGCTTGGTCAACCGCTCGGTTACGGCCGAGACGATATTGTTAGGCACGATGTCGGTGCATTCGCGCATAGCTTCGAACACGACGCTGATGGGATAGATACGTCCCTCGAACGTCACGATCGGTTCGGTGACTTCGCTGTCCCATTCCTCGAAGGCATAGAGCGCCTCGCGGAAGAGCTGCTGCAGGGTAATGGGGGCATGACCCTCATGAAGGGGCGGCAAGGCATTCGACATGTCTGTCTCCTTTCAATTGGAAGTCCGGCGCATGTATGAAAGTCGATGGTCTCTCCTCCGAGACTCAAGCGCTGCTTCTGCAGTCTGGCGCACCCGAAACAGGGGCTGTGGCGCGGCAAACCATCTTGCGACCGGCGCAACGCGGGATACACACGAAATGTTCCCACCGGTCATGTAACTTGATCAAGTCTATAGATTAATCTCGACTTGAAAAGCCTCAATAATAACTTTCTGCAATTCCCTTTATTTTTGAATGGCTTCGCGTAGTATGAAATTGCTGTATGCTGGTAGAAGGCACGCGAATCTCTCTCAAAGCGCAAAGGGAACACCATGTGCGGCGATCATGAACATGAGCATCGACACGGGCACGATCACGACACTCAGCCCGTCGATTGGCGTGAGCACGGCGTCAAGATCATCCCCGGCAATGCGCTCGATCCGAATACCGCGCAGACCCCCGGCATGAACCGCGCGGCCGCGATCAACCATGCCCGCGCGGGCGCGGAAAAGATCTGGGCGGGAACCGTAACGATCCACGCCAACGCCAAGACCGGCGCCCACCATCACGGCGATCTCGAAAGCATCATCTATGTCGTCAAAGGCCGGGCGCGGATGCGCTGGGGCGAAAATCTGGAATTCGTCGCCGAAGCCGGCCCCGGCGACTTCATCTTCGTGCCGCCTTATGTGCCGCATCAGGAGATCAATGCCAGCCGCGATGAAACGCTGGAATGTGTCCTCGTCCGCTCCGGCCAGGATCCGGTTGTCGTTAATCTCGACATCGAACCGGTCGAAAAGCCGGAAGAGGTCCTCTGGAAAGACCCTATCCATCGCTGAAGCGCTTAATATTTGAGCAAATACCTATTTTGCCGCATAAATAATCTATGGTATTTATAGAAAATTAGTTTGCCTTTTGCGCTGCACCGAAAAGAGTTTTTCAGAACGACAATGCACAACGCATGATCCTGCTTGGCGGACTGAGCGCGGGTCTGAAATGATCCTGATGTCAACGAGAGAACGATCTCGATCATCTGCAACAGGATTTCCCATGACTGAAAAGCTTTCTAGAGGTCTCGACGCGCTGCGCTTTTCCCGCCGCGCCGGCCTTGCCGCCCTCCTCGCTTCCGCTGTCGCCGTCTTCGGCTTGACGGCAAGCGCCATGCCGTCTTTCGCTGCAGACAAGACGATCAAGGTCGGCATCATGAGCGGTGAGGATGAGGATGTCTGGCGCGTCGTGGTCGCTGAAGCCGCCAAGAAGGGCCTGAAGGTTGAGCCGGTCGTCTTCAACGATTACACCCAGCCGAACGAGGCTCTGGAGCGCGGCGAAATCGACGCCAATGCCTTCCAGCACAAGCCCTACCTCGACAACCAGATCAAGCAGCACGGCTATCACATCGTCGTTGCCGGCTACACGGGCATCTGGCCGATCGGCCTCTACACGAAAAAGTACAAGACCGTGGCGGAGCTCCCGAAGGGTGCCGCCATCGGGGTGCCGAACGACCCGTCCAACGAAGGACGCGCGCTGCTCGTTCTGCAGCACGAAGGCATCATCAAGCTCAAGGAAGGCACCGGCATCCTCGCCACCACCGCCGACATCGCGGAGAATCCGAAGAACGTCGACATCAAGGAGCTGGATGCCGGTATCGTCGGCCGCTCGATCGACGATCTCGACGCAGCTGTCGTCAACACCGACTGGGCGCTGAAAGCAGGGCTCTCGGCGAACGACCGCATTGCGCAGGAGCAGACGAAAGATAATCCGTACCGCAACTTCATCGCCGTCAAGCAGAGCGACGAGAACGCGCCCTGGGTCAAGACGCTGGTTGCCTCCTATCAGAACGATACCGTCAAGGCGGAGTTCGATAAGGTCTACAAGGGAACCGGCCAGAGCGCCTATTGATATTAGGACGGCGCTGAACGGCGGGCGGCCGGGCATCATGCCCTGGCCGCCTTTGATGTTTTTCCAGTTAGGATGCGATGAAGTTAGCTGAGAAGTTGGTGGAGAGTGTGCACCCCCCTCCGTCCCTTTCGGGACAGAGGGGGTATAATGGTCTCAACGAACTCTCAAAGGCCGCTCTTACAAAAAGAGATACAGAATGAATTCCTTCACCCCAGCCACCGCCACAGACGGGCAGGCCCCGCCGCAATCGGCGGGAGACGAGATCGTCCGCCTGGTCGATGTCCGCCGCCGGTTCGGCACCACGCCGGCACTGGACGGCATATCGCTGACCGCGCGGCGGGGCGAAATCGTTGGCATCATCGGCCGCAGCGGTGCTGGCAAATCGACACTGATCCGCTGCCTGAACGGGCTGGAGCGCGCAGATAGCGGCGAGATCCATATCGAGGGCCGCGACATCGCCCGCCTTTCGGAAAAGGAGCTGCAGCCCCTGCGCCGCCGCATCGGCATGGTCTTCCAGCATTTCAATCTGCTGTCGTCCAGAACCGTCGAGGAAAACATCGCACTGCCGCTGAAGATAGAGGGTGTCGCCAAGGCCGAACGCTTGCAGCGCGCCCGCGAGCTGCTTGATCTCGTCGGCCTCGCGGACAAGGCCAAGGCTTATCCATCTGCGCTGTCCGGCGGCCAGAAGCAGCGCGTCGGCATTGCCCGCGCTCTTGCCGCCCGGCCTGCCATTCTCCTGTCGGACGAAGCGACGTCGGCGCTCGATCCGGAAACGACCCGCGCCATCCTGGCCCTGTTGAAGGACATCAATCGCAAGCTCGGCTTGACGATCCTGCTTATCACCCATGAGATGGAAGTCATCCGCTCGATCGCCGATCGCGTCGCGGTCATCGATGCCGGCCGGATCGTCGAAGAGGGTTCGGTGTGGACCGTTTTCGCCAATCCTCAGCAGGACATCACCGCCAGCCTGCTCAGCGGCGCCCGTCGGCAGCTTCCTGACCATATTGCCGCTCGCCTTTCCCCGACATCGGGCACCGAGGCCATCCTCAGCGTCGATCTTGCCGGCCCTGCCGCACAGGGCGCCCTCTTCGCCGAGCTTTCGGCTGCTCTTCCCCGCTCCTTCCGTCTGGTCCACGGTGGCATCGACCATATCCAGAACCAGCCCGTTGCCCGCTTTTTCGTGGCGGTGCCGACGCGTGACGCAACCTTGCCGACGCAGGTCAGTGATTTTCTGAAAGCCCGTTCCGCCCGGGTGGAGGTTCTAGGCTATGACAACTGACGTAATCCTCGGCCTGCTTTGGCGTTCCTTCTGGCAGACGATCTGGATGACGGGCGCATCCGGCTTTCTCTCGCTCATTATCGGTCTGCCGCTCGGCCTTGCCCTCGTCGTCACCAGCCGCGGCGGCATTGCCCAACAGGGTGCGATCAACCGCGTTCTTGGTGTCCTGGTCGACGGTTTCCGCGCCGTGCCTTTCATTATCCTGCTCATTGCCTTGATCCCGCTAACGCGCTGGATCGTCGGCACCGCGCTCGGCACGACCGCCGCGATCGTGCCGCTGACCATAGCCGCGATCCCCTATTATGCTCGCGTTGCGGAGGTCTCTCTGCGCGATGTCGATCGCGGCCTGATCGATGCCGTGCGCGCCATGGGCGGCAATCGCTGGACCATCGTCCGCGAGGTGCTGATACCGGAAGCCATGCCCGGCATCGTCGCCGGCTTCACCGTGACCATGGTGACGCTGATCGGCGCATCCGCCATGGCCGGCACGATCGGCGGCGGCGGCCTAGGCGACCTTGCCATCCGCTACGGCTACCAACGCTACGAAACGAACGTGATGATCGCCGTCGTCATCATTCTGATCATTCTGGTCTGGGGCATGCAATGGCTGGGTGATCGCCTGGCAAACTGGCTTGATCGTCGCTAGCTCCGTCGAAACAAACCTATTCCCGGCCCGGGGAAATACTGTGCCGGGAATGGAGAACCATGATCAGTTCCGCGTCACCGGCTTCGAGCGCATGCGCGATACCGTCTCCCGCTCGGCACGCTTGCAGCGCATCGGCGGCAAGCCGCGATCCATCAGATCCATATCCTCCAGCACCATCTCGCCCATCTTTTTGAAGGCGCTGTCGAGCGCGCCGGCGCGGTGGGCGGAACGGAGGAAACCTCTGAGTTTGCGAACGGGATGATCAAGGCCAAGCGGCTCCTCGGGGTAAACGTCGCTAGCCGCGACGATATGGCCGGAGGCGACCGCCGCCATCAGCGCGTCGAAATCGACGACGTCGGCACGGCTGAGCAATATGAAAGCCGCTCCCCTGCGCATCCTGGCGAAGGCTTCCGCGCCGAGAAACCCCTTGTTCTCACTGGTGACGGACGCAACCACGAAAACGAAGTCGCTGCCTGACAGCACCTCGTCCAATCCGGCGGGCTGCACGCCGTGCTCCCTGAGGATCGAAGGCGGCATCCACGGATCGAACACCTTGATATTTGCGCGGAAGCCGCTGAGAACCCGGTTCAGCGCCTTGCCGAGATCGCCGAAACCGACAATGCCGATATCGCTGCCGGAAATCAGCCGGGCGCTGGTATTGCCATCGCCGCCCCAAAGCTCCCTGCCCTCGCGAAAGTCCCGATCGGCATCGGCAATCTGACGGGCCAGGCTCAGGGCGAATCCGAGGCCGATCTCGGCGACCGGCTCGGCAAAGACCAGACCCGTGGTGACGACATGAATGCCGCGCTCGAAGAGCACTTCATAGGGCATGTTGTTGATGAGATTGCTCTCGACATTCAGGATGCAGCGGAGCTGCGGCATGCGGTCGAGCACTTCCTTCGACAAGGGTGGCTGGCCGATGATGTAGCGCGCCTCGCCGAGCACCTCGTCGCTCAGCCCGGCGATATTATTCGGATCAGCTTCGACAATGCGATATTTCGAATGAAGGAGTGAAAGTGCATCCTTGGTGAAGATAAGCTCGAGCGAGCGCGGCTCCGGCGCGCTGATGGCCAAGGGTCTGCTGTCGGTCGTCATTCCGTTTCTCCCTATGTGGGACGCGATCCAACATCATTCGAGGAACCAGATCAATCAGGTCTCGTTCTCTTCCCTTGGCTCTTCCCCCGGCATTCCGACGGAGAAGGCGCAGATGCGCGAGAGATAGGTGAGCGGCAGGCCTGTCTCATCATGCCAGGCATTGAACT